>NZ_JAKRGC010000124.1 GCF_022347745.1 Streptomyces sp. OfavH-34-F
GCCGGCCTCGCGCCCGGCATGCATCCGGGCGACCTGGTGGTGGCCTCGGAGACGCGGGACGCCGGGGACCGCGTCCCGTGCGCCGGTACGGACCTGCTGGCCGCCGCGCTGGCCGGGGCCCTGCCGGGACGCACCGTCCACACCGGCCCGCTCACCGGCTCCGACCATGTCGTACGGGGACATGAGCGGGCCGAGCTGCGGGCCACCGGGGCGATCGCGGTGGACATGGAGTCCGCCGCGACCCTGCGTACCGCCCTGCGGGCCGGGCCCCGCCCGGTTGCCGCCGTCCGGGTGGTCGTGGACGCTCCGGAGCACGAGCTCGTCCGCATCGGCACGGTCCGCGGTGGAATATCGGCTTTCCGTGTTCTCCGTGCCGTCCTGCCGGCTTTTCATGAATGGCACCGTTCTTCGCTGCTCCCCAGGAGGTGAGCCAGATGGCCATGCCGCTTCGCCAGTCCATCAAGGTTGCGACGTATCTCATTGAACAGAAGCTCCGCAAGAGGGACAAATTCCCGCTGATCGTCGAACTTGAGCCGTTGTTCGCCTGCAACCTCGCGTGCGAGGGCTGCGGGAAGATCCAGCACCCGGCCGGAGTCCTCAAGCAGCGCATGCCCGTGGCCCAGGCCGTGGGCGCGGTGCTGGAGTCGGGCGCCCCGATGGTCTCCATCGCCGGGGGCGAACCCCTGATGCACCCGCAGATCGACGAGATCGTGCGCCAGCTCGTGGCGAAGAGGAAATACGTGTTCCTCTGCACCAACGCGATGCTGTTGCGCAAGAAGATCGAGAAGTTCACCCCGTCGCCCTATTTCGCGTTCGCCGTGCACATCGACGGAATGCGCGAGCGGCACGACGAGTCGGTCGCCAAGGAAGGGGTGTTCGACGAGGCGGTGGCGGCGATCAAGGAGGCCAAGCGGCGCGGCTTCCGGGTCACCACCAACTCCACCTTCTTCAACACCGACACCCCGCAGACCATCATCGAGGTCCTCAACTTCCTCAACGACGACCTCCAGGTGGACGAGATGATGATCTCGCCCGCCTACGCCTACGAGAAGGCGCCCGACCAGGAGCACTTCCTGGGCGTCGAGCAGACCCGCGAGCTGTTCCGCAAGACCTTCGCCGGCGGCAACCGGGGCCGCTGGCGGCTCAACCACTCGCCGCTCTTCCTGGACTTCCTGGAGGGCAAGGCCGACTTCCCCTGCACCGCGTGGGCCATCCCCAACTACTCGCTGTTCGGCTGGCAGCGGCCCTGCTACCTGATGAGCGACGGCTACGTGCCCACGTACCGGCAGCTCATCGAGGAGACCGACTGGGACAAGTACGGCCGGGGCAAGGACCCGCGCTGCGCCAACTGCATGGCGCACTGCGGCTACGAGCCCACCGCCGTCCTCGCCACCATGGGCTCCCTCAAGGAGTCCCTGCGCGCCGCGCGCGAGACCGTCGGCGGAAGCCGGTGAACCCGTGAGCCGTTAGCCGGTCGCGGAACCGGCGGACGGGGCCGCCCGCCCCGTCCGCCGGCCCCGCCCGGTCACCCGAGGTGGAACAGGACCAGAGAGGGGGCCCGGCATGACGCTGCTGCAGAGCATCCGGGGGCCGCACGATCTCAAGGCACTGAACGCGTCACAACTCGGCGAACTCGCCGACGACATCCGCACCTTCCTGGTGCAGGCGGTGGCCAGGACCGGGGGCCATCTCGGCCCCAACCTCGGCGTGGTGGAGCTGACCATCGCCCTGCACCGGGTCTTCGACTCGCCCGTCGACCGCATCCTGTGGGACACTGGCCACCAGAGCTACGTGCACAAGCTCCTCACCGGCCGCCAGGACTTCTCCAAACTGCGCGGCAAGGGCGGCCTGTCCGGCTACCCCTCCCGCGCCGAGTCCGAGCACGACGTCATCGAGAACTCGCACGCCTCCACCGTCCTCGGCTGGGCGGACGGCCTCGCCAAGGCCGACGAGGTACGCGGCCGGGTCGGCCGGGTCGTCGCGGTCATCGGCGACGGCGCGCTCACCGGCGGCATGGCCTGGGAGGCGCTGAACAACATCGCCGCCGCCAGGGACCGCCCGCTGATCGTCGTGGTCAACGACAACGCCCGCTCCTACGCCCCGACCATCGGCGGCCTCGCCCGCCACCTCGCCACCCTGCGCACCACCGACGGCTACGAGCGCTTCCTGGCCTGGGGCAAGGACCTCCTGGAGCGCACCCCCGTCGTCGGCAAGCCCCTGTACGGGTCGCTGCACGGCGCGAAGAAGGGCTTCAAGGACTTCGTGGCCCCGCAGGGCCTGTTCGAGGACCTCGGCCTGAAGTACATCGGCCCGGTCGACGGCCACGACACCGCCGCCGTCGAGGCGGCCCTGCACCGCGCCCGCCGCTACCGGGGCCCGGTCCTCGTGCACTGCCTGACCGAGAAGGGCCGCGGCTACGCCCCCGCCCTGCGCGACGAGGCCGACCGCTTCCACACCGTGGCCGCCATGGACCCGCTGACCTGCGCCCCGCTCACCCCGGCCGCGGGGCCGTCCTGGACCTCCGTGTTCGCCGACGAGATCACTGCCATCGGCGCGGAGCGGCCGGACGTCGTCGCGGTCACCGCCGCCATGCTCGACCCGGTCGGGCTGACCCGGTTCGCCGAGGCGTTCCCGGGCCGCGTCTGGGACGTGGGCATCGCCGAGCAGCACGCCGCGGTCAGCGCCGCCGGACTCGCCACGGGCGGCCTCCACCCGGTCGTCGCCGTCTACGCCACCTTCCTCAACCGGGCGTTCGACCAGCTCCTGATGGACGTCGCCCTGCACCGGTGCGGGGTCACCTTCGTCCTGGACCGGGCCGGGGTCACCGGACCCGACGGCGCCTCGCACAACGGCATGTGGGACCTGTCGGTCCTCCAGGTCGTCCCCGGGCTGCGCATCGCCGCGCCCCGCGACGCGGACCGGTTGCGCGAGGAACTGCGCGAGGCGGTCGCGGTGGACGACGCGCCGACCCTGGTGCGGTTCCCCAAGGAGTCGGTGGGCGAGCCGGTCCCCGCCGTCGGCCGGATCGGCGCCATGGACGTACTGCGGCGCGACGAGGACGCCGACGTGCTGCTGGTCGCGGTCGGCGTGATGGCGCCGGTCTGCCTGCGCGCCGCCGACCTGCTCTCGGGCGCCGGCGTCCGGTGCACCGTGGTGGACCCGCGCTGGGTCAAACCGGTCGACGCGGAACTGCCGCCGCTCGCGGCCGGGCACCGGCTCGTCGCCGTCGTCGAGGACAACAGCCGGGCCGGGGGAGTCGGCTGGGCGGTCGGGCAGGCGCTCCGGGACGCGGACGTCGACGTACCGCTGCGCACCTTCGGCATCCCCGAGCAGTTCCTCGCGCACGGCAAACGTGCCGAGGTGCTGGCCGACATCGGACTCACACCGGTCGAGATCGCGGGCCGGATCAGCGCCGCCACCGCCGCACTGCGGGCGGCCGGCGGCACGACGGGGCACGAGGCCCCGGCCGACGGGCACAAGGAGAGCGGGGCATGAAGGACGACGGGCCCAAGGGCTTTGATCTGGCGCGGCTCCTCGCCGAGCGCGGCGCCGAACGCTACGAGCTGCACCACCGGTACCTCAACCACCAGCTCCCGCGCATGCTGCACACCATCGGCTTCGACAAGGTCTACGAACGGGCGGAGGGCGCCCACTTCTGGGACGCCGACGGCAACGACTACCTGGACATGCTCGCCGGGTTCGGCGTGATGGGGCTCGGCCGCCACCACCCCGTCGTACGCAAGGCGCTGCACGACGTCCTCGACGCCTCGCTCGCCGACCTCACCCGCTTCGACTGCCAGCCGCTGCCGGGCCTGCTCGCGGAGAAGCTGCTCGGCCACAGCCCGCACCTGGACCGGGTCTTCTTCGGCAACAGCGGCACCGAGGCCGTCGAGACCGCGCTCAAGTTCGCCCGCTACGCCACCGGCCGGCCGCGCGTCCTGTACTGCCACCACGCCTTCCACGGGCTGACCACCGGCTCCCTCTCGGTCAACGGCGAGGGCGGCTTCCGCGACGGCTTCGCCCCCCTGCTGCCCGACACCGCCATCGCCCTCGGCGACCTCGACGCGCTGCGCCGGGAGCTGAAGCGGGGCGATGTGGCCGCGCTGGTGGTGGAGCCGATCCAGGGCAAGGGGGTGCACGCCGCGCCGCCCGGCTTCCTGCGCGCGGCCCAGGAACTGCTGCACAAGCACAAGGCCCTCCTCATCGCCGACGAGGTGCAGACCGGGCTCGGCAGGACCGGCGACTTCTACGCCTACCAGCACGAGGAGGGCGTGGAACCCGACCTCGTCTGCGTCGCCAAGGCGCTGTCCGGCGGCTACGTCCCGGTCGGGGCGACGCTCGGCAAGGACTGGATCTTCAAGCGCGTCTACTCCTCGATGGACCGCGTCCTCGTCCACTCCGCCAGCTTCGGCTCCAACGCCCAGGCGATGGCGGCCGGGCTCGCGGTGCTGTCGGTGATGGAGGACGAGGAGACCGTCGCGCACGCCCGCCGCACCGGCGACCTGCTCCGCGAGCGGCTGTCCGCCCTGGTCGGCCGCTACGAGCTGCTGCACGAGGTGCGGGGGCGCGGGCTGATGATCGGCATCGAGTTCGGCCGCCCCGCCTCACTGAAGCTGCGCAGCCGCTGGGCCATGCTCCAGGCGGCCCGCAAGGGACTCTTCGCGCAGATGGTGGTCGTGCCCCTGCTCCAGAAGCACCGCATCCTCACCCAGGTCTCCGGCGACCACCTCGAAGTGATCAAGCTGATTCCGCCGCTGGTGATCGACGACGCGGACGTCGACCGCTTCGTCACCGCGTTCACGGCCGTCATGGACGACGCGCACAGCGGCGGGGGACTGATGTGGGACTTCGGCCGGACCCTGGTGAAGCAGGCCGTCGCCAACCGCTGACGACTTTTGCCTGAGAGGCAAGAAATTTGCCTCCGGGGAAAGTCTTTGGCCCAATGGAGGCATGAACCCTCCGGACGACCAGGCGGCCGGCGAGCTGCCCGGTGTCGCGCCACGCCTGCGCGATCTGCGCCGCGGCCGTGGTCTCACGCTGGAGACCGCGGCCCAGCGGGCGGGACTCTCGCCCGCCCACCTCTCCCGGCTCGAAACGGGCCGGCGCCAGCCCTCGCTGCCCATGCTGCTCCAGCTGGCCAGGATCTACGGTACGACGGTCTCCGAGCTGCTCGGCGAGACGCCCCCCGAACGTGACGCGATCGTGCGCGGCGGCCCGCTGGAGGGGGCGGCCGCGGACGGCTGGATCTACCAGCAGGCCGGCGGTTCGGGCCGGGCCATGCAGGCGCTGCGCGTCCGCGTCCCGTACGGCGCCCAGGGCGATCTGGTCCGCGTCCACCCCGGCGAGGAATGGCTGCACGTCCTCAAGGGCCGCCTGCGGGTCACGCTCGGCGAGACGGTCCACGACCTCGCGCCGGGCGACGGCGCGCACTTCGACTCGCTCACCCCGCACCGGATCGCCGCCCTGGAGCCCGCGGGCGCCGAGCTGCTGTTCGTCCACACCCTGCTGCAGAGCCCCGCCGTCGAGCTGTGTCTCGGCGGCGCCGCCCACCGCGGCTGAGATGACCGCCACCGGGACTCCCCGGCAGCCAGAGAGGCCAGTCATGTCCGACTCGGAGAACTACGACCCGCTCACCCCGGCCAGGCGACCCGGCGACGACACCCACGAGAAGAAGATGCCGCGCGGACTCGTCATCCGGCTCTTCGCCTATCTGGTGGCCGGGCACGTCATCGCCGCGTTCCTCTATCTGCTCTTCGCCGTCGGCATGCACAACCAGTAGGACGGCTCACCCCTCGTCGAGCAGCCGCTCGCGCAGCCGCTCCCGGGTGGCCGGCGCCAGCTTCAGCCCGTCGAGGAGGTAGCGGTCGGTGCCGCCCCAGGTCTCGTCGATGGCGGCGAAGGCCGCGGCCAGATACGCGGATTCGGCGCCGAACAGCGGGTTCAGCAGCTCCAGCACCTCCGGGGACATCCCGGCGGGCGAGGTGTCGCTGCGCCGTATGCGGTAGCGGCGGTGGGCGTCGTTCGACTTGAGGTAGTCCTCCTCGATCGCCTCCCGCTCGACGCCCACCGCGAGCAGCGTCACCGCGACGGACAGCCCCGCCCGGTCCTTGCCGGCCGCGCAGTGCATCAGCGCGGGCACGCTGTCCTCGGCCAGGGAGTGCAGCACCCGGCTGTGCTCGGCGGTGCGCTCCAGGATGATGGAGCGGTACGAGGCGATCATGCGGCGCGTCCCCTTGCCGTCCGCCAGGATCGAGCGCAGATCCGCGATGTCGCCGTCGCGCACCATCCGCCAGAACTCCGCCCCGTCCGCCGGGTCGCTCAGCGGGATGCTGACGTTGCGTACGCCCGGCAGCTCCACGTCCAGGCCGTCCAGCCGGTGGTCCGCGGCGTTGCGGAAGTCGAAGACGGTGTGCAGCCCCAGCCCGCTCAGGAAGGCCGCGTCCTCGGCGGTCGCGTGCGCCAGGTGGCCGCTGCGGTAGAGCCTGCCGTGGCGCACCCGGCGGCCGTCCGCGGTGGGCAGCCCGCCCACGTCGCGGAAGTTGCGTACGCCGGTGAGGACGGGCTCCGTCGGCGGGGTCTGCGGCAGCTGCTGCGTCACGGTCACTCCTGGAGGCTCTGCCCCGGCGCCTGTCGCCGACGGGCCCACGCCCGCGACCTTATGACATCGGTTCCCGGGGCAACCATCTCGCCCACCACCCCATGTCCGTATTGCGGCATTTTCCCGAACGTGCCCCGTTTGCAAGGGAGATGGCCGACCGCTCGTGAGCGGGATCATATCCGTGACGGTGTGTGGCGGTGCCCCGAAGGGGTAATCCCCGGCGCCGCGCGGAAAGCCAAGATCCGTAATCCACGGAGTGTGACCGGAATTCCGCACCGGAATTCCCGGGCGGAATCCCGGGTGGAACCCGTGGCTTGTTTCCGCCGTCCCGGCTCGCTTACGTTCCATGTCACCCCGGACGGAACGCCCAATCCTGCCGCCGTCCGGAATTCGCATCCACTCACCGTGTGGCAGGAGCGGGGGAACCAGGTAAGCCGCCGACCGGGACGACCGGACGGCTAGGGGTGAAGTCGCGCCAGACGCGGCCGGGCATCTCCAGCCCGAACCCGACAGCTCACCTCGCAGGCGCCGGAGAGGAAATTCTTCATGCCCATTTCGGGTAAGCACCGCCGTCCCAAGACCAGCACCATCGCCCGCGGCGTCGTCGCCGCGAGCGCCGGCGGAGCCGTCATCGCGCTTCCGCTGCTCGGCGCCACCGGTGCCCACGCCGCGGAGCAGGCCGCCCCGGCCGCCCCGAAGTCGGTCGCCGCGCACGCCACCCCGGCCAAGCCCGCCAAGAACACCGGCACCACCACCTACTCCGTGGTCTCCGGCGACTACCTCTCGAAGATCGCCGCCCAGCACCACCTCAAGGGCGGCTGGCAGAAGCTGTACCAGGACAACCGCGAGGTCGTCGGCGAGAACCCGAGCCTGATCTTCCCGGGCATGAAGCTGACCCTCGGCGCCAAGGCGACCCCCGCCGCCGCGTCCGAGGCCCCCGCCGCGCCGGCCCCGAAGAAGACCGAGTCCCAGTCCGGGGCGAAGGCCGACGCCAAGGCCCAGACCCGCACCGCGCCCAAGGCCGAGGTCAAGTCCGAGGTCAAGGCAGAGGTGCAGGCCGCGCCCGAGACCGAGGCCCCCGCCACCCAGGACAACGCCTCCGGTTACGCCCACCCGGTCCCCGGCAACCACACCACCGCCTACCGCGCCTCCGGCGCCAACTGGTCCAGCGGCAGCCACACCGGCATCGACTTCCCCGTCTCCACCGGCACCAGCGTGAAGGCCATCACCTCCGGCACCGTCGTCACCGCCGGCTGGGGCGGCGCCTATGGCAACCAGGTCGTCATCAAGCACGCAGACGGCCACTACTCCCAGTACGGCCACCTGTCCTCGCTCTCCGTCTCGGCCGGCCAGACCGTGTCCGCGGGCCAGCAGGTCGGCCTCTCCGGCTCCACCGGCAACGCCACCGGCCCGCACCTCCACTTCGAGGTCCGCACCGGCCCGGAGTACGGCTCCGACGTCGACCCGATCGCCTACCTCGCGTCGCACGGCATCTACGTCTGATCCGTCCGCACCCCGCCCGGCACCCCGGGCCGCCGAATGGCACGGAGGGGCGGCGCACCACACGGTGCGCCGCCCCTCCGCTTATTCCCCCTTTACCGAAAACTGACCGGGTGGTCTATCTCACCCCCCGTCAACCCCTTATTACGGTCGCGTAGGTCACATTCGGCAGTGCAGGATATGCGTTTGTGGCAGACGATTCGAACAACATCCAACAGGGCACCATCGACCGACTGGGCGCCATCGGGTCGTACGCGGCGATCGGCGACAGTTTCACCGAGGGAGTCGGCGACCCCGGCCCGGACGGAACATTCGTCGGCTGGGCCGACCGGCTCGCGGTCCTCCTCGCCGACCGGCTCCCCGAGCCCGGCCCGGCGGCGGAATCCCCGCTTCCCGCGCACGGGAACTTCCGGTACGCCAATCTCGCCGTACGCGGACGCCTCCTCGACCAGATCGTCGAGGAGCAGGTGCCCCGCGCCAAGGAACTCGCCCCGGATCTGGTGAGCTTCTGCGCCGGCGGCAACGACATCATCCGGCCCGGCAGCGACCCCGACGACGTGGCCGAACGCTTCGAGCGCGCCGTCGCCGACCTCACCGGGTCCGTGGGCACCGTCATGGTCACCACCGGCTTCGACACCCGGGGCGTCCCCGTGCTGCGCCATCTGCGCGGCAAGGTCGCCACCTACACCGCCCACGTCCGGGCCATCGCCGACCGCTACGGCTGCCCGGTCCTCGACCTGTGGTCGCTGCGCTCCGTGCAGGACCGGCGGGCCTGGGACAGCGACCGGCTGCACCTCTCGCCCGAGGGCCACACCCGCGTCGCCCTGCGCGCCGCCCAGGTCCTCGGCCTCGCCGTACCGGCCGACCCGGACCAGCCGTGGCCGCCGGAGCCCCCGCGCGGCACGCTGGAGGTCCGCCGCGACGACATCCAGTGGGCCCGCGAACACCTCGTCCCGTGGATCGGCCGGCGCCTGCGCGGCGAGTCCTCCGGGGACCACGTCGAGCCGAAGCGGCCGGACCTGCTGCCGCTCTGACACACCCCCGCGCTGTCCTCAGTCGCCCCGCGCGCCCGGCGCGGCGACCGGGGACAGCGGAAGCCCCGCGGGAATGCGCTCCAGCACCCCTCCCGCGAACACGTCGTACAGCGGCAGCGTCTCCAGATGCACGTACCCGATGTGGCAGTCGCACACCGCGAGCGGGCAGGCCCGGGGCCGCAGCGCATCCCGGTAGCTCCCGTCGTACAGGTTGCCCAGCTCCGCCCGGACGAAGTGGCAGCGGCGCACCGTGCCCTCCCCGTCCACCGAGATCACCGACTCACCGGTCCGGCACGGCAGCCCGCCCGAGCGGTGCGGATGGCGGCTGTAGGGGAACAGCGGATCGATCGCCGTCCACCGCTCGGCCTCCTCGTCCGTGTACGTGTGCCCCTCGGCGGCGTTCACCCAGAGGTACACCTCCTCCGGCAGCGCCGCGCGCAGCCGCCGCGCCTCACCGAGATGCGCGTCCAGGCCGACGACCCCCACGCTGTGCCGCACCCCGAGGTCCCGCAGCTCCGCGCACCGGTCCAGGAAACGCTCGTACGGCGTCTGCCCCGGATGGTAGGTGCACCACAGGGCGATCCGCTCGCGGGCCGCCGCCGGGGCCTCGGCCAGCCAGCGCGTCCGGCCGCCGAGGTTGGTCTGGATCGCGACCCGCCGCACGTGGGGAAGCCCCGCCAGCTCCACGATCGCCCGCCGGTACCAGGACCGCACCAGGCCCTCGCCCCACGGCGTGAACAGCACGGAGATCCGGTCGCCGGTCTGCGCCGCCACCCACGCCGTGAACCGCTCCAGCGCCGCCCGGTCCGCGCGCAACTGCTCCCGGCTGTCGCGCCGCTTCGCGAACGGGCAGTACGGACAGTCGTAGTCGCACGAGGCGAGCGGGCCCCGGTACAGAATCGTCAGGTCCACGCGTGACTCACTTCAGCTCGTACGTGGCCATCGCGGCCCGCACGGCGGGGGAGAAGAGTTCGGGGCCCAGCGCGTCGGAGTACGCGAGCCCTTCGGGCGACAGCCGCAGCAGGCCCTCGGCGGGAGCCTGCGGATCGAGCCAGCCCCGCTCCTCGAACCGGGCCAGCTCCTCGGCGAAGTCGACGTACGGCGAACTCCCGAACCGCTCGCGATAGCCCTCCACGTCCATGCCTCGCGCCTGGAGCACCGACTGCAGGAGGTGGCGGCGGCGCGCCTCCTGCCCGTCGGTGTAGCGGCCGACCTCGGCCCGGGAGAAGTCCTCGGTCGCCGTGTAGGCGTCGATGATGCCGCGCACCTCGCCCATCCGCACCGCGTAGTCGAAGGAGTAGTGCAGCCGCGAGGTGTACGAGCGGGCGCCGCAGCCGAGCCCGATCATGCCGTCCGTCTGGCAGGCGTAGTCGTCGGGGCCGTCGGTGCGCGGAGCGTCGGCGCGCCGGAACATCCGCATCGACACCTGCTCGTAGCCGTGCGCCAGGAGATGGTCGCGGCCCGCCCGGTACAGCCGGAGCCGCTGCTCGTCCCATGCCGCGTCGGCCTGCCCGGCGGAGAGCCTGCCGAGCCCGGTCAGCGGACGCACGTACAGCGGGTACAGGTACAGCTCCTCCGGCCGCCACCGCAGCGCCGCGTCCAGCGAGGTGCGCCAGGTCCGTTCGGTCTGCCCCTCGATGCCGTAGATCAGGTCGATGTTGAGGAGGGGCACGGAGGTGTCCCGGATGCGGTCCAGGGCCCGTTCGACGTCGGCCGGGCGCTGGGGGCGCACCGCCGCGCGGGCCTCGGCCTCCACGAAGCTCTGCACCCCGATGCTGATTCTGGTCGCGCCCCGCTCGGCGAGGACCGTCAGCCGGTCGGCGGTCGCGGTCGACGGGGAGGTCTCCACGGACAGCGGCACGGACCGCAGGTCGGCGCCCATCCGTTTCTCCGCGATGTCGCACAGGCGCTCCAGCTCGCCCGCCGTCAGGAAGGTCGGCGTGCCCCCGCCGAACGCCGCGGCGGCGAACCGCACCGGCTCCCCGTCGCCCAGCGCGTCCCGCACGGCGACCGCCTGCCGCTCCAGCGCGTCCAGATAGCGCGAGGTCAGCTCGTCGGGCGCGCCGATCCGGGTGAACAGGTTGCAGAAGCCGCAGCGGACCTCGCAGAACGGGATGTGCAGATAGAGGGAGAGCGCGTCCTTGCGTTCCCCCGCCCACAGCTCCCGCAGGGCGGGCCTGCCGCCGGGCTGCCCGGCGAGCGGCCGGTACGCCGTCTTGTGCGGATAGGCGTACACATAGCTCTCGTACGGGCGGACGGTCTGCGTCGCGGTCATCGGGCGGCCCCCGGTTCCAGGAAGAAGTGGGCGTACGGGACGGTCCAGACGGACTCGTGGCCGAGCCGGTGACCGGTGTAGCCGTCGTCGCCGTAGGCCGTGCCGTGGTCGGAGCTGACGATGGCGAACGTACGGCGGCGGCTGCTCGCGGCGGCGAACAGCCGGCCGATGTGCGCGTCCACGTACTCCAGGGCGGCGGCATGCGTCGCGCGGCTGTCCCCGGCGTCCCGGGTCGCGCCGGGACGGTGGAACCAGTTCGGCTGGTGGAGCGCCGAGACGTTCACGAAGAGGAAGAGTCGCCGGTCGGGCGGCAGACCGGCGACCACCTGCTCCGCGCGGGCGACCTGCGCCTCGAACGAGGTGGGCGACGCCACCCCGAACTCCGGCTCCCAGTGCGCCTCCTGGAACAGCCCCGGCAGCACCGAACCGAGCGGCCCCTGCCGGTTGAAGAAGCCGACCCCGCCGATGCACACCGTGTGATAGCCCTCCTTCGCCAGCCCGGAGACCAGGTCCGGGGTGTCGAACACGAAGGTGCGCGCGGCGGTGGTCTCGCTGCCGGCGAACCGGGCGGCGAACAGCCGGGGGTGTGGGCCGGGCGTCGCCGGCGTCGGCAGGAACCCGGCGAAGATCGCCTGGTGGGAGGCGTACGTGAAACTGCCCGGAGCGTGCCGCTTCTCCCAGGCGCCGCCCGGCAGATGGCGGGCCAGGTGCGGGATGCGCCCGGCGGCGGCCAGTTCCGCCGCGACGTCGTACCGCAGCGTGTCCAGGGTGACGAGCAGCAGGTCGTGGCTGCCCACGACCTCGCTCATGTCGGGGTCCGGGACGGCCGCGCGGGCCGGGACGGGGGCGGGCTCAGGGGGTTGTGCTGACACGGGTGTTCCTTGCTCGGTCCAGTACGGCGGCGACCTGCGCCGCGTAGGTGTCCAGGCCCTCGGCACGGCTGCCGGGCAGTCCGGTCAGCCGGGGCAGCAGGTCTCCGAAGGCGTTGACCTCGCCGACGGCGAACCGCCGCCAGCCGGTCAGGGGCAGCAGATCGACGCCGCCGCACAGCGTGTCCGGGAAGGCGGCGGCGCCCCGCTCGCAGACCGCCAGCGCCTCGCCCCAGCTGCCGCCCGCCGCCTCGACGGCCGCCCGCACCCCGGCCAGGTCGCCGCGCGCCCCGCCCAGGTGCAGATTGGTCATCGGTGACGCGCTGGTGCGCACCACGGCGTGCGTCGCCCGGCCGTCCACCACGACGACCCGCAGATCGGTGGCCCGGCCGCCCTGCGACGCCTTGGGCAGCCAGCGCTCGATGTGCAGCCCGTCGGGCGCCAGCGCGTCGACGATCGCGGCGACCTCGCGCTCCGTCGTGCAGCGGCGCACCCGCAGCGAGTTGTACAGCCGGCCGGCCGGGTCGCGCTCGACCGAGGTGGCCGCCCGGACCCGGTCGCCGGACGTCTCCACGGCCAGCACCCCGGAGGCCGACGAGCCGTGCGCGGGCTTCACGAACACCCGGGGCATGCGGTGCTCGGCGATCAGGGCCCGCACGTCCTCCCAGCCCCGCACGGGGGCCCCGGCCGGGCCGGAGGTCGGCGAGGCGGGCACGGGCACCCCGGCCGTCTCCAGCACCCCGTGGCACAGCCGCTTGTCGAACAGCACCGCGATGTCGGCCGGTCCGTCCAGCAGCCGGGCGCCCGCCCGCGCCGCCGCCGCCGCGACCTCGCGGACGGCGGCGGTGAACCGGGCGTACCAGAGGGCCGAACCCTCCACCCGCGTCGGATCGTCGGCCCCGCGCAGCAGCCGGTCCACCGCGGCGTCCTCGCCCGGCGAGTCGACGCGCACGGTCTCGCCGGGCAGGAACCTCGCCCCGCCCTCCAGCACGTCCAGCCAGGCGACCGTACGTGCCGGGGGCAGGCCGGCGGCGGCCACCGCGTCCTGGAAGAGGGACACGCGGCGGCTGCCCGGATTGCCGACGACCGCGAGACGCGGCGGACCGCTACTCACTGATGGCGACATAGCGGGACTCGGGATCGTCGTCCCAGTCGTCGGCCTCTTCCAGCTCGACCTCGATGCCCTCACGGGCGCACAGCTCCTCGACCCGGGCCCGTACCGGCTCGCTCAGGTAGTTGTGCTCCAGGTCCAGCGAGGACAGATGCGTCAGCGGCTGGCCGTTCAGCAGGGCCAGCGCCCCCTCGTCGCTCAGGGTGCCCAGCGACAGCGCCAGCGAGTCGAGCTGCGCGACGACCGGAGCCGAGGCCATCGCGGTCGCGATCTCGTCCTGGAACTCGCTGTTCTGCAGGCCGAGATGGCGCAGCCGGGGGAAGACACCGGCCGACAGCAGCGGCTCGAGGTCCGCCATCGTCGCGTCGCCCGCGTACCACTGCGAGCCCAGCCACAGCTCCAGCCGCTCCAGCGCGGGCAGCTCGCAGGCGCCGACCGCGCGCACCACGGGGGCGGGCAGCCCGCCCGACTCGAAGCGCAGCGACCGCAGCGCCTCGTGCCGCAGGGGTCGCAGCTCCAGCGTCTCCTTGTTGTACCCGCTGCCCCCGCCGCGCACCACCAGCTCCTCGAGGCGCGGGTACGCCTCCAGGACCGGGGTGATGTCGCACATCTGGAGCCAGGAGACCTCGCACTCCTCGCTGACGACATCGGCGAGGAACAGGCCGCGCAGCGCCGGGAAGCGCCCGGCGTCCGCCGCGAGGAGTTCGATGACGGGCGTCAGCGGACTGTAGTCCTGCGACCACCAGGGCCCGATCACCAGGGCCCGCACCCCGGCCGGATCGACCGTGGCCAGGAAGTGCCGCCACAGCTCGGAGAAGTCCGGCCCGTCCCAGGCGCAGTCCAGCCGCCAGGCCACGGAGTCCGCGGCGGGCAGGGCGTCCGTCCGCCTCCCGTCCTTGTCCGGCAGCGGCAGGGTCCGGACGGGCAGTCCGTGGAACGTGTCGTGATGGTAGATGCCGCTCATCGCGCCGTCACTCCGAGACCGTGACGTAACGGCCGGCCGGGCCCCGGTTGTCCCACGGCTCGCAGCGCTCCGACAGGTCCACCCGGACCCCGTGCGGCTCCAGCGCCTCGGTGACCCGGCGCTCCATCGGTTCGGTGAGGAAGTGGTGGTGCAGGTCCAGCGCGTCGAGGTGGGTCAGCGGCTGCCCCTCCAGGAGGGAGGCCGCGCCCTCGTCGCCGAGCGTGCCGCAGGACAGGTCCAGCGTGTGCAGCCGGGCCACCAGCGGGGCGGAGGCGACGGCCGCCGCGATCTCGTTCTGGATCTCGCTGTTGCGCAGGCCCAGATGGCGCAGCGCCGGGAACCGCGTACCGGACAGCAGCGGCGCCAGGTCCGACACCTGGGCGTCACCGCCGTACGCCGAGACGCCGAGCCACAGCTCCAGCCGCTCCAGGGCGGGCAGTTCGCTGTCCAGGACGCCGCGCACCACCTCGCGCGGCAGCCCGCCCGTCTCGATGGTGAGCGACCGCAGCCGCTCGTGCTTCGTGGCCGGGAAGACCAGCTCCGAGCCGCCGCGCACCCCCAGCTCCACCAGCCTGGGGAAGGCCGCGAGCAGCGCCGTGACGTCGCTCTGCTCGATCCAGGAGATCTCCGCCTCCTCCATCGTCAGATCACCGACGAACACCGCCTCCAGCGAGGTCAGCCGGTCGGCGGCGGCGATGACGAGCCCGATCGGGTACGAGGACTTCTCCTCGTAGGACTCGCCCCACTGCCCGATGATCAGGGCGCGGACACCCGCCGGGTCGACCTCGTCCAGGAAGGCGTTGAACTCCTCCTCCCAGGTGCCCTCGTCCTCGTAGGCGTCGATCCGGACCCGCCACGCGGCGGCGTCGGCGGCGGGCCGGCCCGCCGCCCCGGACTCGAAATCTACGGCCGGAAGGCCGAGCAACTCGTGCAGATGGTCCACGGACATGGCACTGAGCTCCTGATGACGGCGACGAAATGATGTCCGCAAGGTCTATCAAGCCCCACTGACAACGCCGCGACCGCCCCCGCCCGCGGACCGCGCGGCGGCCGATTGTCAGACCCCCGCCGTAGCGTTTTCGATGTGGCCGGCACACCGGGTGCCGCCGCGGAGGGGAGAGGTCTGTGTACCGGCAGGGCGATGTACTGATCGTGCCACTGGAGGAGTCCGCGGTGCCCGCGCAGCTCCTGGAGGCTCCGGGTGAACTGCGCGACGCGCGGGGCCGGCTGGTGCTCGCGCTCGGCGAGGTCACCGGACACGCGCACGCCGTGCCGGGCCCCGGCCGGCTGATCCGGGAGGGCGGGGTGTTCGGCCCGATGCTGCTCCACCTGCCCGAGGGCGGGCGCGTGGTCCACGAGGAGCACGCGACGATCCCGTTGCCCCAGGGCTGGTTCCGCGTGGTGCGCCAGCGGGAGTACGCGCCGGGGGCGGTCCGCATCGTCGCGGACTGACGGAGCGCGGGAGGGCCGGGCGAGGCCCGGAGGACGAGAAGAGGCCCCGCCCCGTTCGCGGACGGGCGGGCGGGGCGGGCACAGCGGCAGGACCTGAAGGCCGGCCCGGGAAGACCGGGCCGGGTACATGGCGGAACACGCGGACACGCGGAATCTGGGGACGGGGAAGACCGATGCAGTACGTGGACTCTTGGCGGGCCGTGGCGGCGGCGACCGGCGCGGCGGACCGGGCGGCGGCCGAGGAAGGGGTGCGGCTCGCCTACCGAGGCGCGGGGCTGCCCGCGCCGGAGGAGTTCGTCTGGGCCGACTCGCCGAGGGCGGCCGTGGAGGCCGTGGCGAAGCTGACCGACGCGGGCCGGTCCGTCCGCGACGAGGTGCGCACCCGCCCCTGGGCGGAGGAGCGGCGCCGGGTGTACGACGCGCTGGGCCCGGCCGGCTGGTCCGCCCACTGGTCGGCCACCGGGGCCCAGCTCTGGGAGACCACGGCGGGCCTGGCCGAGCGGATACGGACCGGCGTGGTGGCCGACCTCGCCGGGGAGGACGCCGACGCCGAGTCGCTGGTGCGCCTGGTGCTGCTCGACGCGGTCCTCGGACAGCACGACGCGGCGTGGCTCGCCGCCTTCGACGGCCGGGGCGACCGGCTGGACGGACTGGCGGCGGTGGCGCGCAACGCCGGCTGGTGGTGGCCCTACGAGCGGGTCGCGGTGATCTGCGAACGCCCGGACGCCCTGCACCGCGACGAGGCGGGCCGGCTCGACCGGGGCGACGGACCGGCCCTCTCCTACCCGGACGGCTTCGCGCTGTACGCCTGGCGCGGCATGCCCGTGCCGGCGGAGTTCCTGAACGAGCTGTCCGCGCTGACCCCCACCCGCATCCGCTCCGAGGAGAACGCGGAACTGCGCCGCGTGATGCTGGAGTTCTACGGCTACGACCGCTACCTCGCGGAGTCCGGCGCCGAACCGGTCCACCGCGACGAGACCGGCATCCTCTGGCGGATCGCCCTCGCCGGGGACGAGGACGTCGTCATGGTCGAGGTGGTCAACTCCACGCCCGAGCCGGACGGCACCCACCGCACGTACTGGCTGCGGGTACCGCCCCAGACCAGGACGGCCAGGGAGGGCGTCGCCTGGACCTTCGGCCTCGCCGGCGACGCCTACGCACCGCTCCAGCAGACCTGACCGGGGCCGGGGGAAGGGCGGGTGTCAGGCCGTCAGGGTCGCGTGGTCGATGCCGAGTTCGCGGGCGAGCGCCTGCTCGGTCCACTCCAGCATGGTCGCGCGGGAGAGCGGCCCGTTGTACGAGGTCATCTGCACCGCGAGCCCGTCCAGCAGGGCGGTCAGCCGCCAGGCGACGGACATCGGGTCGTCGCAGTGGAACTCGCCCGCCGCCGCGCCCTCCTCGATGACCTCGGCCAGCTCCGCCTTCCACTGCTGGTCGAGGTCGCCGGCCACGTTGCGCAGCGCCGGATCGCGCAGGGAGGCGGCCCAGCCCTCGATCCACAGCCGCCAGCCCTTGGCCTGGCCGGTGGGCGCGTACCAGCGGACGGCCGCGCGCAGCCGGCGTACGGCGGTGGTGCGGCGGCTCAGCAGCTTGCGCAGATGGGCGAGATCGATCTCGGCGGCATGGGCGAAGGCGGCCGCGACCAGCTTCTCCTTGGTGGAGAAGTGATAGAGCACGAGCGCGTTGCTCACGCCGAGCACGGAGGCCACGTCGGCGATCCGCACGGCGGCGACCCCGCGCACCTCGATCTGTTCGACGGCGGCCCGCAGCAACTCCTCGCGCCGCTCCGCCACACCCAACCGCACTCTTGCCACGGCGTCACCCTAACCAATGCCCTCCCGGTGCCCCATCGCACGGGCCGGGAGCCATGGGCCGCGGGCGGGCCGGCGGGCCGGGGGCGCGGCGTGCGGCGGGGGCGGGCGTGGTGGTCAGC
>NZ_JAKRGC010000125.1 GCF_022347745.1 Streptomyces sp. OfavH-34-F
GCTGCCGCGCACGGGGTGCAGCGGACCGGGCCGAGCCAGCCGCGGGCGGGGCCGGTGAGGGGATGGCCGGCCGGGCAGCCGGTCCGCCAGGGTTCGCCGGGCGGCACGGAGAACCGGTAGGCGGCGCGCGGGACCAGCAGTCCGGTCAGGGCGCCCCAGAGCGCGGCGACCGCTGTCAGCATGGCGTACACCTGAGCGATCCTAATCGCCGTACGGGCAGGCGATCTTGGGTCCTTGTGCCCCTTCCGCACCGATTCGGCTCCGCCGTCCGCCCGGCGCCGCTACCGTCGGGCCATGGCTCGATGGCGCGATGGCACGGGGACGCTGACGATCACGGACCGGGACGGGGTGACGGAGACCCGGGTGCCGCTGCGGATCGCCGCCTCCTTCCGGCACCGGACGCGCGGACTGCTCGGGCGGGACGGGGTGGACGGGGCGCTGATGATCACGCCGTGCGGGAGCGTGCACTCGTTCCGGATGCGGTTCGCCATCGACGTGGCGTACCTGGACGGCCGGTTCAACGTGCTGGAGATCCACACGATGCGCCCGGGCCGGCTGGGGTTGCCCCGGCCGCGCGGGCGCCATGTGATCGAGGCGGAGGCGGGCGCGATGGCGGCGTGGGGGATGCGGCCGGGCACCCAGGTGCGGATCGTCCAGACGGCGGTGGACGGCTGACGGACGCCCGGCAGCCCTCGTCAGCTCCTGTCTTTGGCTCCTGTCAGCGCAGGGGTACGTCGCTGCCGTAGACCACCCACGGCGACTGTTCGAAGGAGTTCACCCCGGACAGTTGCGGCTGGGCGGCCGCCACTTCGGGCAGGACGGCGAGCGTGTCCGGCCAGCAGTCGAAGTACACCGATCCCTTGACGATGAAGCCGCGCCAGTCCGTGGCGGCGGAGGCTCCCTCGCGGTCGAGGACGAAGCCGACGCAGAGCAGTGAGGCACGTCCGATCGCCTCGCGTATCGCGCGTACCACGCGTTCCTCGTCGGCGCGCTCCAACGGGCCGAGGCCGAACCGCAGTTCGACGGTGCCGTCCTCGCCCCGGCTGATCCGGGCCCGTATCTCCGCCCCGTCGGCGAGCCAGAGGAGGAAGTCGACCCGGTCGAGGCGTTGCAGCCCGGCCAGCAGTACCAACTGGTCGCGGGTCACCCAGGACTGGGTGCCGGCCGGATGGCTGCCGGGGCTGATCAGCGTGATGCGCCGGGTGGTGGGGTGGTCCGGCCGTACGCCCGCCGCCTCCAGGTCGCCGAGCAGGGACTCCGCGTCGGGGCGGCTCCAGCACAGGTGGTACGAGCAGAAGAATCCGTCACTCATCGGCGCGTCACCTCGTGTTCGGGGCCACCAGCGTAGAGGCAACCCCTGTCCCGGGTCGCGGGCCAGGGCCACAGGGGCGGACGCGCGGGGGTGCGGGGCGCGCGGGGTGCGGGGCGTGGGGCGCAAGGGGTGGGGGCCACGGGGCATGCGGGGCGCGCGGGGTAAATGCCTTGGACACGGCCGCGCCGCTCGGGTGAGGGTGTACCACCATGACACGCACCGATCTGCCTCCCGCCCGGGACGAGCGCACCCAGCTGGCCACCTTCCTCGACTACACCCGCGCCACCGCCCTGGCCAAGTGCGAAGGGGTCTCCCAGGAGAACGCCGTCCGCTCGCCGCTGCCGGGCTCCCCGCTGATGACGCTCGCGGGGATTGTCAACCATCTGCGCTGGGTCGAGTACTACTGGTTCGAGGTGGTGTTCCTCGGCGGTGAGGACGAGGGTCCGTGGACGGACGAGGACCCGGACCGCGAGATGCGGATCGCCGTCGACATGCCGCTCGCCGAGGTGCTGCGCGGCTACGAGGAGCAGAGCGCCCGCTACCGGGAGCTGGTCGCGTCCCACGAGCTGGACGCCCTCGCCGCGAGGGAACGGCACGGCCGACACCCCGACCTGCGCTGGATCGTCCTCCACCTCATCGAGGAGACGGCCCGCCACAACGGCCACATCGACATCATCCGGGAGACCCTGGACGGCACGACCGGGTACTGAGCACGTCCCCCGCTGCGGGCGGGCATGTCATCGGGGCCGTGGCGCGGCCCCGTTGTCGTACCCCGGCCGTACGCTCGCCCCATGAGCGTCTCCCTCTACTACACCGCCCGCCGGGCCACGCCGCTGAGCGCGTCCGAGTCGGCCGCCGTCACCCGCCTCATCGGCGCGCGCCAGGCGTCGTTCCCGTACGAGGACGAGGAGAGCCTGTACGTGTACGACGCCCGGACCGCGGATGCGGGGACCGTCCTCGACGGCTCCACGAAGCTGCCGTTCGATCCCGGCCGGCTGCTGCCGGTGGTCGCCCACGTACTGGACTCCGTCACGGAGCTGCGCCGGACGCTGCCCGACGCCGAGTGGCATGTGCACCTGGACGACCTGGACATCGAGTGGGACGAGGCCGCGGGCTACGAACTGCCCGGCATGCGCGACGCGGACCTCGCGGCGGAACTGGCGGCGGAGGGGGAACGCTGAGCGGCCGAGGGCCCGAAAAAGCGATTGCGGGGGCCTGAGCCTCCGCCTACCTTGGTGTGCATGGGTTCTCTGTGACATCCCCCGCGCGTCCGCGTTGAGCACCGCTCCGCGGTACGCGTCTTCTCGCGCGTCTCCATGACCACGCCCGCACGGCTGCCTGCCGCGGGTGTGCGCGGACGCGCCCCGATCACCGCGCGCCGATCGGCACGGGCCGAGGACACGGGCCGAGAACAGGGGGCTTCATGCACACCGCACCACTCTCACTCCAGAACATCACCCGCCGCTACGGCGACCACGTCGTGCTGGCCGACGTGAGCTTCAGCGTCCGGCCCGGCGAGCGGGCCGGGATCATCGGGGACAACGGGGCCGGCAAGTCCACGCTGCTCCGGCTGATCGCCGGTCAGGACCGGCCCGACGACGGCGAACTGACCGTGACCGCGCCCGGCGGCACCGGGTACCTCGCCCAGTCCCTCGACCTGCCCGCCGGGGCCACCGTGCAGGACGCGGTGGACGCGGCGCTCGCCGGGCTGCGGGCGCTGGAGGCCGGGATGCGCCGGGCCGAGGCCGGGCTGACCGGCCTGGCCGGGGCGGAGCTGGCCGCCGCGCTGGACCGGTACGCCGAGCTGGTCGCCCGGTACGAGGCGCGGGCCGGCTACGAGGCCGACGCGCGGGTGGACATCGCCCTGCACGGTCTCGGGCTGCCCGGCCTGGACCGCGCCCGGCCGCTGTCCACCCTGTCGGGCGGTGAACGGGCGCGGCTGGCGCTGGCCGGGACACTGGCGTCCCGGCCGGAGCTGCTGCTGCTCGACGAGCCGACCAACGACCTGGACGACCGGGCGGTGGCCTGGCTGGAGGCGCACCTGCGGGCCCACCGGGGCACGGTGCTCGCGGTCACCCACGACCGGGTGTTCCTGGAGCGGGTCACCACGACGATCCTGGAGGTCGGCGAGGGCCGGGTGACCCGGTACGGCGACGGCTACGAGGGGTACCTCGCCGCGAAGGCCGCGGAGCGCCGGCGCCGGCTGCGGGAGTACGCGCGCTGGTGCGAGGAGCTGGCCCGCAACCGCGAGCTGGCCGCCTCCAACGTCGCCCGCCTGGCCGCCATTCCGCGCAAGATGCCGCTCAGCGTGTTCGGGCACGGCGGCTTCCGGGCGCGGGGGCGGGGGCACGGGGCGATGGTGCGCATCCGCAACGCGAAGGAGCGCGTGGAACGGCTCACGGAACGGCCGGTGGCACCGCCGCCGGACCCGCTGGTGTTCGCGGCGCCGCTCGTCACCGCCACGGCGGAGGCCGACGCGCCCGCCGTCGCGGCCGAGCTGACCGGCGTACGGGTCGGGGCCCGGCTGTCCGTGCCGGAGCTGCGGATCGGCGGCACCGAACGGCTGCTGGTCACGGGGCCCAACGGGGCCGGCAAGTCGACGCTGATGCGGGTCCTCGCGGGTGAGCTGCGGCCGGACGCCGGGACCGTGCGCACATCGGGGCGGGTCGGCCATCTGCGCCAGGAGGAGACGCCGTGGCCGCCCGGCCTGACGCTCCCGGAGGCGTACGCGCACGGCCGCGGCGGGGACCTGGACGCGCACACGGACCGGCTGCTCTCGCTGGGCCTGTTCCGCCCCGCGGACCTGCGGCTGCGCGTGGGCGAGCTGTCGTACGGGCAGCGCCGCCGGATCGAGCTGGCCCGTCTGGTGAGCGAGCCCGTCGATCTGCTCCTCCTGGACGAGCCGACGAACCATCTCTCGCCCGCCCTGGTGGAGGAGCTGGAGGGCGCGCTGGCCGGCTTCGGCGGTGCGGTGGTCGTGGTCACCCACGACCGCCGCCTGCGGGACCGGTTCGGGGGGCGGCGCCTGGAGCTGACGGAGGGGCACATCGCATCGACCGAAAATCGCCCCCTCTGAATCCCTCCCGCCCCGCGCGGCGACGGCAGGGGGCCGTCGCCGCGCGGGGCGGACGGTCAGCTCTGCGAGGCGGGTTCGCCGCGCTGGAAGGAGACCTCCACCCGGCGGTTCTTGCGGCGGCCCTCCTCGTCCGCGTTGCTGGCGATCGGGTAGTCCTCGCCGTAGCCCCGGATCTCGAACGTGATCCCGGTACCGCCGAGGGCCTCGTCGAGGACGTTGTGCACGGCCTCGGCACGCTTCTTGGACAGCACGTCGCCGTGCTCGGACGAGCCGAGGTCGTCGGTGAACCCGAAGACGCGGACCTTCCGGGCGTCCTGCTTCTTGATCTCCTCGGCGATGGCGTTGATCCGCCCCCTGGCCTCACCGCTGAGCTTGGCGCTGTCCTTGCCGAACAGCACCTCGGCCTGGAGGGCGAACTTGATGTCGGCGTTGGTGTCCTCGCGCCGCTCCTCACCACCGAGGTCCTCGATGACGGACTTGATGTCGAGCACCTTGGGCGGCGCGAGGGTGGCGCCCTCGGGGAGCTTGAGATCGGAGTCGTTCGGGTCGACCTCGACGGGGGGTTCCGCGGAGGCGGAGGGGTAGGGACTGTCGTCGGCGAACGCCTGAGGCGCGCCGAGGGCCGTCCCGAGGACGACAAGGCCGGCGACGAACGCCGCGGCGCTGCGGGCGGTCATCCGGAGATCTCGATCGTGGCGTTGGGGAAGCCGGGGAACTGGAGGTCGACCTTGGAGGTCGAGCTCGGGGGCGCCGGGAACTGGGCGAAGAAGTTCAGGCTCTTTCCGGATTCGATGGTCAAATCGTAGTTACTGGTGGTGAGCGGCCGATTGTCCGTGTCCCGGAGCACGTAGTAGCGCTTCTTGCCGACCGAGTCCACCAACGTCATTCCGGCGAGCGAAGGCCCGGCACCAGCCACGGCTTCTTCTTGGCCACTCCACTGGAGAGGCGTGACGAAGTTCTGGCCGCTCGCGTTCTTGAAGTCACCGCTGACGGTGAGAAAGCCACCGCTGTCCCGTTTGGCCGAGTACACGACCATCTCAAGGCCCTTGTCGTTCTTGAGGGTGGCGAGCGTTTCGCTTCGGTCGGGCAGCGTGTCGTCGCCGGTGGCCTTCTTGCCCTGGCTCTTACCGGCTTCCGACGAGACTGCGGGCGCCTTGTCCGAACCCTTGTCGTCGCCACCGCACGCTGCCACGGAGAACAGCAGGGACGAAGTCAGGAGGGCGACAGCCCCAGCCCTGTGTGCTTTCCTCACGTGCCGGAGATTCATGCGGGATCATCCTTTGCGTTCATTCGCGGTCAGTTTTCGGCGAGGTGCACGGAGAAGAGGTCGGCCATGTCAGGCATCCCGGTCAGGTCCTCCGGGTCTATCGCCCAGTCCCGCCCCCCGTCGCAGCTGACCGTGCCAATGGACGCGGGGGGCGTATCGGGGACCGGGTCGGGCGTCGCTTCCGGATCCGGGGTGGAGTCCGGCTCGGGTGTGGGTTCCGGTTCCGGCTCCGCTTCCGCAGTGAAGGTGCAGCGAGGTTCGACCACGGCAACAGCCTCGGCCGTTGCCTTCTTGCCCTCGGTGCCCGGCACGATGCCCGTGCTGATGCCCTTGGCCGATTGCAGGCTGACCTCATAGCCCCATCGGCCGTCGGAGAGGGAACGGCATCGGACAGCGGTGGCCTTGTTCAGAGCTGCGAATGCCGACGCCTTCCAGCAGGTGTCGCCAGGCCCTCCGGGAAAGGACGTACTGAAGACGGACTCAAGGTAACCGGAGTCAGTGAGATGCGCCTTCAGGTCCGGTTCCAGCGCACTTCGCGCCTCCTTGGCTGCCGCCAGCGCAGCAGCGTCGGCAGCGCTCTGCGCTCCATTGCGCTGAACATCGGCCTCACCGAAGGCGAAGAAGATCAACGCGATGAAGAGCAGACCGGTCACTGCGACCACATAGAGCGGCATGGCCTGCCCGGAATCACCGATGCGGGGGCTCACCTTCCCAGAACCGAGGCGATCTTTTCCCTGAACGTGTTGCCGATGCTCACACCGATATTGGTATTGAGCAGAGCGATCACGATCGCGACCACCAGGATCGTGATTCCGACGTACTCGATGGCGCCCTGGCCCCTGTCCTTCCGGCGCTTCACGTGGTCGAGCGTGGAGTCCACCCAGTGATTCACATGAGTCTGCGTCCGCACCGCCGCCCTGAGCGTGATGTTCTTCATGGAGATGGCCCCCTCCGAGTTCGACCGACCGGGAATCGGTCGACGTTGGTCCCTGCGCTCGCGGGCCGCGAGCAGCGTACGTCGGTACAGCACCCCACATCATGGGCCTCATAACCCAACTCCGGGCCCGGTCCTGCGACTCGGGTCCGATTGTCGTGTCCCTTTCGGCCATGGCGGGTCGTTACTCCGGAAGTCCAGTGCGCTCACCGCCGCCTCCCGTTCCCTCGGTTCCGAATGTCCCACAGACGTCCCGCCGGTGCGGGTCAGCTGCCGAAGATGCCGTTGATGTCCACGTCCGCCGCGTAGTAGAAGCCGACCGCGATCAGGATGATGGTGCCCGGCAGCATGAAACTCGTCACGATGAGCGTGGCCTTGGGTACGGCTTTGGCTGCCTTGCGGCGGGCGTTCTGGGCGTCGGTGCGGCGCATGTCGTTGGCTATCTGGATCAGGGTGTCCACGATCGGCGCCCCCAGCTCCTCGCCCTGCTGGAGGGCGGAGACGAACATGGAGACCTGTTCGGACTCGTTGCGGCGGCGGAGCTGGTCGAAGGCGTCGCGCCTGCTGACGCCCATGTCCATCTGGCGCAGGGTGATGCGCAGTTCGTCGGCCCAGGGCCCCGTGTACTTCTCCGAGACCCGTTCCAGGGCCTGCCGGAAGCCCAGTCCGGCGGAGACGACCACCGCGAGGACGTCCAGGAAGTCGGGCAGCGTGCGGTCGATGTCGTCCTTGCGGCGGCTGATCGCGGCCCGGATGATCACGTCCGGCCAGAACAGGCCGTAGACGAGCAGGACGACGGCCAGCAGCACCTGACCGTTCATCAGCATGGCGCAGGCCGCCAGGATGCCGAGTCCGCCGTAGACCGCGCGCCGGGCGGCGTAGCGGTCGACGGTCAGGCCGCGCGGGTTGCCGGCCATGTCGAGCTTCCGGCGGATGCGGTCGACGCGTTTGGGGCCCATCAGGGACAGCACCCGGGGCGCGTACGGCATGCCGATGCGGTCGATGGCCGAGGCGGCCGCGCCGGTGCGGGTGGCGCCGACCTCCAGGGCGATGGCGAGGTCGCCGGGGAGCTTGGCCTCGGCGCGGTACATCCGGATGCCCTGGAAGACGCCGAGGACGGCGAGTCCGACGACGGCCGCGAGCAGCGGTTCCATCTCTGTCTCCTCTCCTTCTGGCGGCGGTCAGACGCGGACGCGGGTGAGGCGGTTGATGAGGAAGAAGCCGAGGCCGTAGAGGCCGGCGGCGACGACGATCGCGATTCGGCCGAACGCGGCGCCGGCCATGTCGTCCAGGGCTCCGCCGCGCATGCCGTTGATGAGGAGCAGGAAGACGAGGCCGAGGACGGGGACGGCGACGGCGGTGACCTTGACCTGGGAGAGCAGGGTGGTGACCTCGCGCCGGGTCTCCTTGCGCTCCTCCAGCGTGTCGGTGAGGTTGCGCAGCGAGGAGACGATGGTGCCGCCGGCCCGGTTGGAGAGGATGAGGGTGGAGACCAGGACGGTCAGCTCGCGGGAGGGCAGCCGTTCCACGAGTTCGTTGAGGGCGTCGTCCAGGGAGTGGCCGATGGCCAGCCGGTCGGCGACCCGGCGCAGTTCCTCGTGGGCGGGGTCGTCCAGTTCCTCGACGGCCATGGAGATGGCGGTGCGCAGGGCGAGCCCGGCCTGGGTGGCGTTGGCGAGGACCCGGGTGAGTTCGGGGAGCTGGCTGATGAACGCCTCGGTGCGTTTGGCGCGCTGCCAGTTGAGGAAGGCGTTGCCGCCCCAGATGCCGATGAGGACGGCGACGAGCCCGAAGAACGGGGCGAAGACGGACGCCGTGACGAAGTAGAGGGCGAGGAGGGCGGCGGCGACGTAGACGGCGTACTCGCCCGGTGTGAGGTCGAGGCCGGTGACCGCGAGCTTCCGTTCGATGCGCTTGCCGAGGCGGGTCCTGCGCAGCCGGCGGTCGATGCCCCGGAAGCGCCGGACGCGGCCTTCGAGCGCGGGTGGCCCGGTCCGGGACAGGCGTTCGATGAGCGCGCGCTGCTGTTCCCGGCCCGAGGCGTAGACGTGGAGGCCGAGGACGGCGAGGACGCAGGCGAGCAGGGTCACGCCGACCGTCAGGAGCGGGAGGTTGTCCATGTCGGGGGCCTTCTGGGTGAGCGGCGGGTGGGGGGTGGACCGGGAGGGCCTACGGGGTGGAGGTGCGGACCAGCAGTTGCTCGTCGGTGTCGGCGATGCCGAAGGCGGCCGGGACCGACTCGTTGGCCATGTAGAAGCGTTCGGCGACCCTGCGGGGCACCGGGAAGTACGCGAAGCGCCCGTACACGCGGCCGTCGGCGGCCATCGGGAGGGCCTCGAAGCGGCAGACGGAGACGATCCGGTAGTCCTCGCGGCCGTAGGAGTCGACGACGGCGATCTCGGTGACGCGGCGGGAGCCGTCGCCGTGCCGGGTGAGCTGGATGATCACGTCGACGGCGCTGTTGATCTGGTCGTGGATCGCGGCGAAGGGGATCTCGACCTCGGACATGGAGCTGAGGGTCTGGAGGCGCATCAGGGCGTCCTCCGCGCTGTTGGCGTGGACGGTGGCCAGCGAGCCGTCGTGGCCGGTGGACATGGCCTGGAGCATGTCCAGGGTCTCGCCGCCGCGGACCTCGCCGACGATGATGCGGTCGGGCCGCATGCGCAGCGAGTTGCGGACGAGGTCGCGGATGGTGACCCGGCCCTTGCCCTCGACGTTGGGCGGGCGGCTCTCCAGCGTGATGACGTGGGACTGCTGGAGGCGGAGTTCGGCGGAGTCCTCGATGGTGACGATGCGTTCGCCGCCGGGGATGAGCCCCGAGAGCGCGTTGAGCAGGGTCGTCTTGCCGGTGCCGGTGGCGCCGGAGACGATCACGTTGAACTTGGCGCGGACGAACGCGGCGAGCAGGAGCAGCATGGGCTCGTCCAGCGAGCCGAGCGCGATCATCTCCTCCAGGGTGAAGGCGCGGGGGAAGCGCCGGATAGTGAGGACCGGGCCGGACAGGGAGAGCGGCGGGATGATGACGTTGACGCGCTCGCCCGAGGGGAGCCGGGCGTCGACCATCGGGTTGGACTCGTCCACGCGGCGGTTGACCGTGGAGACGATGCGCTCGATGGTCTGCATCAGCTGCTCGGTGGAGGAGAAGCGCATGGGCAGGAGTTCGAGGCGTCCGCCGCGCTCGACGTAGACCTGGTCGGGGCCGTTGACCATGATCTCGCTGATGGAGGCGTCCTCCAGGAGCGGTTCGAGGATGCCGAGGCCCAGCGCCTCGTCCACGACGCGCCGGATGAGCTGTGAGCGCTCCACGGAGGACAGGACGGGGCCTTCGCGGCTGATGATGTGGCCGAGGACGCGTTCGAGCCGGGCCCGGCGTTCGGCGGCCGCGAGGGCGGACATCTCGGCGAGGTCGATCTCCTCGAGGAGCTTGGCGCGGTAGACGCCGACGAGCCGGCTCTCCTCGCTCAGGCCGCCGGCCGGTTCGGGGCTGGTGATGCGCGCCCGCAGGCTCATGTGCTGGTCTCCTTCGCTTCCTGTGGACGCTTCGGTTCCGGGGTCAGTCGCGCGGCATAGTGGCGCTCTTGGTGACGGAGCCGAAGGAGAACATCGGCAGCAGCCCGGGGACGGAAACCCGTACCTCGACGGTGACCGCCTCGTCGCCGGTCTCCCGCGTGACGGTGGCCCCGTCGGCGAGCCAGCCGCTCATGGAGGCGAGGGCCACCTCCCGCGCCCGGTGCTCCTGGTCCTTGCTCGACGCCACGCGGGCCGCCGTCCGCGCGGCCGTGCCCGCCTGCTGGGCGGCGTACACGGCGAGGCCGAGCTGCACCACGGCCAGGGCGACGACGAGGAGCAGGGTGAGCACGCCGACGTACTCGATGGCGGCCTGCCCGCGCTGTCTCTGGTCCTGCTCCTGCCCGCGCCGGCCCTGTTCCTGCGCCTGCCCCCGCCGGCCCTGTCCGTGCCCCTGTCCCTGCCGGCCCCGTCCCCGCCTCGTCGTTCCGGTCGCGTTCACCATGCGTCGCGCCTCTCGTTGCGGGCCTTGGCGTCGCCCGTGGCGTGCATGGGCAGGCTGAACGCGCCGGGGAACAGCAGCGGCACGTCGAGCCGCACCTTGACGGTGACCAGCTCGCCGGATCCGCCGTCGCAGCTCTCGACGACCGCCCCCCAGGAGCCGGGCAGGTCCTCGTGGACCGCGCGCTCGCAGGCGGCGTACTGGCTGCCCTCGGTGACCGCGGCGGCCCTGGCTGCCTTGTCGGCGGCGTTGCCGGCGAGGATGTACGTGTAGCAGACCAGGCCCGCCTGCCAGAGCACGGCCAGGGTGATCAGGATCAGGGGGACGACGCCGACGAACTCGATCGCGGTCTGGCCCCGGTCGCGCGGGACGGCGGACCGGCCGGGCCCGGTGTGCGCGGCGGGGTGGTGCCGGTGCGCGGGTAAGAGGTTCATGACGCGATGCCGCCCCTCGGTGTCATCGGTGCCCCGTGTTCACTTGGCCCGTGCCCGGCGGCCGCCCGACGCGGCGCGGTCGCCCTTCGCCCTGCCGGTGCGGGCGGCCCCCTCCGCGTTCTTGACGAGGCCCAGCTCCCCGGCCAGCCCCCACAGGGCCTGCTTGACCGCGGACTTGGCGTCCAGGTCCTGGAGCCGTCCGGCGTCCACGACGGCCTGGAGCTCCTTGAAGTTGGCCGGGACGGCGATCCTGGCGGCCCTGGTGGCGGTGATCTTCTCGATGAGCGCGGGCTGGATCTCGGTGTGGCGGGTGTGGCGGTTGACGAGGGTGGTGGTCTCCTCGGCCTTGCGGACCTGGAGCCGGTCCCAGAGCCGGACCATGCGCTTGGCGGCCCGGACGGTGACCACGTCGGGGGTGGTGACGAGCAGGGTCCGGTCCGCCATCTCGACCGCCGCCGCGTTGGCCGAGTTCATGTAGGTGCCGCAGTCCACGACGACGACCTCGTAGCGGTGGCGCAGGCCGCTGAGCGTCTGGCGCACCACGCGGTCGGTGACGTCCTCGCCGCGCTCGCCCTCGGCGGGTGCGAGGAGGAGGGCGAGGCCGGATTCGTGGGTGTAGAGGGCGTCCTGGAGGACGCGGGGCGAGATGTCCTGGATGGCGGCGAGGTCCACCACGGACCGGCGGAACTGGACGTCGAGGTAGGAGGCGACGTCGCCCGACTGGAGGTCCAGGTCCACCAGGGCGACGGTGTGCCCGGACGCGGCGGAGGCCAGGGCCAGCTGGACGGCGGTGACGGTGGTGCCGACGCCCCCCTTGGCACCGCAGACCGCGACGACGGTGCCGCCGGGGCCGGTGAGGACCTCGGCCCCGGCGCCCAGGTGGCGGCGGACCCCGGTGGACCAGCCGGCCGCGGCCTGGACGCGCTGGGCGAGTTCCTCGTACGAGAGCGGCAGGCCGACCAGGCCGCGGGCGCCGGCGTCCATGGCGGCGGAGTACAGCCCGGGGCTCGCGTCGGCGGTGACGAGGACGACGCCGACCGCGGGGAAGCGCAGGGCCACCTCACGGATCAGCTCCAGGGCGGGGACGGGCCCGATCCGTTCGTGCACGAGGACGACCTCGGGCAGCTCGTCCAGGGATTCGGCGGCGAGCAGGGCGAGGGTGTCCAGGAGTGAGGTCGAGTCGCCGAGCGGGGCGGCGGGCTCCGCGTCGGGGAGCTGGCCGAGCAGGCTGCCGACGGCTCGGGCGGCGTCGGCGTCACCGACGGCCGGGAGGATGCGTGTGCTCATCCGGTCCTCACTTGTTCTTGTCTTCGTCGAGGTCGTAGCTGCTCTCGCCCGGACGCAGGGTGGCCCGGCTGCCGTCGGCGAGCAGGGCGAGGCGGACGTGTTCGGCGAAGGACTCCGCGTAGGCGACGCGCTGGGCGTCGTCGGTGTTCAGCGCGAAGGTGATCGGCACGGCCTCGGTGGGGCCGGCGCCGCGGTCGTCGGCGTCGGGTTCGAGCGAGGTCAGCCGGCCGACGTCGATGACCTTGGCGTTGGCGACGATGACGCGGGAGGTCGACTTCTCCCGCTCGGTGCGGCCGGCGAACGTGGCGTAGATGTTGACGAGGTTGCCGGGCCTGATCTTGCCGGCCACGCCCGTCTCCGCGTCGATCATGATGGCGATCTCCTGCTGGCCCTTCTCCAGGGCGGGCCGGTCGACCAGCATGTCGGCCTGGAGGAGCGAGCCCTTGTGGAGTTCGGTGACGGCGATCTTGCCGCGCAGGGCGGAGAGGTCGGTGACGGCGTTGTCGGAGAGCCAGCGCTCGGGGATCGAGACCTTCTCGAACTGCCCGGCCTCCAGGGGCCGGTAGGGCTCGATGGTGGTCTTCACCCGGTACGCGGTCACCTCGGGTCCGACCTTGGAGTTCACGTCACCGATCACCGACAGCACGCCGGCGAAGGCACCGAGGGCGCACAGGACCGACAGGATGATCAGGATGACGCCGCGGCGTTGCCGTGAGTTCATGAGCGGGGCGACCTCGTTGGGGGTGGGTGGGCCGGGGGGCGGTGCGGGGCGGTGCGGTCGGGGTACCTCGTCACGGGCTCAGTGCGGCGGGGCCGCGGCTGCGGTCGTCGGGCGGGATCAGTGGGGCGTTGCACAGGCCGCAGCGGTCGCCGATGAGTTCGTTGCCGCACCAGGTGCAGATCTCCCGGCGCACCGAGGCGACCAGTTGGTGGAGCAGTGAGACGTCGGGCAGGAAGGCCGCGAACTCGATGAGCTTGGGGGTGCCCCACCAGGCGGGCGACTCGTCGGGCAGGACCGCTTCGTGGACCGCCCCGACCTGCCAGGCGGGGGCCAGGGTTCCGGTGACCCACTCGGAGGTGGACTGGCCCCGGGCGACGACGAGCTGGGTGGCGTACTGGGGGCCGGCGAGGTCGCCCGTACCGATCCTGACGAGCTGGGGCTGCGGGTGGGCGAGTACGGCGAACTGCGAGCCGGGCACCCAGGACTTGGCGTGCGTCTTGAGGCCGACCGGCACCCGGTCCAGCCTGGTCACGGAGTGGAGCAGCGCTCCGGCGTACACGTAGTGGGAGAGCAGTCGCGCGGCGGAGGCGAGCACGCCGGCGCTGAAGTCGCAGACGGACAACTGGCGTAACTGGCGCACCAGTACGGCCACGCCGAGCGGCGGCAGATCCGATTTGAGCAGGGCGATCCGGTCGCTCTCCAGGACGGAGCGGACGGTGTGCAGCCGGCGTTCGTGGGCGGCGGGGAGTCCGGCCGGGTAGACGGCGATGACGTGTTCGTGCTGGTCCAGGAGGATCTGCATGTCGGTCAGCGCCTGGTCGAGCGGCTGTTCGCCGGGGGCGCGCAGGACGGCCGCGGGGGGCGTCCGCTGGTCCTGGGCGGGCAGGACCAGGCCGGGACCGGTCACTGCTATGGCTTTCGGCACGCCGTTCCCCGTTCCTCGGGCCGCCGCGTACCGCCGGCCGCACTCGCTCCTGCCGGGTGCTTCCGCTCGGATGCTCCCGCCTGAGCACTTTATCCACGTACGGCAGGACAGAGAACACCTTCAAGAACCTTGCCCAGCAGGGAAACCGGGGTGTTCCCCGCGCACTCTTCGGGCAAACCGGCCTTCCTTGTCGGGCCGGAGGGTGCCAGAGGTCTTGACAACTCGATTGGTCTGGACCAGTTTATCGGCCAGCGGTGGCCACCGTTCCTCGATTCCACACACCCCGGCACCCCTCGTGTCGTCCCCCCGCAATCCCCGACTCCTCCCGGAGGCAGCAAGTGGATCGTTCCCCCGCATCGGGCCTGAGAAGACGCCGTACGCGTCCGGTCCTCGGCTCCGCCATGGCCGTCGTCGCCGCAGGCGCGCTGACCCTCACCGGGCTCGTCACCAGCGCCGAGGCAGCCGACATCAACGTCGCGAAGAACGCCGGCTTCGAGTCCGGTCTCGCCAACTGGACCTGTACCGGCAACTCCGGCGCCACCGTCTCCTCCCCCGTGCACGGCGGCACCTCCGCGCTCAAGGCCTCCCCGGCCGGCCTGGACAACGCCAAGTGCTCCCAGGTCGTCACCGTCAAGCCCAACTCGACCTACCAGCTCAGCTCCTGGGTGCAGGGCGGCTACGCCTACCTGGGCGCCAGCGGCACCGGCACCACCGACGTCTCGACCTGGTCGCCGGGCTCCACCGGCTGGACCCAGCTGAAGACGAGCTTCACCACCGGCGCCAACACCACCTCCGTCACCGTGTACACGCACGGCTGGTACGGCCAGGCCGCCTACTACGTGGACGACCTCTCGGTCACCGGCCCCGACGGCGGCGGCGGCTCCGAGGAGCCCGGCCCGACGATCCCCGGCGCCCCGGCCGGACTGGCGGTCGGCACCACCACCGCCTCCTCGGTCAGCCTGTCCTGGAACGCGGTGTCCGGCGCGACCGGCTACACCGTCTACAAGGACGGCGTGAAGGCCACCACCACGACGGGCACCTCGGCGACCGTCACCGGGCTCGCGGCCGACACCGCGTACCAGTTCTCGGTCACCGCGACCAACGCGGCCGGCGAGTCCGTGAAGTCCGCGTCCGTCAGCGGCCGCACCGCCAAGGACGGCGGCACCAACCCCGGCACCTCGGTGCCCAAGCACGCGGTCACCGGCTACTGGCAGAACTTCAACAACGGCGCGACCGTCCAGAAGCTCAGCGACGTGCCCGCGAACTACGACATCATCGCGGTCTCCTTCGCCGACGCCACCTCCACGCCCGGTGCCGTCACCTTCAACCTGGACACGGCCGGCCTGAACGGCTACACCGTCGCCCAGTTCAAGGCGGACATCAAGGCGAAGCAGGCGGCCGGCAAGAACGTCATCATCTCGGTCGGCGGCGAGAAGGGCACGGTCTCCGTCAACAGCGAGGCCTCCGCGAACAACTTCGCCAACTCCCTGTACTCGCTGATCCAGGAGTACGGCTTCAACGGCGTCGACATCGACCTGGAGAACGGCCTCAACTCGACCTACATGACGAAGGCGCTGCGTTCGCTGTCGCAGAAGGCGGGCCCCGGCCTCGTCATCACGATGGCCCCGCAGACCATCGACATGCAGTCCACCGGGGGCGAGTACTTCAAGACGGCGCTCAACATCAAGGACATCCTGACCGTCGTCAACATGCAGTACTACAACAGCGGCGCGATGCTCGGCTGTGACGGCAAGGTCTACTCGCAGGGCTCGGTGGACTTCCTCACCGCGCTCGCCTGCATCCAGCTGGAGGGCGGCCTCGACCCGTCGCAGGTCGGCATCGGCGTCCCCGCCTCCACGCGCGGCGCGGGCAGCGGCTACGTCTCCCCGTCCATCGTGAACGCGGCGCTGGACTGCCTGACCCAGGGCACCAACTGCGGCAACTTCAAGCCGTCGAAGACCTACCCCGGTCTGCGCGGTGCGATGACCTGGTCGACCAACTGGGACGCCACGGCCGGCAACGCCTGGTCGAACGCGGTCGGCCCGCACGTCCACAACCTGCCGTAACCCACCGCTCGCCGGCCTCCCCGCCGGCAGCCCCGACCAGCAGCGCCGCCGCTCCCCCGGCGGCGCTGCTGCGTGCCGGGGGGGGCCGTCCCGGGACCGCGTGCGGGCGCTTGATACCGGTAACGCAACAGTCCTGTACGGGAGTTGCCTCGCCGCATGGTTGTCGGGGGCCGGACGTGGCACCGTTGTGGGGCGCGGTGCTGGGCGACAGGGGGAGTGACATGGCCGGGGCGCGGATCGATGCGCTGGGCGGGGACGATCCGGCGGTGCTCGGGCCGTACCGGCTGCTCGGGCGGCTGGCGTCCGGCGGCATGGGCCGGATCTACCTGGCCCGCGGCGGCGACGGCACCGGGCTCGTCGCCGTCAAGACGCTGCTCGCGGAGGGCCGGGTCGGCGACACCGACCGGCGGTGCTTCGCCCGCGAGGTCGCGGTCGCCCAGCGGGTGGACAGCGCCTTCACCGCCCGCGTACGGGACGCCGATCCGCACGCCGAGCGGCCCTGGATGGCCATCGACTACATCGCCGCGCCCCCGCTGTCCGAACTGGTGCGCTCCTGCGGGGTGCTGCCGGCCTCGGCCGTACGGTGGATCGCGGCCGGCACCGCCGAGGCCCTGACCGTCCTGCACGGGGTGGGGATCGTCCACCGCGACGTGAAGCCGCAGAACGTGCTGCTGCCGCTGGACGGGCCCCGCGTCATCGACTTCGGCATCTCGCACGCCAGCGACCTCACCCTGACCGGCCTCACCCTGGGCACGATCGCCTTCACCTCACCGGAGCAGGCGCGCGGCGAGAAGTCCACCGCCGCGTCCGACGTGTACTCGCTCGGCGCCACGCTCTTCCTGCTGGCCACCGGCCGGGCGCCCTACCGCGCGGACGTCGACACGCTGCGGCTGCTGGCGCGGGTGCAGCGCGGCGAACTCGACCTGACCGGCCTGCCCAAGGAGCTGGTGGAGACGATCCGCCCGTGCCTGGCGGTCCAGCCCCGGCACCGGCCGTCCCCCGCCGAGTTACTCGCCCGGTTCCGGGAGCAGCAGGCCGGGCAGCCCTCGACGTCGAGCGGCGCCCGCTGGCTGCCGCCGCGCTGGACGGCGCTGATCGACGCGTACGCCGCGCAGGGCCGGGAGTGGGCGGGCG
>NZ_JAKRGC010000126.1 GCF_022347745.1 Streptomyces sp. OfavH-34-F
GGGGGGGGGGGGAGGGGGCGGGGGGGGGGGGCAGGGGGGCGGTGGGGGGGGGGGGGGGGGCCGTGGCCGGGAGGGGGGGGGGGGCGGGGGTGGTCGGCGGTGCGGCCGGCGGGGCGGGGATGCGCGGCGTCTCGATGCGGGGCGCCTCGATGCGCGGCGTCTCCCCCACGGTCCGGGCCCAGCACGGCACGCCGCGGAACGGCTCCCCCGGCAGGGGCACGCGACGGGCACCGGGGGGCGTCTGCGTGGCCCAGTCGAGGTCGTGACCTCGCTCGTAGAGCCGTGCCAGTACGCCGGGCACGCCGTCCGTGGCGGGCCCCGCGGTGAGCACGTCGGCGCCGGGCCGGCCGGCGAGGTACTCGGTCAACTGGTCGCTGAGTTCGCCCCGGGCGCCCAGCTCCACGAACACCACGGGTCCGTGGGCGAGTTGTTCGTCGGCCGCGGACCGCAGCCGGTCCTGGCTCAGGGGCGGGACGGTGACGTCCCCCTGGGCGAGGGACCTGCGGTCGTCGTCGGTGAGGGTGCCGTTCAGGTGGCGGAGCACGTAGCGCGAGAGGCCCGAGCTGATCTGTCCGTCCGGGGTGATCCCGGCCGTGACCAGCGCGGTGTGGGCGGCGAGCTGGCCGCGCGCGGTGTCGGCGTGGGCCCCGGGGAGCGGGAGCGCGCCGGGCAGCGAGTCCGTCCCGGCGGCGCCGGAGGGCGGCTCCGCGTCACCGGACAGCAGGAACACGACCCGGGGCCGTACGGGAGGCCCGGAGGCCCGGTCCGCGGCGGCCGCAGGGGCGTCCGGGAGTGCCGGGTCCGGCGGGGCTGCGGCCGTCCCGCGCCAGGTGACCGCCGCCGCCAGTTCGGCCGCGAGGTGCCGGGTGCGGTCGGCCACCACGGCCAGCCGGAAGGGGTGGTGTTCCCGGCCCGTGTTGAGGGTCCTGGCCACGTCGTCCAGGGGGAGGTCTCCGGAACGCAGCGCCAGCGACAGCCGCTCGCACACGTCGTACAGGTCGTCCTCGGTGCGGCCCGACACCCCGATCAGCCGGGGCGTCCCGTCCGGGGCGGGACGCGGGAGCGGTGGCGGCTCCTCGACCACGCAGTGCGCGTTGACACCGCCGAGGCTGAAGGAGCTGACGCCGGCCCGCCGGGGGCCCTCGGACCGCCAGGGCCGCAGCGAGGTCACCACGTCCAGGTCGGCGCCGGCCAGGTCCACCTCGGGGGCGGCCTGCCGGAAGTGCAGCGACGGGTACAGCTCGGCGTGACGCACGCTGAGGATCGTCTTGACCAGGCCCGCGATGCCGGCCGCGTGGTCCAGGTGGCCGAGGTTGGTCTTCAGGGAGCCGACCGGGAGGGTGCCGCCCCGGCCCCGGCGGGCGAGGGCGACGCCCTCCACCTCGACGGCGTCGCCGAGCCGGGTGCCCGAGCCGTGAGCCTCCAGGTAGCCGGCCGTGGCGAGGTCGAGGCCCGCGCGGCTCCAGGCGCGGGTGATGACGTCGGCCTGGGCGCGGGCGCTGGGGGTGGCGATGGTGGCGGAGTGGCGGCCGTTGTGCGCGGTGGCGGTCCCCCGGATCACCGCGTACACGTACGCGCCCTCGTCCAGGGCCCGTTCGAGGGTCGTGAGGAGCAGGACGGCGCCGCCCTCCCCCGCGCCCGCGCCGTCCGCCGCCGCGTCGAAGGCGCGGGAGCGTGCGGTGGGCGAGGCGATGCCGGGATAGTCGTCGTAGGCGGCGGCCGGGGCGATGACGTGCCGCAGGCTCACGCCGCCGACGACGGCGTACTCCGCCTCGCCGTCGCCGAGTTCGCGGCAGGCGTGGTGGACGGCGACGAGGGAGCCGTTGCACCCGGTGTCGACGCCGTAGCAGGGTCCGGTGAGGGCGAAGCGGTGGGCGATGCGGGCGGGCAGCGCGAAGGGGATGTTGCCCATGAGGCTGAGGGTGCCCGGTTCGCTGACGAACGGCAGGTAGCCGTTGCTGGGCGAGCTGAACACCACGGCCGTGCGGCTGTCGCGCATCTCCGCCGGGGTGTAGCCGGCGTTCTCCAGCGCCTCCTGGGTGAGGTGGAGCGCCAGTCGGTGCTGGGGGTCGGTGACCTCCGCCTCGTGCCGGGAGAGGCCGAAGCGCTCGTGGTCGAAGAGGTCGATCCGGTCCAGATAACCCATGTCGGGGTAGTCGGGGGCGGGATCGAGCCCGGTGGCGGCGATCCGCTGCTCGGGGGCCGGGCGTACGGAGTCCCGGCCGGCGCGCAGGTTCGCGCGCAGGGTCGGGAGGTCGGCGGCCTCGGGCAGGCGGGTCGCGATGCCGATGACCGCGATGCCGCCGGTGGCGGCCCCGGTTGTCTGCGCCTTCACGCGGAACACTCCTTCGTCACAGCTCGTAGGCGACCGGGGCGGGACCGGTGGGCGGCGGCGGGGGGACGGCGGTGCTGGGGGGTGCGGTCCGTTCTGCGATGGCGCCCGCCTGGGCGGCGATGGTGGTGAGGTCGAACAGCTCCCCCACGCGCACCGCTCCCGGCCACCGTTCCTCCAGGGCGCTGTACAGCTCGATGATCTTGAGCGAGTTGCCGCCCATGCCGAAGAAGTTGTCGTCGGGGCCCGCGTCGTGGTGTCCCAGCACCTCGGTCCAGATGTCCCGGACGGTGCCGAGGAGCGCGGCGCCGTCCTCGTGTCCGGTCCGGGGCCCGGTGCGCACGGTGCCGCTCCCCGGCCCGGGGCCGGGGGCGGGCTCCCCGGCGGCGGGGAGGAGAGCGGCGAGCGCGCGGCGGTCGGCCTTGCCGGTGGAGGTGAGCGCCATCCGGTCGAGGACCACGAAGTGCTGGGGCAGCGCCTGCTCGACGAGGTGGAAGCGGCAGTGGCGGCGTAGTGCGCGGGGTTCGGGGACGGTCCGTCCCGGTACGGCGGTGAGGAACGCGGCGAGCGCGGGTTCGCCGTCCTGCGGGCGTGCGTGGAGCACGACGGCCTGGTCGACCGCGGGATGCGATTCGAGGGCGGCTTCGACGTCGCCGAGTTCGATGCGGGTGCCGCGGATCTTCACCTGCTGGTCGGCCCTGCCGTGGTAGTGCAGGGTGCCGTCCGGGTCGCGGTGGGCAATGTCGCCGGTCCGGTAGAGGCGGGCTCCCTCGGGGCCGAAGGGGGAGGCGACGAAGCGTTCGGCGGTGAGGCCGGGCGCGCGGGCGTAGCCGAGGGCGACGAAGGCCCCGCCGATGTACAGCTCGCCCTTCTCCCCCGGTGCCGTCTCGCGCAGCCGGTCGTCCAGGACGTGGGTGGTGGCGCCGGGCCAGGGCCGGCCGATGGGGATGCGTTCCGCTTCCGGGTCGGGCCGGTCCTCCACGGTGCAGGAGACGACGGCCTCGGTCGGCCCGTACTCGTTGATCAGGCGGGCGCCGGGCAGCAGGGCGCGGTGGGTCCTGACCAGTTCGGGCGTGCAGACCTCGCCGGCGACGACGACCGCGGTGAGGCTGTCGGGGAGCCGTTCGGGGCAGGCGAGGAGCAGCCGGTAGTAGGACGGCACGATGATGAGGTGCGTCGCGCGGTGGCGTCGGGCGAGGCGTACGAAGTCGGGGGCGAGCCGGAGTTCGCGCGCGGTCGGCAGCAGCAGGGTGTGGCCGTGGGAGAACGACCAGAACATGCCGGCGAGCATGCCGTCGAAGGAGAGGCGCATCGCCATCAGGAACACCGAGGGGCCGGTGCCGTAGACGGTGCCGCGCGGGCGGACGGAGTCCGCGAGCTGACGGCGGGTCACGACGACGCCCTTGGGCGTGCCGGTGGACCCCGAGGTGTAGATGAGGTACGCGGGAAGGTCCTCCGGGACCGGTTCCGGGGGCGTCCGGGGCGCCGCCGTGCGGGAGCCGGCTTCGGCGAGTGCGTCGAGGTCGAGGTCCTCGGCGGGCAGGAGGAACGGTGTGCCGCCGGATCGCGCCGGGTCGTCACAGGGCCGGGAGGAGCCGTGGGGGCCCGGGAAGCCGTGGGGGTCAGGGGAGCCGTGGGGGCCGGGCCGCCCGGCCGGGTCGTCGTCGTCGGGCCGGAGCAGGTCGCGGGTGTCCGCGCCGCCGACGATGACGGCGCAGTCGGTGTCGTTCAGGAACGCCCGCAGCCTGGCTTCGGGGAGGTCGGGCTCGAGCGCCGCCCAGGCCGCGCCGACCCGGAGCGTCGCGAGGACGGTGACGACGGCCAGAGCGCTCTGTTCGAGCCGGATGCCGACCGTGTTCCCGGGGCGGGCGCCTGCCGTGCGGAGCCGTGCGGCAAGTCCGGCGGAGGCGTCGGCGAGTTCGCGGTAGCGGAGCACGGTGTCGCCGATGACGAGGGCGGTCGCCCCGGGGGTGCGGTCGGCCTGGGCGAGGAACGCGTCGAGCAGGGATCGCGGCGAGGCGCCGGCCACGCCGTTCATCCCACTCGGTCCGCGTTCCCCGGTTCTGACTTCCTCGGTCCGCTCGGCGGTCACTGCGGCCTCCTCATGACGGGCGGACGATCAGTCGGACGTGGGGGTCGGGTTCGCCGACGGGGTGGTCCGCCGGTACTTCGAGGACCATCGGGCCGCCGTCGCCAGCGCCCTTCGCGACGGGGGCGTATCCGGCGAACCGCAGGGTGACGAGCATGGTGCGGTTCACCGCGGTCGGCACGAAGTGGGTGACCGGTCTGCGGCCCTCGGCGCGGGCCTGCCGGACGAGGTGGGAAAGCATCAGCTGCCCCGCGCCCCGGGAGGCGACCCGGCAGGACATCAGCATCAGCCGCAGCACGGACTCGTCGGGGGTGAGTTCGGTGACGGAGAGGCCGACGACGCCGTAGTCACCGAACCGGTCGCTGAGCCGGGCGAGCCTGACCTGGTGGTCGGGAGCGGCGATCAGGCGGCGCAACTCCTCCTCCCCGTAGACCAGTCCCGTGCTGTTGAGCTGGTGGGTGCGTACGGTGAGTTCGCTGGCGCGGGCGAGGTCGGCCTCGGTGGCCGGGGCGATCTCCATGACGAGGCCGAGCGAGGCGAGGAACGCGCGCCGGTCGCCCCCGGCCTCCTCCTCCGCCTGGCGCCTGCGCCATTCGGTGCGGTACAGCAGGCGACGGCCGGCCGCCTCCTCGGTGACGTGCTCGGGGCAGAACTCGGGGCGCTCGGGGAGCAGCCCGGTGAGCGCTGCGGGATAGCAGCGGACCATGGGGAGGGCGGCGGCGACCTCGGCCCGTTCGGCGGGGTCGTTGTCGACGAACGCGACGGTGTCGAGGCCGATGTTGAGCGTCTCGGCGATGTGCCGTACGGCGGTCGACTTGTCGCCCCAGCCGATCCGCGCCGCGCAGAACCACTCGCCGAGTCCGGTGGCGTCGAGGTGGGCGGTCGCGGTGTCGTGGTCCCCCCTGCTGACTGCGGCGTGGAGGATGCCGCGGGAGTCGAGGGTCTTGAGGGTCGTCACGGCGTGCGGGAAGGGCGGGGGGTCGTCGCCTTCGAGGACGACGCCGTCCCAGAGGGTGTCGTCCAGGTCCCACACCAGGCACTTGACGGTGGGAGGCGTGCCCGGGGCGAGCGCGTGTCCGTTCGTGCCGGGGGCGCTCACGCGACGGCCCCGTGACGGCGCAAGAGCTGTTCGGCCAGGTGGGATTCGGCCACTTCCTGGGCTCCTTCGATGATCTCCATGACCTTGGCGTCCCGGTAGTGGCGGCCGGCGCGGCTGTCCGGGGCGATGCCCGCGGCGCCGAGTACCTGAACGGCCGCCCTGGCGGTTTCGGCGGCGGCACCGGCGGCCGCGTACTTCGCCATGATCGTTTCGGTGATGCCGCGGCCCGGTCCGCGGGTGCGGGCGCGGCCGGCGAGAGCGGCGAGTTCGCGCGCGGCGGCGGCGCTCACGGCGCTACGGGCCAGGAGCGCGCCGACCGACTGGTGGCGGCCGAGCGGCAGACCGCCCTGGAGCCGGGCGGCGGCGTGCGCGGCGGCGTCGGCGACGCATGCCTCGGCCATGCCGACGCACCCCCAGGCGACGGTGTAGCGGCCGTGGTCGAGCGCGCTCGCGGCGACGTGGGACAGGCCGGTGCCGGGCGGGGCGATCCGGTGGCCGGCGGGAATCCGGACGCCGTCCAGGGTGACGTGGGCGATTCCGGCGGCGCGCATGCCGAGCTGGCCGGTGACGGGCTCCGTGCGGACGCCGCTCCTGGTGGTCTCCACCAGGACGGTGGTGAGGCCGTCCGGGTGGCGGCCGAGGACGAGCAGGACGTCGGCACTCTCCCCGAAGGTGACCCATTTCTTGCGGCCGGTGACGCGGAGTCCGTCGCCGTCGTCCTCGATGGTGGTGGCCACTTCGCCGAGTGCGCTGCCCGCCCCGTCCTCGGTGGCGGCGAAGCCGGCGATGAGGGTGCCGTCGGCCAGGCCCGGCAGCCAGTCGGCGCGCTGGGCGCGGGTTCCCCAGCGCAGCAGTGCGGCGGCGACCATGGACTGCACGGTGAGCAGGCCGCGCAGGGCGCTGCACACGCCGCCCAGGTGGGCGGTGACCTCGCCGAGTTCGGCCGGGGTCAGGCCCCTGCCGCCGTGCTGGGAGGGCAGGTCGGCGGCGAGGAGTCCGGTGGCCGCCAGGGTGCGCAGGGCTTCCGGCGGTACGCGTCCTTCGGCGTCCCAGCGGCTCGCCGGTTCCCGGAAGGCGGCGGCCAGTTCGGCGGCGGCGGCGACCAGGGGCGATGCCCCGGGTGCGCCGCCCGCCTCAGAGGTCGCCGGCATGGGCCGGGGCGGGTTCGGCGCCGTCCGTCTTGGCGTGCACGAAGGCGGTGAGGCGGCGGGCGGTGCGGAAGCTGTCGAGGTCGAGGTCCTCGACCTCGACGGTCAGCGAGAACCGGTCCTCGACGTACGTGACGAGTTCCAGCGCGAACAGCGAGTCGACGAGCCCGAGGGCGAAGTAGTCGTCGTCGGGGCCGACGTCCCTGCGCAGGGCTTCGGTCAGGAAGCGGATGATCTCCTCGGTGGTCTCCGCGGGTCCACGGCTCATGCGATGCTCCCCTGTCCGCTCGGCGGACCTGTCTCGACCAGCAGGACGCTCCACGCCGCGACCGGGCTCACGTTGATGAGGACGGCGAGGTCTCCCTCGGCCAGTTCCTTGCGGGCCAGGGCGGTGGAGAGGTTCAGGAAGGTGTCGTTGGCACCGAGGTGGCCCAGGGCGCGGAGGTTGTCCCGGCAGGACGGCAGCAGGGCGATGTCCAGGGATTCCTCGATGAACGCCAGGCCGCCGGCCGAGAGGTTCTGGCTGGCGTAGCCGGCCACGTCGGCCCGGGTGAGTCCGTTGCGTGCGAGCAGTTCGGCGACCATCTCGGCGAGGCGGTTCCTGGTCTCCATGGCGAGCCGGAAGGAGTACCCGGGCAGGTCGGAGCACTTCTCGCGCCACTGCGCCGTGGGGCGGTCGCGGAATTCCAGGCCGAAGAGGTCCCAGTAGCGTCCGTTGGTCCGCTGAAGGGCGTCCACGAGGTGGAGGGGTGCGGCCGGGTCGGGGCGGCCGAGCAGGAGTGCCATGCCGCTGTCGCCGTTGACGGTCACGGGGTGGCGGTAGCGTCCGGCGGCGGCGGGCTTGCTGCCGTGGGCGACGAGTACGGGGCCGAGGCCGGGATCGGCGGCGAGCAGGCCGCGGGCGGTGAGCAGCGCGGGGGTGGAGGAGACGCAGCCGAGTCCGCCGACCGAGAAGGTGAGCGCGTGGTCGGCGCCCAGCGCGTGTTGCAGCCGGGTCGCGTCGGAGCTGATCAGGGTCTCGGGGGCGCGCGGCTCGACGAGGATCAGGGCGCCGAGCGCGGCGGCCTCGATCCCGGCGGCGTCGAGTGCGTGCCGGGCGGCTCGTTCGGCCAGGTCGGCGGCGGTGAGCGTGTCGGCGGACGCGACGGTGTCGATGCCGAGTCCGCGGCAGGTCAGACGCTCCGGCTCGGTGAGTCCCGCGAGTTCGGGAAGGTCCGCGACGGTCCGGGTGTGGTCCGGGAGGTGTCGGCCGATCGCGTTGATCGCGACCCTCGGTGCGGTGGTACGGAACGTGCCCTCGGCGCCCATGCGGCTCCCAGCGTTCGACGCTTCGTCGAGCGAAACCCTAGGACTGCTCTACGTTATTGCGCAAGTACGTAATTTCTTAACTGCGAGGCGTCCGCATCCGGAACAACAGAGTCCGCGTCGCTGTGCGCGACACGAAAGGCCGCCGCCCGAACCCCTGGCAGCCGGGCGGCCCCGCAGTCGCAGTGGATGCCGTACACACCCTCGCCAACGCCGGGGCCGGGCCCATTGTGGTGGACCGGCGCAGCCCGGACCACCTTCGATCTGCTGATATGCCGAGCCGCACCCGTCTCCCCGCCGGCCGCCCGGTCACCCTCCCGGCGATCAGGAGCCGGCGATGACAGAGCCCTCGCGGCGCCCGGCCGGGCGCCGCGAGGGCTCTGTCATGAGGGGACTACCCGTGGAAGGTGATGTAGCCGTTGCCGTCGCGGTCGTTGCTCTTCTTGGTGTAGGAGTGGACGTCCGCGCGGGCACCCGAGGGCTTGTACAGGTAGATGGTGTCCTTGTCGTTGTTCCAGATGAAGTTGCAGTTCTGGCGGTAGACGACGTTCTTGGCGTCGGAGTCGGTGCCCCGGTTGCCGCGGAGCTTGACGTAGTCGCCGGGCTCCAGCGTGTGGGACTTGGTGAAGGTGAACCTGTTCCCGGCCGCGTCCTTGACGACGTAGCCCTTGAGGTTCACCTTCGTGGTGCGCGAGTAGTTCTTGATCGTCAGGTACTCGCTCGCGGCGTTGCCGCCCGAGCACTTGTTGGAGTCGCGGCCCGGAGCGTCGTACTGGACACCCTTGACCTTCAGGGCCGAGGAGTACTCGGCCGCCTGGGCCGGGGCCCCGGCGACGAGAGCGAGCGAGACGACCGAAGCCGCCGTCGCGGCGGCGGTCAGGGCATGACGGACACGCATGAGGATTCCCCCCCTCTGTGGTGCGGATGCAGCGTCCGGAGCCTATCGGTAAATGTGACCATCAGGTGAAGGAACAGTGGAGGCGGCATGCGTGACGGCACGTGGACACCGGCCCGGAGCACCGGCCCCCTGGGGGCAGGGCCGGCGCGGTGTGCGCTACGGGCGCGTGATCTCGGTGGTGACCTGGTCGTACCGGTAGAGACGGGGCGTGAAGGAGTACGTGGGGTGGGCCGCCCGGAGACGTGCCGTGGCACCGTCGAGATACGCCCACATGTCGGCGGGGTCCGCGCCGACGCCGAACGTCACGTCGTTCAGCACTTCCATGTCAGGGCTTCCGATGTATCCGACGTACTTGAGGGTCTGGCTGCCGTTGGCCATGGTGGTCCGGGCCTCCTTCGAGGTGCTGTGCGGTGCGTGTCCGTCCTTGCCGCTCGCACCCTCGGCGGCCTGAGCAGTCTCGGTTGTCGTGAGAAGTGTCGCTGCGGCGGCTGCGCCGGTGGTACCGATGAGCGCACGCCGGGAAATGTCTGGCACGGTCCTCCCCCTGCTTCGACGGGCCCTCCCCTGAGGGCTCGCGGCCGACGTTACAACCACCCCATCGCCCTGGAAGGATCATTGCGAAGAATCGTTTTCCCCCGTCCGGCGGCGGCGCTCCCACCAGTCGCCCCGGTCCGGTCCTCGTCCCGCAGAACGCCCGGTGCGGGCGGCATACGTACCGGCGCCGGCCGGAATACGCGAGCACGGTGGTTGGGTTGCAGCAGGACGTGCATCGTCTTCAGAAGTCGTACAACGGCATACACCCCCTGCTCGCCGGGCGCTTCAGCCCGTACAGGTTCGACCCGTCCGGCGCGGTCGACGACCACGCCCTCGGGCTGCTGCTGGAAGCCGCGCGGTGGGCGCCGTCCGCGGGGAACTCCCAGCCGTGGGGCTTCTTCGTCGGCCGGCCGGGTGAGCCGGAGCACGACCGGCTGCTCCCCCACCTCGCACCCAGCTCCGCCTCCTGGGCGGCGGACGCGGGCCTGCTCGTCGTCACGCTGACGCGCCGCTACGTCGACGACACCCGCCTGACCTACTCCGAGTTCGCGGACTACGACCTCGGCCAGGCCATCGCCCACCTGACCGTTCAGGCCCAGGCCCTGGGCCTCGCCGCGCACCAGTTCCGGGCCTTCGACCTGGAAGGGCTCACCAAGGAGCTGGACCCGAACCCCGGCTGGTCCATCGTCTCCATGGTCGCGGTGGGCCGGGCGGCCGACAGCCCCTCGGCGAACCGGGACAGGCGCAGCGTCGGCCACCTGCTCTCCGCCCCGTGGTCCCCGGCGGAACAGGCGAGTCAGCCGGGGAAGGAGAAGTAGAGCGCCTCGCTGTAGAAGGACCCGAAGTGGCTCTGCCAGTCGGCGCGCAGGGAGGTCAGCCACTCCTCGTTTCCACCCGCGATCGCCGCCTCGGCCTCGGCGACGCTGCCGGGGATGTCCGTGGACACCAGGCGTTCCACGCTCGCCTCGGGGTCGTCACCCTCCAGGGAGACCATCTCCCCCGTCTCCAGGACGAAGTACTTCGCTCGCTGCTTCTCGAGGTGGGCCATGCTCCTGGTCACGCACTCGTTGAACTCGGCGTCGTTCTCCAGCCCCTTGCCGACCACGTGCAACAGGTCGCGGAGCAGGGCGACTCCGCCGGCGTAGTCTGCGGCGATGCCGATGCGAGGGTTCCAGATCATGGACGGGACGATCACCGTCCCGCGCCCCACGAGAAGCTTGTGCGCCAGCGGAATGGCCCAGTTGTGCTCGGATATGCACCGGATGGGCTTGGGGATGTCCGCGTCGTCGGGCATCGAGTCGGCGGAGTACAGGTACGAACGATTTGCCATGGCGACGACGCTAGCACCGGGGACTGACAACGCCGGGCCCCGTGAACCCGCAGCGGACATCCTCCGGCTCCCCCTTATTTGGGCCGCGTTGTCCGGCCGTTGGAGCGAGCCCATAGCCTGACCCCGAAGTCTTCGGAGATCAGCAGGCTGTCCGGATTCACGATGACATCGACCGAGTGGGGAGCATTTTCTTATGTTCAAGCACATCTCCGTCTGCGTTGCGGTGATCACCGCCGGCCTCGCCCTGAGCGTCACGGGCTCGGGTACGGCCTCCGCCTGCTCCGCCGAGCCGCAGCTGTCCTCCACCGACCACGCGACGCCCGGCCTCCGGCACCCGATCGGCAGCTAGGAAGTCCCGGCGATCCGGCAGGTACCGCCGTGAGGCCGAGGAGGGCGCTCGGCACCTTGGCGGGAAAGGCTGTTGCCGAACACGGCTCCCTGCCGGATAGTTCCCCTTTTCAGACGGCAAGGGCCGGCACCCCCAGCGTTCTCGCTCGCACGCGCCACCGGGTCCGGCAGCACGGTCAGGGGAGTCGATGGCAGGGCCGGAGCAGCACGAGCAGCCATGGGACCACACGGACGGGGTGTTCGGTCCACCGACGGGCGGGCCGTGGCAGACGCACCACGGCGCGCCTCCGCCACCGGCGCCGTACCCGCCCGTGCCGCCGTATCCCCCCGGCGCCCCGGGCGGAACCCGGCCGCGGTTTCTGCGCATGGGCAGACCCGCCGCGCTGCTTCTGACCGGCGCTGTGGGCGTCCTCGTCCTCGCGCTCGTCGCCGGGCTCGGGCTTCTCGGTGACGACGGGACGCACCCTGCGGCGTCCGACGGTACGGGGCAGGCGAAGCCCGATCCCCGGATTCTCGCGCCCTACCGCCTCGCGCTGGTCGACCTCGCCACCGCACCGGGGCTGCGGTACAAGGACGACCTTCCGGGCGGAATGATGCAGCGCGAGGTCACCGTCACCTCCGCCGGAAGCCGCTTCGGCAGCAACGGCTTCGGCCGTGAGGAACTCGACCGCGAATTCCTCAGCGTCGGCGGAAAGACGTTCACCCGGTGGCGCCAGGACCCCGCGGCCGAGGCGGGTGAGAAGAAGCCGGGCAGGTGGGACGCCGGAGCCGACCGGAACGACGGGCTCACCAGCGAACTCACCCGGCACCGTCCGGCGCCGCCGGAACTCGCCGCGTCGCTGCTGCAGGCTCTGGCCGACCTGGAGTCCCGCCCCGGCAGCGAGGGGTACGCCTCCGAACACCGGGAGGTCGACGGTGTACCGGCCCGCGCGCTCGACACCCCGGCCGGCCGCCTGGTCATCACCGCCGCCCAGCCCCACCGGCTGCTGCGGCTGGAGCGCCCCGCGTCCGGGACGGCGGGCGGGGCCGCGCGGACGGTGAGCCACGTCGTCCCCGCCGAGGACGAAGCGGAAACCGCGGGGAAGGGGCCCTTCGACGGGAAGGACACCCTGGCCCTCGACCTGGAACCGGTCGGCCCCGAAGAGGCTCCCGCGATGTACGACACCCTGGAGAAGCAGACCAAGGAGCTGAGCCGGGCGGGAGACAGCGGCATCTCGCTGTCCCTGCGGGGCGACGGCTCGGTACAGTGCGGCGCCGGCGGCTGTACCGCCACGGGGAAGTTCTCCGGGCAGATCACCACGGAAGCCAGGGCCCGCCTGACGGGCGGCCACGTCACCGCCGTGATGACCTCCACCTTCACCATCGACGGCCGCTCCGGCGGGAGTTGCACGAGCCCGACGACCACGTTCCCGGTCACGGGCAGCGGGGTCTCCGGCAGCCTGACCTGTTCCAACCCGGGGGCGGGCGGCACCTTCGTCTCGGTGGAGGCCCGGAAGAAGGCGGAGGCCCGCGCCCGTTCGCGCGCCTCCGGCGGCCGCCCCGTGCGGTACACGATTCCCTTGCGGGCCAACTCCCTCATCACCGCGCGCGCACTGGCCACGGTCGAGGTCAAGCGGCTCGTGAAGAAGGTCGGCAAGGAACGCAAGGGCGCGGAGCCGTGTTCCGCGTTCCGCGACTTCCGCTCCGGGTTCCTCGCACCGGGCGCCTCGCCGCACAGTCCGATGCGGCAGGTGCGTACGGAGGCACCGCTCGCCGACCTCGCGGCGGCCCGCAAGAAGGACCCGCTGAACTTCGGCAGCAATTACACTGGGCGTCTCGACCGGTTCGAAATCGGAGGTACGACGGATTTCGAGATCCACGTGTACAAGAGCGGCAGGGAAATCGGAATCTTCGGTAGTGACGGATGGTTCGCCAAGCACGGAAAGAGCGCGGATGTGAAGGTGCCGCGCGAGGTGTTCAATCTCCTGAAGGGGCTCGCGGTGGGTGAGCTGAGGCGCGACGGGCGCATCGGCCCCAAGGGCACGGAGAACATCAAGGGCGACAACTGGAAGCGCGACCGCATCACGGGCGGCTGCTGATGAAGTACGTCCGGGTGCGACCGCTGGAGGACATGTACGGCTTCCACCTCGACCCCCGGGAATACCTTCGCGTCCTGCCCGGGATCGTGCCGGAACTCCCGGCCGGCGCGGCGGAATTCGCCTCGGACCCCGGCCATTACGATTTCGGCAGCCCGCGGTGCGTGAAGGATCTGACGCTGCGGCAGGTGGAGGTGCGCGACGATCTCGGACGCGTGTCCATCGATGTGTCCCTGGCTCCGAATGAGTGGAAGCACGAGAGCGGTCTGCGTATTCGCTACACCGGCGTTCACGCGTTCTGGATGAGCTGCGAGGAATCGGAACGCGTGGAGGTCTGCGGATTCGGTGAGGCCACCGGGGCCGCCGCGTTCGCCGAACGTGTGGGCGAGCTGCCTTCGCTGGGTGACCTTCAGCTGGACGAAATCCTTCCCTCTTCCGGCGGGTTCTCGCACGAGATCGCCTTTACGGAAGGTGCGCTGCGGGTGGAGGGCCGCGACCTCGTCGCGCGGTGGGATCAGCCGTCCCCTGCCGGGGCTGCGGGCGAGACAGCAGGCTGAGGTAGCGGCTCTCGGCGCGCCGGGGTGGCCATGACGGCGTGCCCGGTGAGAGGAACACCTGGCTCACGCCGGTCCCCCACCGCTGCCCCGGCGCACCGGCATCACGTCCACCCGGGCCCTCCTGAGGCGTGAGCACCTTACGGCGCTTCTCCCGTCTCAGGCCGTCCGGGGTGTGCGGAGCCCCTGGAGCAGGAGGGCGATCAGGCGGCGGGGGTCGTAGCGGGGGTCGTTCCCGTGCCCGATGCACAGGTTGCCGACGCCGCGCATCAGCTCGTACGCCTCCGTACCGGGGCGGATGTCGCCGGCCTCGACCGCGGCGTCGAGGAGTCGCGCGCAGACCGGCAGCAGGCGGTCGAGGAAGTATTCGTGCAGCGCGGCGAAGCGGTCGTCGTCGGACTGCAGGGCGTCGGCGAGGCCGTGCTTGGTCACGAGGAAGGCGACGAAGAGGTCGATCCACTCGCGCAGGGCGTCGAACGGGGTGTCGGCGGCCTCCAGCAGGTCCGGTCCGGCCGCGGCGCACGCCTCGATCTGGTGGCGGTAGACGGCCGTGACGAGGTCCGCCCGCGTGGGGAAGTGGCGGTAGATCGTGGCCATGCCGACTCCGGCCTCGGCGGCGATCCGGCGGATCGGCGCGTCGACACCGGAGGTGACGAACACCTCCGCGGCAGCGGCGAGAACCGCCTCCCGGTTGCGCTGGGCGTCGGCCCGCTTCCCCCGGGACGGCGACTTCCCCTCAGGGCTGTCGATGGTCACCGCGCACTCCCTCCACACCGATTGACAAAGCGGAACAGCGCTCCGGATACTAAGTGGAGCGGCGCTTCGTTTCAGTTTAGTCGAAGCGCACGCCCCTGTCCGCCCTGCCCTCCACCGGTCGCCGCCGACCGGCGGAAGCGGGCGCCACCGAAAGGGAACCCCCTGTGAGCACCATGAGCACGTCCACCGCCACGCACGCCGACTCCTCCGCCGCGCCCGTTCCGGTCCTGTCGTTCGGCCCCGTCGTCCTCCCGGTCCCCGGGCGCCCCGTGGACCTCCAGGTCCGCGTCACCGCTCCCGCGACCGGGACCGGCCTCCCCGTCATCCTCCTGTCCCACGGCCACGGCCCCTCGAACCACCTCTCCTCGCTCCACGGGTACGCGCCCCTCGCCGACCTCTGGGCCGCGCAGGGGTTCGTCGTCGTCCAGCCCACCCACCTCACCTCCCGCACCCTGAGCCACCTGGTCGCCGGCGCGCCCGGAGCGCCCGACTTCTGGCGGTCCCGGGCGGAGGACATGACCCACGTCCTGGACCGGCTCGACGTACTCGAGCGCACCGTGCCTCAGCTCGCCGGACGGGTCGACGCCTCCGGGGTCGCCGTCGCCGGGCACTCGCTGGGGGGCTTCACGGCCGCGCTGCTGCTGGGTGCCGGGCTCACCGATCCCGACACCGGGGAGCTGGTCCACCTCACCGAGCCCCGGATCAAGGCCGGCGTGCTGCTCGCCGCGCCCGGCCGGGGAGGCGACGTCTTCGACGGACCCATGGCCGAGCAGTGGCCGGTCATCGGCGCCGTCGACTTCTCGACCATGGCCGCGCCCGCGCTGGTCGTCGCCGGGGACAAGGACGACTCCCGGCACTTCACGTCCATGGGGCCGGACTGGCACGCCGACCCGTACACGCTCGCCCCGGGCCCCAAGAGCCTGCTCACCCTGTTCGACGCGGAACACGGGCTGGGAGGGATCGCCGGTTACGACGCCGCCGAGACCACCGACGAGAACCCGCGGCGGGTCGCGGCCCTCGCACGGCTCACCGCCGCCTACCTCCGCTCCACCCTGCGCCCCGGCGCCACCGCGTGGCAGACGGCGTGCAAGGCACTGGCCACCGACGCCGATGCCATGGGGCGCGTCGCATCCAAGTGAGGCCGCGCGCACTCCGGTACGGCGGGACGTCGCCGTGAACGCGCGATCAACGCGCCTCACCCCGAGCCCGGCAGGCGCCCACGCCCGCGTCCCGCGTAGTCATGCATAGGATTAGTCATCATTCTGAGTATGATGCGGGGAACAGGCGCGGGAAGGGGGCCGCTCGATGGCGTTGCGGCATGCGGTGCTGGCGGCGTTGCTGGACGGCGAGTTCAGCGGATACCAGCTGGCGAAGGCGTTCGACATCGGAGTCGCCAACTTCTGGCACGCGCTGCCCCAGCAGCTGTACGCGGAGCTGACGAAGCTGGAGCGGGAGGGCCTGGTCGCGGGCCGGGAAGTGGTCCAGGAGAACCGCCCCAACAAGCGGCTGTTCCACGTCACCGACGCCGGTCGCGCCGTACTGGAGGAGTTCGCCTCGGCCGCGGCGAAGCCCTCGTCCATCCGCGACGACCTGCTGGTCAAGGTCCAGGCCGCCGACCGGGTCGGCACCGCGTCGGTCATCGAGCAGCTCGACGACCGGGCCTCAGCGGCCGAGGCCAAGATCGAACTCCTCGAAGCGCTGCTGTGCACGTTGCGCGGTGACGTGGACGAGGAGGAGTTCCTGCGGGAGGGCAGCCGCATCGGCCCGTATCTCACGTGCCTGCGCGGCCTGTCGTTCGAACAGGGTCACCGGGACTGGTGCCGGCGGACGGCCGCGGTCCTGCGAGCGAGGCGGGCCGCCCATGCCGAACGGTGAATACCTGCGCTACGTCGCCCTGGGCGACAGCCAGACCGAAGGGCTCGGCGACGGGGACGACGCCACCGGCCTGCGCGGCTTCGCCGACCGGCTCGCCGAGCACCTGGCCCGCCTCGATCCCGCGCTGCGGTACGCCAACCTGGCGGTACGGGGACGTGTCGCGAGCCAGGTACGCGAGGAACAACTCGCGCCCGCGCTGGCGATGCGCCCCGACCTGGCCACCGTCGTCGCCGGGGTGAACGACGTGCTCCGGCCCCGGTTCGACGCGGCCGAGGTGGCCGGGCACCTGGAGGAGATGTTCGCGGCGCTCACCGCCTCCGGCGCGCGGGTCGCGACCGTGACCTTCCCCGACCTGGGCAGGATCGCGCCCCTGGCCCGTCCCCTCAGGTCGCGGGTCTTCGCCCTCAACGACCACATCCGTACCGCGGCGGCCCGTCACGGGGTGCTGGTCGCCGAGACGGCCGGGTACCCGGTGACCACCGACTCACGGCTCTGGACCGCGGACCGGCTCCACGCCGGCCCCCTGGGCCACGAGCGGATCGCCGAGGCGCTGGCCCACTGCCTCGGCCTGCCGGGAAGCAGCGACGCCTGGACGCGCCCGCTGCCCGCCCAGGCGGTCCCGCC
>NZ_JAKRGC010000127.1 GCF_022347745.1 Streptomyces sp. OfavH-34-F
GCCGCCGCCCGCGCCCGCCCCCTCGACCCCGGCTCCCTCGTCCCCGCCCGCGCCGAGGCCGGAGCCGGAGCCCGCGGCCGCACCGAAGCCCTCCCCCACGCCCTCTTGGTCCGTGCGGCCCTCGCCCTCGGCCCGTGTGGCGCTCCCCTCGTACCGGCGGCCGGTGCGCAAGCAGCCGGAGCGGCACACCTCCCTGGTCACCAGCACCCTGATGATCACCGCTCCCGCCGTGTTCGCCGTCGCCGTGCTGCGGCCCCGTTCCCGATGAACCCCCGGAGACGCTCATGTCGGAATGGCTCGTTCTCGCCCTCGCCCTGGTCGCGGCGACCGCCGTCGTCCTCACCATCGCCGTCCTCAGCAACCGCAGGCTCCCGGCGGACGACGACCCCTCGGAGACCCCCGACGTCATCGAGTACATGACGATGATGATCGGGGTGATCTACGCGATCGTGCTCGGCCTCGCCATCGCGGGCGTCTGGGAGGGCCGCAGCGCCGCGCAGGAGTACGTACGCCAGGAGGCGCAGGCCCTGCACGAGGTGAGCGCGCGCTCGTCCGTCTATCCGGCGGAGGTACGCGACCGCATCCGGACCGACGTGGACGCGTACGTGAGCTTCGTGGTGCACGACGAGTGGCGGACCATGACCGACCACGGGACGCTCAGCGACCGGGGCGCGGAGCTGCTGGCCAAGGTGCGCGCGGACGTCACGGACTACCAGCCGCGGACGGACCACGAGGGGCAGGCCTATCAGCCCCTGGTCGACCAGGTGGCCGCCGCGGACGACGCCCGCAGCGCGCGCGGGCAGAGCGCCGGGGCGACGATGCCCGGGGTGGTGTGGTTCGGGCTCATCATCGGCGCCGTGGTGACCGTGGGCCTGATCTTCACGCTGCAGATCCGGCGCACCTTCCGCGAACTCCTGCTGGCCGGCCTGTTCAGCGTGCTGATCGCCTTCCTCCTCTTCCTGATCTGGGACTTCGACTCGCCCTTCGGCCGGGGCTTCTCGGCGACGGCCGCCCCCTTCCGGGACCTCTTTCCAGGGGCCGCCGGCGGGTAGTGGACGAAGGCCGCCGGACCGGTGCGCCGCACGGGGGACAGCGGTGCCCCATTCGCCGGACTGCGATCGCGGGCGAAATGCACCACTTCTAGCGTGGGCGGCGTTCGAGGTGCATTTCTGACACTTTGTGGAAATCCGTTCCGCAGCTGCTCCTCGGGGACCGGAGGATTCACCATGCGCGCAATACGTGTCGCCCCCGTCGCGCTGCTCGGCGCAGCGGCACTCGCCCTGACGGGCCCGGCCGCCACCGCCTACGCCGCGGTCGCGGGCGGTCCCTCGGGCGGCGGGAACGGATACACCGTCACGCCGTCCGTGGTCGCGCCCGGTGGCAAGGTGACCCTCGCCGCGCGGGGGTGCTCGACGACGGCCACGGCGTCCTCGGGGGTGTTCGACACCGTCACCATTCCGATGAACGGCAGCAGCCAGGCCACCGTCGACTGGGACGCCAAGCCGGGCGCCGCCTACGAGGTGACGTTCATCTGCAACACCTCGCCCAGCTCCACGGCCAAGGTGAACCTCACCATCGCCGCCGCCACGGGCGCGCCCACCACCAGCTCGACCAGCAAGGCCACGTCCTCGGCCTCGCCGGCCGGGGTGCAGGGCGGTCTCGGCGGCAGCATCGACAGCGTGAACTCCGGTGAGATCGTGGCGGGCACCGCGCTCGCCGTGGCCGCCGCGGCCGGTGTCGTGTTCTTCGCGCGCCGCCGCAGGGAGAGCCGCTCGCACTGACCGGCTCGCACTGACCGGTGCGCGGCATGCGGTCCACGAGAGTCGCCCCGGGTCCTGGCACAGGACTCGGGGCGACTTCGTTATCGGTCCGGCGGGGGCGTCCTCGCGGTCAGGCCGCCCCATGGCCCGCCTTCCGGCGGCGCAGGACGTACATGCCTCCGCCGAGGGCCGCCGAGGCGACGAGGCCCGCGCCGACACTCATCTCGGCCGGGGTGGCGGCCATAGAACCGCCGAGCCCGCCCTGGGCGCCGCGGCTGTCGAGCACGGTGAAGCGGTGGCCGGCCGTCCGGTCGGTGCCGTCGCAGCGGACCGTCAGGGTGTACGTGCCGGGCGTCGCGTCGTCGAAGACGCGGACCCGTGCGTGGCCGACCCGGCCGGCGGAGAGCCGGGTGGTGCGGAACGCGTTGGATGAGACGCTGCCGCCCCGGCCGCAGCCCTCCGCGGTGACCTGCATGGCCGCGCCCTGGTGCACGCGCTCGGGGTCCACGGTCACGTTGTTGGGACCGTTGTTGCGCCCGTTGTTGTTGCCGTTCCCGTTGTTGTTGCCGTTGTTGTTCCCGTTCCCGTTGCCGTTGTTGTTCCCGTTGCCGTTGTTCCAGCCGTCGCGGTCGTTCCAGTTGTTCTGGTTGTCCTGGGTGTTGCCGTTGTTCTGGTTGTTGCCGTTGTTCTGGTTGTTCCCGACGTCCCCACCGGCGGCCGCCATCGGGCTGCCGATGCCGAGCGCCGCGACGGCCGCCGCGGCGACGACGAGAGCGCGTGTAGCACGCATCGTTCGAACCTCCACCGGGAAGCGCCCCGGTGCTCGGTGCGCCGGGATGGATCGACGAGAACGCCTCCCATGACGAACCCTCACCAGAACCTTGATCCACCGCATTTCGGCACTGCTCCACATCGGTGATCCGACACGCCGTGCGCCGGGCCGCACGACTGACGGACGCGCAGGTCACGAGCCGTCAGAAGTTTTGCCCCGGCGCTACTCCGATGAGCATCCGGGTGGACCGCCGCCACCCGTTCGCACTTCTCTGATCGCCGCCCGGCCGCACCCCGCCTAGCGTTCTGCTCGTCGCGACGAAGGGAGCACCATGGGCCGGGACAGCTGGCGACCGGAACGGATCAGGCACTCGCCCTGGGGGGCGCTCGCCCTGGCGATGCTCACCGGCCTGGCGCTGATGCGCAACGGGGCCGACCTCTCCCCCGGCCCGCCGCAGCCCGTCGCCGCCGCATCGGTGGGCCGGTCGCAGGACGCCCCGGCCGCCCCGGTGGCGAATCCGGCCCTCAGGCCCCTCCCGTACGCCCCCGTCGACCGGGTGGTCATCCCCGCCATCCAGGTCGACGCCCCGGTCGTCGACGTGAACCTCGACCCGGACGGCTGGATCGAGACCCCGCCGCCCGAGGACCCCAATCTGGCCGGCTGGTACCAGAACGGCATCGCCCCCGGTCAGACCGGCACCTCCGTGATCGTCGGCCATGTGGACAACAAGGCGGGGCCCGCCGTCTTCTACGGGCTCGGCTCGCTCGTCAAGGGCGACCGCGTCGAGATCGAGCGCAGCGACGACCGGGTGGCCGTCTTCGAGGTGTACGGCGTCGAGGTCTTCGCCAAGAACGACTTCCCCGGCGCCCGGGTGTACGGCGACACCGGGCAGCCCGAGCTGCGAGTCATCACCTGCGGCGGTGGCTACACCAAGGCCAACGGCTACGACGGGAACGTGGTGGCGTTCGCCCGCCTGGTCGAGACCCGCTGACCCGCGCCGCCCGCACCCCGCACCCCGCCCCGCCGCTCCGGTCCGCCGCTCCGGTCCGCCTGCTCAGCGACGCTCCGGCACCGTGAGCCGGTAGCCGTCGTCCAGCAGCCGCGGCAGATACCGGCGCAGTGCCGCCACGCTCTGCGAGCGGTCGCCGCCCGCGTCGTGCGAGAGCACCACCGCTCCGGGGCCGGCCCCCTGCTCGACGCGGCTGACGATGGTGTCGGTGCCGGGCTCGGTCCAGTCGAGGGTGTCCACGCTCCAGGCCAGCGGCTCCATGCCCAGGGCGGCGCCGATCTCGAAGGAGTCGGCGTTCCAGGCCCCGAAGGGCGCGCGGTACCAGCGCGGCGGGGTGCCGGTGATCTCCTCGACCAGGTCGCTGGTGCGGCCCAGCTCGTCGGTGATCCCGGCCCGGGACAGCTCGGTGACCAGGGGGTGGCTCCACGAGTGGTTGCCGATGGTGTGGCCCTCGTCGGCGATGCGGCGGACGAGGTCGCGGTGCTCGTGCGCCATGCTCCCGCAGAGGAAGAACATGGCCCGGACGCCGTGGGCGCGCAGGATGTCCAGGATCTGCGGGGTGTGGCGCGGATCGGGGCCGTCGTCGAAGGACAGCACCATGGCGTGTCCGATGCCGGTCAGTTCCTCGAACGGCCGGGTGCGGACCGGCGGAGCCGGTGGGCGGGGGCCGGGCGGTGTCGGTGCCGTCATGGGGCGCAGCCTAGGGGGTGCCCGGTGCGGGACGCCCCGGTCCCCGGGGGGGCGGGGTGCGGGCCGATAGCCTCGGTGTGTGACGGATCAGCACTCCCACCAGTTCGAACGCGGCACCGACGGGCCGAAGGTGATCGTCGCGGGCATCGACGGTTCCGATTCGTCGATGCGCGCCGCGGCCTACGCGGCCGGTCTCGCCCGGCGTCAGCGGGCGATGCTGGCGCTGGTGTACGTCCAGCCCGTGCCGGCGGTGGGTGCCGCTCTCGGGGCCCCGGTCGCCGACGCGACGGTGGAGGTCGCCGAGGGGCTGGTGAGCGAGATCCGGGCGGCGACGGAGCGGCTGAAGGGCATGTGGGACGTGAGCTGGGAGTTCCACACCTTCCGGGGTGACCCGTACAACGGTCTGGTGACCGCGGCCGACGAGCTGAAGGCCGACGCCGTCGTGGTGGGCGCCTCGGAGTCGGCGGGGCACCGCTTCATCGGCTCGGTGGCGGTGCGCCTGGTGAAGGCGGGCCGCTGGCCGGTCACCGTGGTGCCGTAGCCGCTCGCCGGGGGCGCCCGACCGTTCACCGCACCACTCGCCGCTCGGTGCGACCGTTCGTCGCACGGGCCCGCCCGTGTCCTGTTCCTCGTGGCCTGAATGCGCTCGTATACGCCAGGTCGGCAACGAGGCGGCAGGACCTGGCGGGAAGGGCGTTCACCATGACCACGACGACGACCGACGAGCGGGCCCTGGCGGAGCTCCAGCGTGACCACGGACCCGCCGTGTTCCACTTCCTCCTCGGTCTGACCTTCGGTGACCGGCAGCGCGCCGAGGACCTGCTCCAGGAGACGCTCGTACGGGCCTGGCAGCACCCGGAGGCCTTCGACGGCCCGTACGAGTCGATGCGGCCGTGGCTGTTCACGGTGGCGCGGCGGCTGGCGATCGACGCCCGGCGCTCCCGGCTCGCCCGGCCGCCGGAGGTCAGCGACGTGGTCCTGGAGTGCGCCCCGGCGGGCTCGGACACCGCGGAGTCCGCGGTCGCGGCGCTCGACGTCCGCGAGGCGGTGCGCGCCCTGAGCCCGGAGCACCGGTCGGTGCTGGTGCAGATCTACTTCCGGGGGCTGAGCGTGGGCGAGACCGCCGAGGTGCTGGGGATTCCGGCGGGCACGGTCAAGTCGCGTTCGCATTACGCGCTGAGGCTCCTCTCCCGGCGGCTGCCCGGCTACTCCGGCAGGGCGGCGCGCACCCGGGTGTGTGACGCATCGGGTGGCGCGGATACTTCCCTTCTGGCCACGCGGGGCGCGCTCCCCCGGTTCAATGCTGCGTGGGGAACCGGCCGGGAGCCTGCCGGCCGTACGGTCCCGAGAACGAGGGAATGAGGCGATACGGGATGCCTCCGGAACGGAACGAGGGGCGCGGCCCGGACGAGCTGCCGGTCCCGATGGCCTGGATGTACGCGGAGTACCTCGCCGACGAGTTGCTGCGCACCGGCGATCTGATGGAGCCGGCGACGCTGGAGTACCGGGCGGGGCGGGACGCGCTGGCGCTGACCATCTTCCTGCTGGACGGGGCGGTGGCCGGGGCGTTGCCTGCGGCCCGGGTGGACGAGCTGCGGCTGCTCACCGCGCACGGGGCGCCGTGGCGGCCGTGGGTGTGCGCCCGTCTGGCCGCGCCGGTGGCGGGGGCGTCGGAGGCGGATCTGGCTCTGGCGCGGGCGGCGTGGCGGTGGCTGGAGGAGACGGAACTGCTGGCCGCCGACCTGGAGGCGATCGGCCCGTTGCCCTGGGAGGCGGAGGACGGGGCGGCCGCGGAGGCGGAGGAGGGCGCGCAGGTGTGGACGCCGGCCTGGCAGCTGGGCCTTCCGCTGGGGCACCTGGCGGTGCACCTGTACTGAGCGGGCGGGTCAGCTGCCGTGGACGCCGGCGCGGTACTTGGGCAGTCGTACGGTGATCCGCATGCCGGCGCCGATGCCCGTCTCGATGACGAGTCCGTATTCGTCCCCGTACACCTGGCGGAGCCGTTCGTCGACGTTGAGCAGGCCGATGCCGGTGGAGCGGCCGCCCTCGCCGCGCAGGATGTGGCGCAGGCGCTGGGGGTCCATGCCGGTGCCGTCGTCCTCGATGACGACCTCGGCCTCGGAGCCGGCGTCCAGGGCGCTGATGGTGATGCGGCTGGAGGTGACGGCGCCTTCGAGGCCGTGTTTGACGGCGTTCTCGACGAGGGGCTGGAGGCACAGGAAGGGCAGGGCGACGGGCAGGACCTCGGGGGCGACCTGGAGGGTGACGGAGAGCCGTTCGCCGAAGCGGGCGCGGACCAGGGCGAGGTACTGGTCGATGGAGTGCAGTTCGTCGGCGAGGGTGGTGAAGTCGCCGTGGCTGCGGAACGAGTAGCGCGTGAAGTCGGCGAACTCCAGGAGCAGTTCGCGGGCCTTCTCCGGGTCGGTGCGGACGAAGGAGGCGATGGCGGCCAGCGAGTTGAAGATGAAGTGCGGGGAGATCTGGGCGCGCAGGGCCCTGATCTCGGCCTCGATGAGCCGGGTGCGTGAGCGGTCGAGTTCGGCCAGTTCGAGCTGGACGCAGACCCAGCGGGCCACCTCGCCCGCCGCGCGGGCCAGGACGGCCGACTCGCGCGGGGCGTAGGCGACGAGGGTGCCGAGGACCCGGTTGTCGACGGTGAGCGGCACGGCGACGGCCCATCTCAGCGGGCAGTCCACGTCGTCGCAGCCGCTGCGGAAGGCGGTGTCGCGGCCGGTCTCCAGCACCCCCGCGACCTGCTCCATGACGTCCCGGCCGTGGTGCTCGCCCTCGCCGTCCCAGACCAGGACCCCGTCGCGGTCGGTGAGGCACAGCGCGTCGGTGCCCAGCAGGGAGCGCAGCCGGCGTGCCGACCGGCGGGCGCTGTCCTCGGTGAGTCCGGCGCGCAGCGGGGGCGCGGCCAGGGACGCGGTGTGCAGCGTCTCGAAGGTGGCGTGCTCGACGGGCGTGCCGACGTCGCTGGTGCGCTGGGCCGGGGCGGTGCGGCGGCCGAGCAGGAACGCGCCGCCCAGCAGCAGGGTGGCGAGGGCGACGACGGCGGCGATCGATGCGCCGGTCACCGGTGCCTCCCGGAAGTGAGCGTCTCGGGCAGGTGGTAGCGGGTCATGGCGGCGTTGGTGCCGGCGGGTATCCGGTTCGGGGTGGCCAGCGAGACCAGGATCATCGCGAGGAAGCCGACCGGCACGGACCAGACGGCGGGCCAGGCGAGCAGGGCGTGCGGCCAGCCCGGCGGGCGGACGGCGCCGCTGAACGTGACGGCGACGGACAGCAGCGCGGAGCCGCCGCCGAGGACGAGTCCGGCGACGGCTCCGGGCGGGGTGAGCCCGCGCCACCAGATGCCGAGGACGAGGAGGGGGCAGAAGGAGGAGGCGGAGACGGCGAAGGCCATGCCGACGGAGTCGGCGACGGGGACGCGGCTGACCAGCAGGGAGACGGCCAGGGGCACGGAGATGGCGAGGACGGTGGCCAGCCGGAAGTGCCGGACGCCGCGCGAGGGGAGGACGTCCTGGGTGATGACCCCGGCGACGGCCATGGTCAGTCCGGAGGCGGTGGACAGGAATGCGGCGAAGGCGCCGCCGGCGACGAGCGCCCCGAGCAGGTCGCCGCCGAGTCCGCCGATGACCCGGTCGGGCAGCAGGAGGACGGCGGCGTCGGCGTCGCCGCCGTGGATCAGCTCGGGGGCGTACAGCCGGCCCAGTGCGCCGTAGACCGGCGGCAGCAGGTAGAAGACGCCGATCAGGGCGAGGACGGCGACGGTGGTGCGGCGGGCGTCGCGGCCGTTGGGGCTGGTGTAGAAGCGGACGACGACGTGCGGAAGGCCCATGGTGCCGAGGAAGGTGGCGACGATGAGGCCGTAGGTGGCGTACAGCGGGTGGTCGGCGCGGAAGGCGGAGAGGTGCTCGTCGAAGGTGATGCGGGGCTGTCCGTCGCCCTGCCAGGCCAGTACCAGGAAGATCGCGGGGACGAGGAGCGCGGTCAGCTTGAGCCAGTACTGGAAGACCTGGACGAAGGTGATGGAGCGCATCCCGCCGGCGGCGACGGCGAGCACGACGACGGAGGCCACGAGCACGTCGCCGAGCCAGCCGGGCGCCCCGGTGAGGATCTTGAGGGTGAGTCCGGCGCCCTGGAGCTGGGGGACGAGGTAGAGCCAGCCGGCGCCGACGACGAGCACGCTGACGAGCCGGCGTACGTGCAGAGACTCCAGGCGGCCCTCGGCGAAGTCGGGCAGGGTGTACGCCCCCGAGCGGCGCAGCGGGGCCGCGACGAAGACCAGCAGCACCAGATAGCCGGCGGTGTAGCCGACCGGGTACCACAGCATGTCCGGCCCGTGGACGAGCACGAGTCCGGCGATGCCGAGGAAGGAGGCGGCGGAGAGGTATTCGCCGCTGATCGCGGCCGCGTTGAGCCGGGGCCGTACGGTGCGCGAGGCGACGTAGAAGTCGGAGGTGGTGCGGGAGATCCGCAGCCCGAATCCGCCGACGAGGACGGTCGCCAGGACGACGACGGCGACGGCCGCCACCGCATACGTGCGGCTCACGGGGCGGAGCGGCCTTCCACGAGCCGGGCGAAGTCGCGCTCGTTGCGTTCGGCGCGGCGCACGTACCACCAGGCGAGCAGGGTGAGCGGCGGGTAGGCGGCGAAGCCGAGGACCGCCCAGACGACGGCGGAGCTGTGCAGGGCCTCGAAGACCAGGGGCAGCGTGCCGACGACGACGGCGAGGACGGCGAAGGCGGTGAGTCCGGCCCGCAGTTGCCCGCGCATCAGGGAGCGGACGTAGGCACCGCCGAGGGCGGTCTGCTCGTCGATCTCCGACTGGGTGCGGTAGCGCGGCAGCGGGCGCACCCGCCGGGGCTCCCCCGTCACCACTTCGCGCCGGGGTGTGGGCTCTGCGGACATGGGGCCGGAGTGTAGGCGGCACCCGGCCCCGCTGGGAAGGGGGTTCCGGGGGCGGTCGCCGCTGGTCAGCGGCCGGTCCGCCGCATCAGCAGGTCGCGCAGCGCGCGGGCGTGGCGGCGGCTGACGGCGAGTTCCGCGGTGCCGACGCGCACGCTCATGCTGCCGGCGTCCAGGCGGAGTTCGTCGATGCGTCCGAGGGCCACGAGGTGGCGGCGGTGGATGCGGACGAAGCCCCGGCTGCGCCAGCGTTCCTCCAGGGTGGTCAGGGGGACGCGGACGAGGTGGCTGCCGGTGTCGGTGTGCAGGCGGGCGTAGTCGCCCTGGGCCTCGGCGTAGGCGATGTCGTCGACCGGGACGAAGCGGACGACGCCGCCGAGTTCGACGGGGATCTGGTCCTGCGCGGTGTCGTGGACGGGGGCGGAGCGCTCCCCGACCTGCTCGGCGACCCTGCGTACGGCTTCGGCGAGGCGTTCGCGGCGTACGGGTTTGAGGACGTAGTCCACGGCCTTGAGGTCGAAGGCGTGCACGGCGAAGCCCTCGTGGGCGGTGACGAAGACGATGAGCGGCGGGGAGGCGAAGCCGGCGAGGAGCTGGGCGACGTCGAGTCCGGTGAGGCCGGCCATGTGGATGTCGAGGAAGACGACGTCGATCGCCGACGGGTCGTCGGGTCCGGCGTCCACCGCGCTGCCGATGCGGCGCAGTGCCTCGGTGGCCCCGGTGGCTCCCTCGGCGCTGCGGATGCGGGGGTCGGCGCGCAGGAGGTAGAGCAGTTCCTCCAGTGCGGGTTCTTCGTCGTCGACGGCGAGTACGCGGAGCATGAGCCCGGAGTGTAGGGCCTGCCGGCCGGGCCGCGGAGGGGGGAAGAGGGGCGGGCGTCGTCCGGGCGGGGGCACTATTTGAGCAGCCGGGACAGTCTGCGGTCGGCGAGCGGTTTGCCGCCGGTCTGGCAGGTGGGGCAGTACTGGAGCGAGGAGTCGCTGTAGGAGACCTCGCGGATGGTGTCCCCGCAGACCGGGCACGGTTGTCCGGCGCGGCCGTGGACCCGCATGGCGCTCTTCTTCTCGGCCTTGAGGCGGCCGGCCTCGACGCCCCCGGAGCGGGCGACGGCGTCCTCCAGGGTGGTGCGCAGGGCGTGGTGGAGGCGGGTGATCTCGTCGTCGGTGAGGTTCGCGGTGAGCTTGAACGGCGACATCTTCGCGGCGTGCAGGATCTCGTCGCTGTAGGCGTTGCCGATGCCGGCGATGAGCGACTGGTCGCGCAGGGCGCCCTTGACCTGGCGGCGTTCCCCGGCCAGGAGTGCGGCGAGGGCGTCCCGGTCGAAGTCGGGCCCGAGCGGGTCGGGTCCGAGGCGGGCGATGCCGGGCACCTCGGCCGGGTCGTGGACGAGGTGGACGGCGAGGCGTTTGGTGGTCCCGGCCTCGGTCAGGTCGAAGCCGTCGCCGCCGGTGAGGACGGTGCGCAGGGCGAGCGGCCCCTTGCCGGGGCGCGGCGGGGTGTCGGGGAAGCGGTCGTTCCAGCGGAGCCAGCCGGCCCGTGCGAGGTGGGTGACCAGGTGGAGCGGGCCGACGCCGATGTCGAGGAACTTGCCGTGCCTGCGCACCCCGGTGACCGTGCCGCCGTGCAGGGCGGTGAGCGGCGGGTCGTACGTCTTGAGGACGCTGATGGCGAGCGGCAGGACGCGGTCGATCTCCTTGCCGACCAGGTGGTCGTCGAGGAAGAGCCGCAGGGCTTCGACTTCCGGCAGTTCGGGCATGGTTCCAGCCTGCCGCAGCCGCGTCGGCGCCGCCTATCGGAGGCCGTAGACGCGTTCGGCGGTGGTGGCGAGGACGGCGTCCCGCTCGTGGTCCGCGAGGCCGCTCAGGAGGGCGCGGGCGGTGTCCAGGACCTCGGTGTAGGTGGCGGCGAGCCGGCACACCGGCCAGTCGGAGCCGAACATGAGGCGGTCGGGTCCGAAGGCGTCGACGGCGGTCTCGGCGTAGGGGCGCAGGTCTTCGGGGGTCCAGGTGTGCGGGTCGGCCTCGGTGACGAGTCCGGAGAGTTTGCAGACGGTGTTGGGGAGGGCGGCGAGGGCGCGCAGGTCGTCGGCCCAGGGGCGGGTGCGGCCGGTGGCGACGGGCGGTTTGCCGGCGTGGTCGAGGACGAACACGAGGCCGGGGAGCGCGGCGGCGGCCCGGACGGCGGCGGGGAGCTGGTGCGGGAGGACCACGAGGTCGTAGACGAGTCCGGCGTCGGCCACGGCGGCCAGGCCGCGCAGCACGTCGGGGCGGGTCAGCCAGTCGGGGTCCGGTTCCCCCTGGACCTGGTGGCGCAGCCCGGCGAGCCGGTCACCGCCGGGGAGTTCGCGCAGGGCGGCCAGGGTGTCGGCGATGCCGGGCGCCGTGAGGTCGCTCCAGCCGACGACCCCGGCGACGAGTGCGCTGCCGGCGGCGAGTGCGAGCAGTTCGGGCGTCTCGGCGGCGTCGGTGACGGTCTGCACGAGCACGGTGGCGCTCACCCCGGCCGCGCGGGCCTCGGGCTCCAGGTCGGCGAGGGTGAAGTCACGGCGCAGCGGGGCGAGGGCCTCGCCGGTGATCCAGTCCTGGTCGCGTACGGAGAGGTCCCAGACGTGGTGGTGGGCGTCCACGACGCGGGGGCGGGGGCCGGGCATGTCAGGGTCCGTTCCGGGGGTCGTCCTCGGGCGCTTCGGCGGGGAGCAGGCCTCGGTCGCGCAGGTCGGTCCAGAGGGCGTCCGGGATCTCCCGCTCCAGCTGTGCGGCGGCGTCGCGGACCTCCTCCGGGGAGCGGGCGCCGACGAGCACCCCGGCGACGGCCGGGTGCCCGAACGGGTAGTGCAGGGCCGCGGCGCGCAGCGGCACGCCGTGGGCCCGGGTGACGGCCTCGATCCGCAGGGCGCGGTCGAGGAGGTCGGGCGGGGCGGCGGCGTAGTCGTAGGTGGCGCCGGGGCGGGGGTCGGCGAGGAGGCCGGAGTTGAAGACCCCGCCGACGACGACGCTCCGGCCGCGGGCGGCGGCGGCCGGCAGCAGTTCGGTGCGGGCGGACGGGTCGAGGAGGGTGTACCGGCCGGCGCACAGGACGACGTCCACGTCGGTGTCGCGCACGAAGCGGGTGAGCATCGCGGTCTGGTTCATGCCGGCGCCGATCGCCCGGACGACGCCTTCGGCGCGCAGCCGCTCCAGTTCCGGGTACGCCTCGCGGAAGGCGGCCCCGGCGTGGTCGTCGGGGTCGTGGAGGTAGGCGATGTCGACGCGGTCGAGGCCGAGGCGGTCCAGGCTCTCCTCGATGCTGCGGCGGACCCCGGCGGCGCTGAAGTCCCAGCGGCGGCGGTGGGTGGCGCGCACGGCGAAGCCCTCGGAGAGGCCGTCGGGCCCGGCGGCCCGGTCGGCGGGCGGCAGCGGTTCGAGAAGGCGGCCGACCTTGGTGGAGAGCGTGTACGCGTCGCGGGGCCGGTGGCGCAGGGCCTCGCCGAGGCGGCGTTCGGAGAGTCCGAGTCCGTAGTGCGGGGCGGTGTCGAAGGAGCGGATGCCGGCGTCCCAGGCGGCGTCCACGGTCGCGGCGGCGCGTTCCGGTTCCACCGCGCTGAACAGGTTGCCGATGGCGGCCGCGCCGAAGGAGAGCGCGGTGACCTCCACCGCGCTGCCGCCCAGCCTCGCCCGCCGCATCCCGCCGTCTTCCGTACCAGTCATCGCTGCCACAGAGCGAATATTCATCGGATCACTGGGACGCGTCAACACCCCCGGCCAGGGCCGTCCAGCAGTTTCTGCGGTGATGCGGCGTCCATCTGTCCGATCTCTGGCGCGGTCATCGGTTCTCGCCACCGTCGTGGGCGGCGCCGCCGGCTCCTCGTCGGCGAATCGCACCGGCCCGTCCGGGCGGAGGGCGGCAGGGCGGGTGCCCGGTCAGTTGCGTGGCGGGACGACGAACTCGGTCCAGACGCATTTGCCGGTGCCCCGGGACTCGACGCCCCAGGCGTCAGCCAGCTGGTCGACCAGCATCAGTCCGCGCCCGGAGACACCCGCCTCGCCGGCGTCCCGGCGGCGGGGCAGGGCGCTCGACCGGTCCTCGACGTCGACGCGGAGCCGCCGCTCGGTGCCGGCGAGGACCCGGATGGTGACGACGGCGCCGCCGTCCGTGTGCATCAGGGCGTTGGTGACCAGTTCGTCGGCGGCCAGCTCGATCTCGTCGGCGCGGTCCCCGCCGCCCCAGGCGCGTACCGCCGCCCGGATCATGTGGCGGGCCGAACTCAGCGCCTCGGGGTCGTTCTGGGCGACGTGCTGCTGGAGCCGTCCGCCCGGCTGCGGGGCCTGCGCGGCCCTGCGGCGGAGCAGCAGGACCGCCACGTCGTCCTCGCCGCCGCGCTCGTCCACCGACGCGCAGAGCCGGTCGGCGAGCTGTTCCAGGTCCTTGGGGCCGTTGGTGACCAGGGAGGTGAGCCGCTGGGTGCCCTCGTCGAGGTCGGCGCCCGGCAGCTCCACCAGGCCGTCGGTGAACAGCACCATGGTCTGGCCGGGGTCCAGTTCGAGGGTGGCGACCGGGTACTCGAGCCGGCCGAACTCGGCGGACAGCCCGAGCGGCAGTCCGCCCTCGAACGGCACCCGGTGGCAGCCGCCGTCCGCCTCGCGCACCAGCGGGTCCACATGCCCGGCGCGGACCAGCTGGACCACCCCGGTGGTCAGGTCGGCTTCGGCGTAGGTGCAGGTCGCGAAGCGGTCGGTGTCCAGCTCGTGCAGGAAGACGGAGGCCCGCGCCATGACGGTGGCCGGGCTGTGCCCCTCGGCGGCGTAGGCGCGCAGCACGATGCGCAGCTGGCCCATGACGGCCGCCGCGTGGGTGTCGTGGCCCTGGACGTCCCCGATGACGGCGCCGACCCGGCCGCCGGGCAGCGGGATGACGTCGTACCAGTCGCCGCCGATGTCCCGGCCACGCCGTGCCGAGCGGTAGCGGACGGCGATCCGGGCGCCGGGCACGTCGGGGATCCGGCGCGGCAGCATGGCCTGCTGGAGCCCTTCGGCGAGGTCGTGCTCCTGTTCGTAGAGCATGGCGCGCTGGAGGCTCTGGGCGATGGAGCTGCCGAGCGCGAGCAGCAGGTTGCGTTCGTCGGCGGTGAAGCCGTTCTTGTCGCTGTAGAGCAGGCCGAGCGCGCCGATCGGGTGGGCCTGCGCGATCAGCGGGAGGTAGGCGGCGGAGGTGATGCCGAGGTGGCTGATGTGGGGCCACAGGCCGGGATAGGAGGCGGCGAAGTCCTCGGCCGACTCGATGAAGCGCGGCGCGAGCGTGCGGACGACGTCGCTCATCGGGTACTGCTCGTCCGTCCGGGTGTACCGGGTGCCGGGCACGAAGGAGCCCTCGGGTCCGTCGGCCACGAGGTGGATGCGCCCGGCCTCCATCAGCCCCATGACCAGGCTGGTGGCGCCGAGCAGGGCGAGCCCCTCGGAGTTCTTCAGGACGTCGATGACGTCGGCGACGGTACGGGCGTGGGCCAGGGCGGCCGTGGTGGCGTCCACGAGGCTGGTGCGGCGGCGCAGCTCCTCGTCGAGTTCGCGGCGAGCGGCGGCTTCGGCGAGTTCGGCGCCGGCGTCCCTGACGATGCCGATGATCCGGCGCGGCCGGCCGCGCTCGTCGCGCCGTACGAAGCCCTGGGTGTGCGCCCAGCGCAGGGTGCCGTCGCGGGACTGGACGCGGAAGTACGTCCCGTAGTTGCTGCGGCCGTTCTTGAGCGTCTCCGACACCAGGGCGTCCATCCGGGCCCCCTCGTCGGGCGGCACCCGCAGTCCGAGCGTCTGCGGCCGGTTGTCGTACTCGTCGGCCCGCAGGTCGAACACGTCCAGCGCGGCGCGGTCCAGATGCATGAGGCCGCTGTCGAGATCCCAGTCGAAACTGCCCATGCGGTTCAGGGCGAGGCTGAGGTCCGGGTGGGCGGGCCAGTCGTCGGGGAGTGACGGGGCACCCGCTACCCGATCAGTCATGTGCGTCACTCTGCCACCATTTGTCCAATTCTTCGACTGAGCCGTCCATCTGGTGAACGTGCGATGGAACACACTTTTCGAAGACCGGAAAGGCCGTGCCACAAGGGATTTCCGTCCGGACCGCCGGGAAGCGGGTCCGCATACCGACCGGTAACGCCGACCCGGCCCGAAACCGGGCCTGAGCAGGGACTAACGTGTGCGGCGGGGGTCGACTAAGCCTTGCCTTACCAACCGGCCTCGCTTCTGCTCATCCGTTCGAAGGAACAGCTCGCCATGACACGCCCTGTCCGCGTCGCGATCGTCGGAGCCGGCCCCGCCGGCATTTACGCGGCGGACGCGCTGCTGAAATCGGACGCGGCCGCCGACCCGGGCGTCTCCATCGACCTGTTCGAACGGATGCCCGCTCCGTTCGGCCTGATCCGCTACGGCGTCGCGCCCGACCACCCGCGCATCAAGGGCATCGTGCAGGCGCTGCACCAGGTGCTGGACAAGCCGCAGCTGCGCCTCTTCGGCAACGTCGACTACCCGAACGACCTGGGCCTGGACGAGCTGCGCAGCTTCTACGACGCGGTGATCTTCTCCACCGGCGCCGCCGCCGACCGCGCCCTGGACATTCCGGGCCACGACCTGGACGGCTCCTACGGCGCGGCCGACTTCGTCTCCTGGTACGACGGCCACCCGGACGTCCCGCGCACCTGGCCGCTGGAGGCCGAGAAGGTCGCCGTGCTCGGCGTCGGCAACGTGGCCCTGGACGTGGCCCGCATCCTGGCCAAGACCGCCGACGAGCTGCTGCCCACCGAGATCCCCGCCAACGTCTACGACGGGCTCAAGGCGAACAAGGCGCTGGAGGTGCACGTCTTCGGGCGGCGCGGACCGGCGCAGGCCAAGTTCAGCCCGATGGAACTGCGCGAGCTGGACCACTCGCCGAACATCGAGGTCATCGTCAACCCCGAGGACATCGACTACGACGAGGGGTCGATCGAGACCCGGCGGGGCAACAAGCAGGCCAACATGGTCGCCTCCACGCTGGAGAACTGGGCGATCCGCGACGTCGGCGACCGGCCCCACAAGCTGTTCCTGCACTTCTTCGAGTCCCCCGTGGAGATCCTCGGCGAGGACGGCCGGGTCACCGGTCTGCGCACCGAGCGCACCGAGCTGGACGGCACCGGCAACGTGCGGGGCACCGGCACCTTCCACGACTGGGACGTGCAGAGCGTCTACCGGGCGGTGGGCTACTACTCCAGCGAGCTGCCGAAGCTCCCCTTCGACGTCGCGTCCGGCACCGTCCCCCACGAGGCGGGCCGGGTGATCGAGGGCGGCGAGCCGATGGCGTCGGTGTACGTCACGGGCTGGATCAAGCGCGGTCCGGTGGGCCTCATCGGGCACACCAAGGGCGACGCCAACGAGACCGTCGCCTGCCTGCTGGAGGACCACGCCGCCGGCCGGCTCCCCGCGCCGGAGCACCCCGCACCGGAGGCGGTCGAGGCCTTCCTGGCGGAGCGCGGCATCCGCTACACCACCCGTGAGGGCTGGTACCGCCTGGACGCGCACGAGCGCGCCCTGGGCGCCGAGCAGGAGCGCGAGCGCGTCAAGGTCGTGGAGCGCGAGGCCATGCTGGACGCTTCCGAGGCCACCGGCTGACCCACCACGGCCCCGTACCGCACCGCTCACCCCCGGTACGCCTCACCACCGGTACGCCGGGACGGTGACGGCTCCGCGGTCGCGCCGCAGCAGGACGGCCGTCGGCGGCTCGTCGGTCGCGGGCGGCTCCGGCGGCACGCCGGAGGGCTCACCGCTGGGCGCCCCGGTGGGCTCGCCGCTCTCCTCCGGGCAGCGCGTTTCC
>NZ_JAKRGC010000128.1 GCF_022347745.1 Streptomyces sp. OfavH-34-F
GCTGGCCCGGCTGGCCCGCCGCATCGAGCCGACGGTCGGCTGGGACGACCTGGTGCTGCCCCCGGCGACCCGCCGCCAGCTGTCCGACCTGGCGCTGCGCGCCCGCCACCGCGACCAGGTGCTCGGCCGGTGGCGGATGCGGCCGGGCGGCGGCCGGGGGCGCGGGATCGTCGCGCTGTTCGCCGGGGAGTCGGGGACCGGGAAGACCATGTCGGCGGAGGTGGTCGCGGCGGACCTGGGCATGGAGCTGTACGTCGTGGACCTGTCCTCCGTGGTCGACAAGTACGTCGGGGAGACCGAGAAGAACCTGGAGCGGATCTTCACGGAGGCGTCGGACGTCAACGCGGTGCTGCTGTTCGACGAGGCGGACGCCGTGTTCGGGAAGCGCTCGCAGGTCAAGGACGCGCAGGACCGGCACGCCAACGTGGAGTCGGCCTATCTGCTCCAGCGCGTCGAGTCCTTCGACGGCATCGCCGTCCTCACGACGAACCTGCGCGCCAACCTGGACGAGGCGTTCACCCGCCGCCTGGACGTGGTCGCCGACTTCCCCGTACCGGACGCCCAGCAGCGGCTCGCCCTGTGGGAACGCTGCCTCGGCACGGAGGTCCCGCGCGCCCCGGACCTGGACCTGGCGACGTGCGCGGAGCGGTTCGAGCTGACGGGCGGCTCGATCCGGGCGTGCGCGGTCTCCGCCGCGTACCGGGCGGCGGAGTCGGGGCGTCCGCTGGACACGGACCAGCTGGTCACGGCGGTGCTCGCGGAGTACCGCAAGCTCGGACGGCTGGTCCTGGAGAGCGAGTTCGGGCCGTGGCTGGAGCGGGCGAGGAACGTCAGAGAGGGCGGACGGTGAGGATCTGTTCCGCCCGGCCGACCGGGCCGTCGACATCGTGCAGGACGGTGCTGGTGAGGCCCTGACCGGTGGGGCCGAAGACGACGGTGGTGTCGAGGCCGGTCCAGCGGCCCCCGGGCTGCCGGTGCAGATGGATCGTCAGGTCCACGTTGGGGAACATCCACTCGGTGGGCTGCTCGCGTACGGCGATGCCGTTGGCGGTGTCCACGAGCGCCACGAACGAGGCCAGCGGGCCCGCCGTCTCGCCCGCGACCAGATCGAGCGGGGTGGAGATCCACGCCGTCGTGCGGCCGGGCAGCGGCGGGTCGAGCGGGCGCACGTCGATGGAGGCGATGTAGCCGCCGGGCCACAGGTCGGCCATCGGCCAGGGTGCGAGCGCCTCCGGCGGGGTGAGCCGGGCGGCCTCGCCGTCGGCCACCTCCGTGGTGTCCACGGGCGCCAGGGACCAGGCGCGGGCCCGGACGACCGGGCGGCCGGAGATGAGGGCGACGGCCTCCACCAGCTCGATGGTCCGGCCGGGGCGCAGGGTCTCGACCCGGATCTCGCACTCGTCCAGGGCGAGCCGGCCGAGGATGTCGAAGCTGATCCGGGACAACAGCAGCCGCTCGCCGGGCCGGTCGGCGAGATGGCGCTCGATGGCGTGGACGAGGAGTCCGCCGAGGGGGCTGAAGTGCACCTCGTCCGTGCTCCAGGCGCCGCTCGCGTGCGCGGTCGGCTTGTAGCGGTGGTCGTCGATGCGCTCGTAGTAGCTGCCGGTGTTCAACGGATGCGTCCCTCGCGGCCGTACGGATCAGGAGCCCCCAGCGTGCCACCGGCCGCGTCCGGCGGCGGGGTGACGCCCGCCACACGCCCGCACCGCGCCCGCCACGCGCGCGCACCGCGTCCGGCCCCCGCCTCCCCGGTCCGCCCCGGGGCGTGATCAATTCGCAACCGATTCAGGTCTTGACCGAGACCCATCAAGGAGTCGCGCGATTACGCTCCGAAGCATGTCCGACAGCGCACCCCCCACCGATCTCACCGAGGACCGCCCCGTCTACGTCATCGGCGGTGGCCCGGGCGGACTGGCGACCGCGGCGGCCCTGCGCGCGCGGGGCGTCCGGGCCGTCGTGCTGGAGAAGTCCGGGGACGTCGGCGCGTCCTGGCGCAACCACTACGACCGGCTGCGCCTGCACACCACCCGGCGCTGGTCCGCGCTCCCCGGACTGCCGATACCCAGGAAGTTCGGCCGCTGGGTCGCCCGCGACGACGTGGTGCGCTACCTGGAGAAGTACGCCGAGCACCACGAACTGGAGGTCGTGACCGGCGTCGAGGTCTCCCGCGTGGACCCGGCCGCCGACGGCAGCGGGTGGCGGCTGAGCGCGAGCGGGGGCCGTGAACTGACCGGCCGGGCCGTCGTGGTGGCCACCGGGTTCAACCACACCCCGAAGCTGCCGGACTGGCCGGGCCGCGAGACGTTCACGGGCGAGCTGCTGCACGCCGCGCGGTACCGCTCCGCCGCCCCGTACGCCGGCCGGGACGTGCTGGTCGTCGGCGTCGGCAACACGGGCGCGGAGATCGCCGTGGACCTGGTGGAGGGCGGGGCGGCGCGGGTGCGGATCGCGGTGCGCACCGCCCCGTTCGTCGTGCGGCGCTCGACGCTGGGCTGGCCCTCGCAGGCCAACGGCATCCTGATCCGCCGGATGCCCGCGTTCCTGGTGAACCGGGCCGGGCGCCTGATGTCCCGCGTCGCCACGCCGGACCTCTCCGCGTACGGCCTGCCCCGGCCGGACGCGGCCCTGCACGCGCGGATCAGGCAGGGCGCGGTCCCGGTCCTGGACGTCGGCCTGGTGGACGCGGTGAAGCGCGGCCGGGTGGAGCCGGTGGCGGCCGTCGAGTCGTTCGACGGGGACGCGGTGGTCCTGGCGGACGGCACGCGCGCCACCCCGGACGTCGTGATCGCGGCGACCGGCTATCTGCGCGGCCTCGAACCGCTGGTCGGCCACCTCGGCGTGCTGGACGAGCGGGGGCGCCCGCGGGTGCGCGGCACCCGCGCCCCGAAGCAGGCACCCGGCCTCTACTTCACCGGCTTCACCAACCCGATCAGCGGCATGCTCCGCGAACTGGCCCGCGACGCGGGGAAGATCGCGAAGCGGATCGCCCGGCGGCCGGCCCGGTCCGGCCGCTGACCGTCACCGGGTGAGCGTGTACCAGTCGGGTTCGTCGACGTCCCCGTACCGCTGAAGGAGCTTCGGGCGGTCCGGCGTGCCGCCGACCGACCACTCCGTCGCGTCGGACCCGCAGCCGCTGAGGGTCAGTTCCACGCGCTGGTCCCAGGAGGTGGCGTCGCCGGGTTCGTACGTCCACCGGCCCGTTCCGGTGCAACGCCGGGCGGCGGCGGTGTCCGCCCCGTCGCGGGGGGCGGAGTGGTGCTCCGTCAGCCGTTCGGCGCGGGCGGTGCCGTCGGCGGACAGCCGCAGCGTGCCGCCGTGTCCGTCGCCCCAGGTGCCGGTGAGCTGAGCCGCGGTCATCTCCGGCGGGCGGTACTCGGTGAGCAGCCCGGTCCCGAACGCCGCCGCGCCGAGCCCGAAGACGGCCACGGCCGCCGCCGCCCCGTACCCCAGGACGCGCAGGAGCCGGCCGCCGTGCAGGGCGGCGTCCCGCGCGAGGAGGGCGGACCCGGCGAGCAGCGCGTACGCCGTCAGCCCGACGAGGGCCAGGGTGCCGGGCCCGGGGCGCAGGGCGATCCCGGCGACGGCCGTGGCCAGGAGCGCCGGGAGCACCGCGACGGCGGGCGCCCACCACCAGGTGTCCCGCCCGGTGGTCCGGTCGCTCGCCCGGCGGGCCGCCCACACCACGGGCAGCACCACGAGGAGGCTGCCCACCAGGGCGAACGGCACCCCGAAGCACGCCATGAACGGCAGTGCCAGCACCGCGCGTTCGGGCCCGAGCGCCTGTTCGGGCGCCTCCCGGGTGACCTCCGCCAGGCCGTACACCTCGAAGGCCAGCACCCCGCCCATGAACAGCGCGGCGGCCCCGGCCACGATCGACTGCCCCGACCAGACGGGCGGCGGCCCGGAAGCCTTCCGCTCCGGCTGCCACGTCCCCCATGGCCGGCGCGTGTCCCACACGGTGTTCTTCGTCATGGGAACCCCCCTTCGCGTGCATTCTCACTCGCGCGGTACGGCGGCCTTCGGCCGGGGGTGGCGTATGACCAGGGCCATCAGGGCGGCGACCGCGCACAGCGCCCCGGCCGCGTACCAGACGACGTCGTACGAGCCGAAGACGTCCCGCGCCACCCCGCCCAGGAAGGCCACCAGCGCGGCGCCCACCTGGTGCGAGGCCAGCACCCAGCCGAAGACGACGGCGCTGTCCTCGCCGTACTGCTCCCGGCACAGCGCCAGGGTGGGCGGCACGGTGGCGACCCAGTCCAGGCCGTAGAAGACGATGAAGAAGACCATCGGCGGTTCGACGGTGGCCTGCATCAGCATCGGCAGGAACAGCAGCGAGACACCGCGCAGCGCGTAGTACACCGCCAGCAGCCGGCGGGCGTCGAAGCGGTCGGTGAGCCAGCCGGAGAAGACCGTGCCGATGATGTCGAAGATCCCGATGACCGCGAGGAGCGAGGCGGCGGCGGTGACCGGCATGTGGTGGTCGTGCGCCGAGGGCACGAAGTGCGTGCGGATCAGGCCGTTGGTGGAGGCGCCGCAGATCGCGAAGGACCCGGCCAGCAGCCAGAACGGCCCGCCGCGCGCCGCGTCGGCCAGGACCCGTACGGCCCGGCCGGCCGCCCCGCGCACGGGCGCGGGCTTCTCGACGTACTCCCCGCCGTACGGGGCGAGCCCCACATCGGCCGGGTGGTCCCGCATCAGCAGCCACACGAACGGGACGACGACCAGGGCCGCCAGCGCCACGGTCACCGACGCGGGACGCCACCCGTGCTCCGCCACGATCCAGGCGCACAGCGGCAGGAAGACCAGCTGCCCGGAGGCCCCGGCGGCCGTCAGGACCCCGGTGACCAGACCGCGCCGGGCGGTGAACCAGCGGTGGGTGACGGTCGCGGAGAACGCCAGCGCCATCGACCCGGTGCCGAGCCCGACCAGCACGCCCCAGTACAGGACCAGCTGCCAGGCCGCCGTCATCCACACGCTCGCCAGCGCCCCGGCCGCGATCGCGGTGAGCGCCACGGCCACCACCCGGCGGATGCCGAACCGGTCCATCAGCGCGGCGGCGAACGGCGCGGTGAGCCCGTACAGCGCCATGTCCACGGAGACCGCGAACCCGATCTCCCCCCGCGACCAGCCGAAGTCCTCCTGCAACGGGTCGAACAGCAGCCCGGGCAGCGCGTTGAAGGCGGCGCCGCCGATGATCGTCACAAAGGTGACCGCGGCGACGACCCACGCCCGGTGCACACGCCAACGGCGCCGCCCCCCAGGAACATCCAGCCGCCCCGCGGCCCCGGCCCGGGTGCTCTCAAGCATCGAATCCACGCCCACAGCATCCGACCCCGCCCCACCCCCTCACGAGTGGCCCAAGAGCCACCCTCCACAAGATTCGGGCCAGCCGCGAGGGTGGCGGGACGCGCCGCCCCGGCCGGCCGGGGTCGATCGTCACCCGCTCACGTACTCCAGGAACGGAACCGACGCGCCGACGGCGATCCGCTTCCACTGCCGGTACGGTTCCGGGTCGCCCTCGTACAGTTCCCGGCTGATCTGTGTGCCGTCCGGCCGGTAGTTCATCAGGACCACCGTGGACTCGTCGAACATCCAGAAGTCCTGCTCCGGCAGGACGGGTTCGTCCCTGTCGGTCAGGTCGAGGATTCTGATGTCCTCCCCCGCCCGGACGTGGTGCCGGTAGTAGTACTCGAACTCGAACCGGAGGTAGTCCGAGAGCGGGCGGGTCACGACATGCACCCGGCCGACGCTCTTCCCCTGCGAAGTCCATTGCCGGACCTCGTCCATCCACGCCGAGGTGTAGTCGTCCGGCGAGTTCGTCCCCGCGAGGAACCGCTCCAGTTTCTCCGCTTCCTGGGGCATGGTGTACGCGGGCAGCGTCTCCAGCCGCCACGCCTCACGCTCCATGGAATCGAAGCAGTCGTTCCACGCGTCACCAGCCAAGTGCACGAAACGCCTCCCCCTCGTTCCCGGCCCCGGTCGGGCCACCTGTCCAACGACGCTAGAGGGGGCGGGGCACCGCGTCCATGCGTGAACGCGGGTATGCGCGTTGTCGCATGAAGTGGCCGATGCCATGCGGGGGCAGGCATGAGAGCGGTGCCGGGTCCGGGCCGGGCGCCGGGGGGTTGCCGGGGAGGGGTAACTCGTTTGCCTGGCGCGGGGGATGTCCGCTTCCGTGGGGGCGGGGGTTCACTTTCGCGAGGAGGGACCGGGGCGTGGCAGGCGGGGAATGCGTGTTCTGCGGGATCGTACGCGGGCGGGCCGAGGCGAGTGTGGTGCACGAGGACGACGCGGTGGTGGCCTTCATGGACCTTCAGCCGGTGACCCCGGGTCATCTGCTCGTCGTTCCGAGGACGCACGCGGTGGGGCTCCAGGACCTGGAGGAGGAGGTCGGGGTCCGGATGTGGCGGGTGGCCCACCGGCTGGGGCGGGCGCTGCGCCGGTCGGGGCTGAGGTGCGACGGGGTCAATCTGTTCCTCGCCGACGGTGAGGCCGCCTTCCAGGAGGTCTTCCACGTCCATCTGCACGTCTTTCCCCGCTTCGCCGGCGACGGCTTCCGGATCGACGCCCACTGGCGGGAGCGGGAGCGCCGGGAACTCGACGAGGCGGCGGTCGCCGTGCGGGCGGGACTCCGTGCGGTGGAGGCGCCCCGGCGCGGCTGACCCGCGACCGCCTCGCGGGCGGTCGCGGTGGGCGGCGCGGCCCCGTCAGGCGATGCGTTCCAGGTTGCGGATGGGGCGGGCGGCCAGGAGTACGGCGACCACCGCGAGGTTGATGACCGCGCCGGCGATCAGGACCTCCGCCGTGCCCAGGTGGTCGGCGACCGGGCCGGCCAAGGCGCGGCCCGCGGCGACCATGAGGAGGGAGCCGGCGACGTCGTAGGCGTGGATGCGGTTGAGGGATTCGGGGGGTATGTGGGTCTGGACGGTGGTGGACCACATCACCAGCCAGAAAGCGGCGGCGGCGCCCGCCACGAGCTGGCCTGCGGCCAGGGCGGGTACGGAGAGGCCGAGGCCCAGGACGACGAGGTTGACGCAGACGCCGGCCAGGGCGACGGCGCCGGCGGCGAGGGGGCGGCGGGGGCGCAGGCGCAGGGCGAGGAGGCCGCCGACGACGCTGCCCGCGCCGTTGACGGCCATCATCGCGCCGTAGGTGCCGGAGCCGTGCGCCTCGGTGACCCGGACGGCGGTGAGCGGGAGCATCGGGCCGAGGACGGCGAAGCCGTACACCGTCCAGACGACGATCACGCCCCACAGCCAGCTGCGCGCGGTGAACTCCTTCCAGCCGTCCACGAGTTCGGCGACGAAGGAGCCGCGCGGCGCGTCGTCCGAGGGGGCCGGGGCCAGCCGGAGCAGGAAGAGGCAGGCCCCGGAGACCAGGAACGTGGAGGCGTTGGCCGCGTAGACCGCGCCGGCGCTCGCCAGGCCGACCAGGACGCCCGCGAAGGCCGGGCCCGCCATGGTCATCAGCGCCTCGGAGACCCGGAGCACGGCGTTGGCGCGCTGCACGTCCGGCGCCACACGCGGCACGGTGGAGGCGACGCCGGGCTGGAACAGCGCCGCCCCGACGCCGGCCACCGAGCTGAGCGCGTACACCGACCACAGCGGCGGGTTGCCGGTGGAGAAGGAGACGGCGAGCACCGAGGCGCCGACCAGGCGCAGCGCGTCGGCGATGAGCATCATGCGGCGCGGCGTGAACCGGTCCGCGAGGACGCCGCCGAAGAGGACGAACAGGGCGAGCGGGCCCATCCAGCAGGCCAGCGCGTAGCCGACCGAGGAGGCGGGGCGGCCCGCGTCGAGCAGGCCGGCCGTGAGGGCGACGGGGATCATCCCGTCGCCGAAGACGGCGGCCGTCCGGGCGACGAAGAACAACCGGAAGCCACGGTTCCAGAGTTGTCGGCCCGGCTCCCCGGCGAGCGGCGGCAGGGGCGGGAGAGGGGACGGGCCGCCGGACGCGGCCTGGGGGTCCGCGGCGGGAATGCGCACGGGGTCTGCTGACTTTTCCTTCACACCGAGGACATGTATCAGCTTATGGTCTATACCAGCTAGGGCCTTTTCGCTGGGCCGGGCCGGACCGAAGGGAGTCCGCTGTGCCGCACCGGGTCGTCGTTCTCGCCCTCGATGGGCTGCTCCCCTTCGAACTGGGCATTCCGCAGAGGATCTTCGGGCTCGCCCGCTCCCCGGAGTCCGGGGGGCGGGGCGGCCGCAAGCTGTACGAGGTCGTGACCTGTTCCATACGCCCGCCGGGCCCGGTCCACACCGACGCGGACTTCACCATCACGGTCGGCCACGGGCCCGAGGCGCTCGCCACCGCCGACACGGTCGTCGTCCCGGCCAGTTACGAGCTGGGGCCCGTGTACAACGAGGGCCGGCTGACCGACGGGCTGGCCGCCGCCTTCGCGTACGTGCGGCCGGGTACCCGGATGGTGTCCATCTGCACCGGCAGCTACACCCTGGCCGCCGCCGGCTATCTCGACGGCCGCCCCGCCACCACGCACTGGGCCCACGCCGACCACTTCCAGCGGATCTTCCCCACCGTCCGCGTCGACCCGGACGTGCTGTTCACCGACGACGGCGACGTCCTGACGTCCGCCGGGGTCGCCGCCGGGATCGACCTCTGCCTGCACATCGTGCGCCGCGACCACGGCGCGGCCGTCGCCAACGACGTCGCCCGGCGCACGGTCGTGCCGCCGCACCGCGAGGGCGGCCAGGCGCAGTACATCCAGCGGCCCGTCCCGGACACCCGGTTCGCGACGACGACGACCGCGCGGGCCTGGGCGCTGGCCCGGCTCGAACGGCCCATCCTGCTGCGGGACATGGCCCAGCAGGAGTCGATGAGCGTACGGACGTTCACCCGGCGGTTCCGCGAGGAGGTCGGCGTCAGCCCGGTGCAGTGGCTGACCCGGCAGCGGGTGGAGCTGGCGCGCCGGCTGCTGGAGTCCACCGACCTGTCCATCGACCAGGTGGCCAGGGACGCGGGGTTCGGCACCTCGACGTCCCTGCGGCAGCACCTCCAGGCGGCGCTGGGCGTCTCACCCACGGTGTACCGGCGCACGTTCCGTTCGGCGGCGGGGAGCCCGGCCGCCGGCAGCCGGTTCTGAGGGCTCAGCCCTGCGGCACCGCGTGCGTCGGTCCGGCGGCCTGGACGACCCCGTGCGCACCGGGCCGGAGCTGGACGATCGGGACGCGCCGGTCCACCTCGCACCAGATCCGCTTGCCCGCGCCCTCCGGCTGCCAGCCCCAGCGGTCGGCCAGGCCGTCCACCAGTTCCAGGCCCCGGCCGCCGGTGTCCTCACCCCGGGCGTGCCGCTGCTGCGGCGGGCGGCAGCTGGCGTCGGCGACCTCGACCCGGACCGTCCCGGCGCACCCCGGCCCGCCCGGCGAGCCGAACAGCACGCGCAGCACGGCCGGACAGCCCGTGTGCACGACCGCGTTGGTGACCAGCTCCGAGATGAGCAGGATCAGGGTCTCCGCCAGCGGCTCGTCATCCGCCAGGCCGGACCCGGCGAGCCGGGCGCGCGCCCATCTGCGGGCCCGTCCGACCTCCGCGGGGTCGGGCCCGACCTCCAACTGAACCTGAAGCACCTGCACCGCTCACACCATCCGAACCGGCGGACACATCGCCTCGCGCCTCCTCAGGGTCACGGAACGTGATTCCCTTGCACGACAGCATGGTTGACGTACAGTCACCGCAACAAGCGCTTCGGGCATATTCCAGCGCGAAGGAGTACGCGTGGTGCATACTGTGCGACGCACATCGCGGAGAGTCGAACAGCGGCACCGTCCGGGGTGGAGAACCGTCTCCCCCGCAGACCCGTCCGCACCGCTGCCCACACGGGTGGAGCGCCCCTCACGAACCAGGCGCGCCGCACAGGCCACACCCGGACCGCCAGGTTCCAGATCCACTCGCATGCCTCGGAGGGTACCCGAGCCGGGCACCGACTCCACCCCGTGACGAAGCACGCAAAGGACACAAGCCGGTCGCGCGCGCCGGTGATCGCGCTGCGTCACGCCCAGGGGCGGGGTGCCCCCGGGACGGACACCCCTTCGCTACTCGGGCTCGATCACCGTGAAGTAGGCCGCCAGCGCGGCCACCGCGTCGTCCTCGACGACCCCGCCGTCCCGGTCCACGTCCAGGCTCTGCGCGGCGAACGCCGCCGCCTCCGGCCCGGCCCCGAGCACCCGCAGCGCCCGCTCGACCGCGGCCACCGGTGCCCCGCCGTCGCCCGTGGGACCGGCCGCCACCGCCAGCGCCGCGCGCAGGAAGGGGCGGGCGATCTCGGCGAACCGGTCCGGGTTGTCCCGAAGCCGCTTCACCGCGCCGCCGATGAACTCCTCACGGGTGACCCGCTGGTCCCCGTCCACGTCGGCGATGCCGGCCATGCCCTGCCAGAACGCCTCGGCGCCGCTGTAGAGCGCCTGACCCTTGTCGCAGCGGGCCGTCGTACCGAACTCGGTGAGCAGACGGGCCGCGGCGGCGTTGAAATCCGCGCGATCGATGTATCCACTGCCGTCCTGGTCGAAGGCGGCGAAGCGGAGGGCGATCTTGCGCTCATACTCTGCGCTGTCCATGCGGGGAGAGTACGACGCCCGGGGGCGTCACGTGTCACTTACCTGATTCAGCCCCGTGACAGCCCCGCATCCGTGGGGGGTGTCCGACCCATCCCCTAGCACCGGAGAGGGCTGTTTCAGGCCGTCAGCGGCTCCGACGCCTCGTCGACGGCCGCGTCCCAGTCCGGATACACATCGAACAGCCGGCGCACCCCGAGCGCGGCGAGCACCCGGTTGACGTGCGACCCCTCCTCGGCGCCCCGCGCCGGCAGGATCAGCCGCAGCCGGCCGCCGCAGGACCGCATCAGGCGGCGGGTCGCGATGAGCACACCGACCCCGCTGGAGTCGCAGAACCGGACGCCGGACAGGTCGAGCACCACGTCGTGGCGGCCGACGGCGACGGCGTCGTGCACGGACTGGCGGACGGTGGCGGAGGTCAGCAGGTCCAGTTCGCCGGCCATGTGCAGCACGGTCCATCCGCCCCGCTCGGTCTCCGAGACTTTCAGGGTCACGACTGGGCCTCTCGTTCCGGGGATTCCGGGAAGCCCGGTGATCCGGAAGTTTGCGTTCCTCCCTTCGCCGCTGCCCCCACGGGCCACTCGCGAAACACCGACCCCGCAGGACCGGTCCGGAAACGATTCCGGCAGAAATGATCGCTTCGGGTCCGATTCCGTCGGACAGCGGGGTCGCATTCCCTACCATCCGGGACGCCCCGGGGGACGTACTTGCCGTAAAGGGGCGTGTCCCGGCGGGGCGGCCGACTACATTCGGACGGAACGACGAGGACGGGACACCAGGTTTCCACGGCCGGAGGCGGGAGGTCAGATGGCCAAAAACGCACCACCCCGCTGGGACCGCAGAATCCAGCAGCGGCTCGCGCGCGGCGAGGCCGCCGCCCTCGGCGAGATGTACGACCGGTTCGCCGCCCTCGTCCACAGCCAGGCCAACCGGATGCTGGACGACGAGGACGCCGCCGACCTGGTCACCCGCGAGGTCTTCGGGTACGTCTGGGAGCACCCGGAGGCCTACGACCCGAAGCAGGGCTCCATGCGGGCCTGGGTGGCCCATCTCACGCACCGCGAGTCCGTCCGCCGGCTGCGCGCCGACGCGGACGTCGGTACGGACGACCCGGACGAACTGGACGAGCGGGTGCGCCGGGCCACCTCGGCGGCCCGTGCCGACTACATCGTCGCCTCGATGCCCGCCCCGCTGCGGGCCGCCCTGGAGCTGGCGTACGTCCAGCGCCGGGACTACCGGCAGGCCGCCGCGGACCTCGGCGTCACCGAGGACGAGGCGCGGCGCCGGCTGCGGCTCGGGCTCCAGCTGCTGTCCACCGCCCGGACCCGCCCGCCGGAGGGCGCGGCGCCGCCGGGCTACGGGAGGGCGCTGTGAGCGGTGGCACGGACGGCCGGGACGAGGAGGGCCGCGGTGAGGAGGCGCGCGGCGAGGAGGTGCGCGGCGCCCGTCGCATACCGGGCCCGCGGCCACCCGCCGACGACTTCGGCGACCTGGGCCGCGTACCGGCCCCCGGAACGGAACCGACCCACGAACCGGAACCGGAACCGGAACCGGAGCGCGAGCCGGAACCGGAACGGGCACGTGAACCGGAGGCGCCCGTGCCGGCACCGCCCGTCGACTCCCCGCCCGTGCTGCCGCACCGGGTGCTCCAGGCGCTGCTCGGGGCGTGGGCGCTCGCCGCGTGCTCCCCGGAGGAGGCCGCCGCCGTCGAGGCGCACCTCACGGACTGCGCGCCCTGCGCCGAAGAGGCGCTGCGGCTGCGGGACGCCGTGGGGCTGCTGCACACCGACCGCAGCCTGGACCTCGACCCGATGCTGCGGGCCCGCGTGCTGGAGAGCTGCCTGAACCGGCGGCCCGCGCAGATCCCGGTACCCGGCTGGGCGGCCCCGTACGACGCCGAGACGGCCCGGCTCGACGCACTGCTGCGGGACATCGCGGACGCCGAGTGGCACGCCCCGGTGCGGCTGCGGTGGTTCGAGGACGAGCGCCCGGCGAGCCGCCGGACCACGGTCGCCGGGGTGATCGGGCACCTGATGACCGTGGACGGGCTGATCGGCGCCGCCCTCGGGCTCGGCGACCCGATGACCGGCGCCCCGCTCACGCCCACCGCGCGCACCGAGGCGTACTGGGCCTCGACCCGCGTCCCGCCCACCCGCGCCGTCCGGGGCCCGTGGCGCGAGCAGAGCCACACACTGATCCGGACGGTGTCGTTCGCGGGGCGCGGGGTGGCGGAGCTGTCCGTGTCGTACGGGGACTTCGCGCTGCCGATGCAGGACGCCCTGCTGGACCGGGCCTTCGAGTGCTGGGTGCACGCCTGGGACATCGCGCAGGCGGTGGACTACCCGTACGAGCCGCCGTCCGCCGGGCATCTGCACCGGATGATCGACCTCGCGGTGCGGATGCTGCCCGCCGCGCTGGCGGTACGCCGCCGGTCGGGGCTGGCGGGACCGGCCCGGCAGCTGGTGACGGCGGGTTCGCCGGGGCGCTCGCTGCACCTGGAGATCGAGGGCTCGGGCGGCGGTGACTGGTACGTCGCGCTGGACTCCCCCGCCGCCCTGGGGTCCGCCGAGCACAGCGTGGCGCAGGTCGCGCTCGACGGGGTGGAGTTCTGCCGGCTGCTGGCGGGGCACGTCCCTCCGGTGGAGGCGGCGGCCGGGCAGCGCGGGGACCGCGAGGCGATCCGCGACGTGCTGTTCACGGCCGCCTCGCTCAGCCGGTTGTGACCGCCCCGCTCAGTCGAAGATCACCGTGCGGCGGCCGTTGAGCAGGATGCGGCGCTCCGCGTGCCACTTCACCGCGCGCGCCAGCGCCTGGCACTCCACGTCGCGGCCGATGGCGACGAGCTGGTCGGGGGTCACGCCGTGGCCGACGCGCTCCACCTCCTGCTCGATGATCGGGCCCTCGTCGAGGTCGGCGGTGACGTAGTGGGCGGTGGCGCCGATGAGCTTCACGCCGCGCGCGTGCGCCTGGTGGTAGGGCTTGGCGCCCTTGAAGCTCGGCAGGAACGAGTGGTGGATGTTGATGATCCGGCCGCTGAGCCGCTTGCACAGGTCGTCCGAGAGGACCTGCATGTAGCGGGCCAGGACCACCAGTTCCACGTTCTGCTCGCGGACCAGCTCCAGCAGCTCGGCCTCGGCCTGCGGCTTGTTGTCCCTGGTCACCGGGATGTGCCGGAACGGCACGTCGTAGGAGGCGACGAGTTCCGCGAAGTCCGGGTGGTTGGAGACGACGGCGGCGATCTCGACGGGCAGGGCGCCGCTGCGGGACCGGAACAGCAGGTCGTTGAGGCAGTGGCCGAACTTGCTGACCATGAGCACGATCCGCATCCGCTCCGACGAGCGGTGGATCTGCCAGTCCATGGCGAAGGAGTCGCCGATCGCGGCGAAGCTGGCCCTCAGCTTGTCCACGGTCACCGGGGAGTCCGCCGAGAAGTGGACCCGCATGAAGAACAGTCCCGTGTCGTGGTCACCGAACTGCTGGCTGTCCTCGATGTTGCAGCCGGTCATGAAGAGGTAGCTCGACACGGCGTGCACGATGCCCTGTTTGTCGGGGCAGGACAGGGTGAGGACGTACTGTTCGGAGGCGGTGGGCTGCGGAGCGGTCATCCCCGTAGCGTGCCACACCGGCGGCCCCTCAGGGTGTCCTCGTCAAAATGCGGAGAACGTCCAGGGAGCGGGGCGGGGCGTCCGGGTCCTCGCCGTCGTTGCCGGCGAGCAGGACGTGGGCCTCGCGGGCGGCGGTGACGGCCTCCGGCCAGCCGGGGTGGTCCAGGTAGACGGAGACGGGGGCGTCCGCCCCGACCTGGTGCAGGATGCGCAGCACGCGCAGCACGGCGGCGTCCACGAGCGCGGCCTCGGTGGCGTCCCGGAAGATCGTGCCGACGTACTTCTCGGCGGACCAGTTGTCGAGCCAGGTGTCCTCGACCAGGCGGTACACGGCGTCGGTGACGTCGCCGTACCCCTCGCGGCCGGCCAGCCAGTAGTCGCGGTGGAAGACGGGGTCGGAGAGCATGTGCAGCGCCGAACGCACGTTGCTGCGCCAGCGCCACCACGGAAGGTCGTTGAGCGGCATGCCGCCCATGGTGGAGGAGCGACGGCCGCGACGGGAAGTGTTCTCGAAACCTTGCTGCACGGTTGTCGATCGTACGTTCCCTTTTCGGCGGCTCCGACCGGCCCCTGGCGTTCACCGTGCCGTCACCGAGCGTTGAGGAGTCCACAGCGCGGTGTTACCCGGGGCGCGGAAGGCTCAGGGGCCATGACCGGACGGCGACGCGCTCCTTCCCTCTCCCGCCCCTTCAGAACGCTCACCGGTGCGGTGGCGGCGGGGGCGCTGTTGCTGACCGGCTGTGGCGCGCTCCCCGGTGGATCGGGGGCATCCGGGGAGCCCGTCACCGTCATGACGTGGGCGCCGAGCGGCGCCACCGGCCCGGACGCGGCGAACAGGGCGGGGATGACCGCCATGGCGCAGGCGTACGGGCGCTGGGTGAACGAGTCCGGGGGCATCGACGGGCACCGGCTGCGCGTCCTCACCTGTGACGAACAGGACACCCCGGGCGGGGCGGGCGACTGCGCCCGGCGGGCCGTGCGGGAGAAGGCGGTCGCGGTCCTCGGCTCGTACAGCCGGCACGGGCAGGCGTTCACGGCGCCGCTCCAGATCGCCGGCATCCCGTACATCGGCGGCTACGGCGCCTCCGAGGAGGAGTACAGCAGCTACATCTCCTACCCGCTGACCGGCGGCCAGTCCGCGCTGCTCGCCGGTAACGCCGTGCAGCTCGCCCGGGACTGCGAGCGGGTCTCGCTGGTGCGCGCGGACACGCTGGGCGGCTGGGGCGAGGCGTGGCTGCTGCGGACCGGGCTCGGCATCGCCGGCCGGGCGGCGCCGCTCGACATACCGGCGGCCGAGGACGCCACCTCCTACAGCACGGAGGCGGAACGGGCGCTGTCCGTGGCCGGTACGGGCGGGGGCTGTGTGACGTCCGTGCTCGGGGACCGCACGGAGACGTTCTTCGACTCGTTCCGGCGGCTGGAGCCCGAGGGCGCGCAGGTGCGGGTGGCGTCGGTGCTGGGCAGCGTCGACCAGCCGCTCATCGACCGCACCGGCGGCCGGAACAGCCCGTTCGAGGGGGCGTACGTGACCGGCTGGTACCCGCCGCCGGGCGACGCGCGGTGGGACGAGATGCGCCGGGTGATCCGCGAGCACGCCTTCGGCGACAACCGGATCGACCCGGACGACACGGGCGTGCAGACGACCTGGATCGCGTACACCGTGCTGCGGTCGCTCATCGGGTCGATCCAGGAGTCCGAGATCACCGCCGGGAAGATCACCACCGCGCTGCACCGGGGGGAGCGCGTGGACACCGGCGGTCTCACGCCCGCGCTGCGCTGGCACTACGAGGACATGATCGGCTCGGAGGCGTACCCCCGCATCGTCAACACCCGGGTGACGCTCCAGGTGGTGCGGAACGGCCGGCTGGTGGCCGCGCGGAAGGGGTTCGTGGACGTCGGCGAGACCCTGGTCGACGCCAGCGCCCGCCGCTGACGGGGGCGCGGCCCGCACCACCGGCGGGGGGTGGTGCGGGCCGCGCGGGCGCGTCGTGCGCTCAGAGTTCGGTCGCCTGGTGCTTCGTGAGGCCGTACTTCTCGGCGATCCTGTTCCACAGCCCGGCCGCCCGCTGCTTCGCCGCGCTGGCCTCGCCGCTCTTCTCGGTCGCGGCCCGCGTGTGCGAGGTGGGGCGGGCATGGCCGTGCTTGCAGACCTTCTTGCTCTTGGCCTGTGCGGCCCAGGCGGCGTAGTGGTCGTCGGCCGACGCGGACGCCTGCCACGCCTTGGTCAGCGACGCGCTCAGCTGCTCGTGGTCGGGCAGCTTGTCCAGGGACAGGCCCTGGAGCCGGGTGACCAGGTCGCGGCGCTGCTTGGCGGCGCCCTTGAGGTCCGAGACGGCCTTGTCGAGGTCGGTGCAGGACTTGGTCTTCTCGACCGCTCCGACGACCGCCGCCCGGCTGTTGTTGCTGTCCGCGAGCAGCTTGTCCAGCGCCTCGGCCTGCGGCTTCGCCGGGTCGGCCGGGGGCTGCTCCTTCTCCTTGGCGGGTTCGCTCGCGCCCGGCGTACTGGCGGACGCCACCGGCTCCTTGGCCTTGTCGTCCTCGTCGCCGCCGCTCATCAGGGCGCCCGCGCCGAGCCCGACGACCGCGCAGCCGACGACGACGGCCGCGATCAGGGGCACCGCGCCGGACTTCTTGCGCCGGCCGCCGCGCTCCTCGTCGCGGTGCGCCGGCCCGCCGTACGGGGGCGGGGGCGGCTGCTGCCCGTAGCCCTGCTG
>NZ_JAKRGC010000129.1 GCF_022347745.1 Streptomyces sp. OfavH-34-F
GCCCAGGGGCGCAGGGCCGCCTGAGCCCGACCGGGCGGCAGGCCGTGCCCGCGCCCCCGTGCGCCCTCACTCCCGGGGCGCCGCCGCCGTCAGGTGCGGGAAGCGGAACTCGGTGCGGCTGCGGAACTCCTCGCCCGGCCGCAGCACCGTGGACGGGTACGCGGGGTGGTTGGGCGCGTCGGGCAGCTGCTGGGTCTCCAGGCAGACGGCGCCGTACCGTTCGTGGCGGCGGCCGTCCGGCCCGGTCAGGGTGCCGTCCAGCTGGTTGCCGGTGTAGACCTGGATGCCGGGTTCGGTGGTCCACACCTCCATGATCCGCGCGCCCCCGGGGGCGGTGAGGCGGGCGGCGCGCCGCTGGGCGCCGGGGGTGTCCGGGGCGTCCAGGACCCAGCAGTGGTCGAACCCCCCGGCGCGGCGCAGCTGCTCGTCGGGCAGGGCGACGCGGTCCGCGAGGGTCTGCGGCGCGGTCAGGTCGAACGAGGTGCCGGCGACGGCGGCGACGGGCCCTTCGGGGATGCCCGCCTCGTCGACCGGCAGGTAGTGCCCGGCGTCCACCTGGAGGGTGTGGCCGAGGACGTCGCCCCGGTCGGTCAGGTCGAAGTAGGCGTGGTGGGTGAGGTTGACGACCGTGGCCCGGTCGGTGACGGCTGCGTAGTCGAGCGCGAGGGTGCCCGAGGCGTCCAGGGTGTAGGTGACCGTCACGTCCAGGGTGCCCGGGAAGCCCATGTCGCCGTCGGGGCTGCGCAGGGTGAGCCGGAGGACGGCCGCCGCGTCGGTGGCGTGGCCCTCGGCCTGCCAGACGCGGGTGTGGAAGCCCTCGGGGCCGCCGTGCAGGGCGTGGCCCCGGTCGGTGGCGGGGATGTGGTGCTCGGTGCCGTCCAGCGTGAACCTGCCGTGGGCGATGCGGTTGGCGTAGCGGCCGACGAGCGCGCCGATGAAGGGGTTGTCGGCGGTGTAGGCGTCGAGGTCGGGCAGCGAGCGGACGACGGACGCCGGGGTGCCCGCCGTGTCGGGCACGGTGAGCCGGTGCAGGATGCCGCCGTAGGTGAGGATCTCGGCGCGGACCCCGGTGCCGGAGTCGAGTGTCCAGAGATCGATCTCGGTGGCGCCGTGGGTGCCGAACGGCCTGCTGTGCGCGGTGGGGCGGGGCATGGGTGGTCCTCCTGGGTGGTCGGGCTCGGGCGAAGGGCGGCGGATACGGCAGCGCCCCCTCCGCGAGCCGGTGGCCGCGAAGGGGGTGTGCCGTGGGGTGGGTCAGATGGCGTAGCCGTACTGCTCGGGGGCGTGCACGGTGCCGTTGAGGGCGCGGGCGGCGTCGCGGGCCCAGGAGGGGTTGCGCAGCAGTTCGCGCCCGAGGAGTACGGCGTCGGCGCGGCCCTCGGTGAGGATCTTCTCGGCGTGCTGCGGGTCGGTGATGAGGCCGACCGCCGCCACCGGCAGCGAGGTCTCCCGCTTCACGCGCTCGGCGAACGGCACCTGGTAGCCGGGGCCGGTCTCGATGCGGGCGCGGGGGGCGTTGCCGCCCGTGGAGACGTCGAGGAGATCGACCCCGTGGTCGCGCAGCAGCGCCGCGAGCCGCACGGTCTCGTCGGCGGTCCAGCCCTCGCGCTCGTCCTCGGGGTTCTCGGTGAGCCAGTCCGTCGCGGAGACGCGGAAGAAGACCGGCAGGTCCTCGGGCCACACCTCGCGTACGGCGTCCACGACCTGGAGGGCGAGGCGGACGCGGTTGTCGAAGCCGCCGCCGTACTCGTCGGTGCGGCGGTTGGTGTACGGGGAGAGGAACTGGCCGATGAGGTAGCCGTGCGCGCCGTGCACCTCGGCGACCTGGAAGCCCGCGTCGAGCGCGCGGCGGGCGGCCTCGCGGAAGTCGTCCACGATGCGGGCGATCTCGTCGGTGGTCAGCTCGTGCGGGACCGGGTGGCCGTCGTCGAAGGGGATCGGGCTGGGCGCGACCGGCGTCCAGCCGTGCTCCTCGGGGCCGACGGGGCCGCCGCCGGTCCAGGGGGCGGCGGTGGAGGCCTTGCGGCCGGCGTGGGCGAGCTGGATGCCGGCCACGGCTCCCTGCGCCTTGACGAAGTCGGTGATGCGGCGGAAGGCGCGGGCCTGGGTGTCGTTCCAGATGCCCAGGTCGGCGGGGCTGATGCGGCCCTCGGGGCTGACGGCCGTCGCCTCGGTGAGGATCAGGCCGGTGCCGCCGGTGGCGCGGGCCGCGAGGTGGGCGAAGTGCCAGTCGTGGGGCACGCCCGCCTCCGGTCCGTCCGGCGCGGCACTGTACTGGCACATCGGCGCCATCCACACCCGGTTGGGTACGACAAGCGACCTGAGGGTGTAGGGCTCGAAGAGGGCACTCACGACGGACTCCGTTTCGCCGGGTACGGAAGGATCGCTAGTACGATACATCCCGTACTACGACGCCCGTCAAATTACGATCGCTCTCGTACGAGCCCGGCGGCGGCCGCGGCCCGGCGCGCGGGTCGGGTTCAGCGCGGTTTGAGCGGGTACGAACTGCGGCCGGACGCCTCGTCGATCTCGTCGTGCGCCTTGGTCAGCAGCTTCATCGCCAGTTCGTTGAGCGCGCGGGCCCCGGCGATCTCCTCCCCCACGCGCGGCTGCTCGGCGTCGGAGGGGTGGCGGCTGGCATAGCCGTGCGCGCGCACCTCCTTGCCGTCGGAGAGCCGCACCAGGGCGGCCGCGCGGGTGCGGTGGGTGTCCTCCTCGAATTCCAGCTCGATGTGCCAGCCGACTGCGGTCCGGGTCATGTCGCTTCACCTCCGGAAGGGGTCTCCCTCCAGGGTGCGCCTCCCCCGCACACGTCGCGCGGGCGGGCCGGGCGGCCGGCCGGGGGTTGCTCAGGTCCCGGCCGGCCGCCCCCGGCGGCGCAGCGTGATGCGGGCGTCCGCGTCGTACGTCTGGGTCCACACGCGTCCCGCGCCGGACGACCACGTGACATGGGCGGTGGCCCCGTCGACGCGGACGCCCGTCACGGTCATGGCGCGGTCGCCGTCGCGCACATCGCCCCGGCGCAGGGCGTCCGCCCGAACGGTCACCGGGTCCGCCGGGCCGTTCCCGGCCTCGTCCGCCGCGAGACCGAGAGCGGCGGCCAGGGCACGGGCGCGCTCCGGGGAGCAGACGAAGGAGAGCGTGCCCGAGGGGGTGGAGACCGTGACAGCGACGTCCGCCCCGGCCGGGACGGCCTCGATCGTCCCGCTGTCCCCGTGCTCGTTCGTCATCGCCGCGCCCTTTCGCGTTCCGGTCCCCGGCTCAGTCCAGCCGGAGGCTTTCCGGCGGGCCCAGGTAGCTGGGTTCGAGTCCGCCGGTGTCGATGACCAGGTTCTGGAGAACCACGGTCGGATCGACCATCCAGAATTTCAGCACATGCACCCCGGGGGTCTCGATGCGGTGGACGGTGGCGGTGATGTTGACGTTGTCGGAGGTGTGGCGGGCCCACTGGGGGTTCATGGTCCCGTCGTCGGCCCCCGTCGACTTCGTGACGTTCACCCGCTGCGGGGTGTCGTCGTCGAAGGAGACCGCGTACGTCAGCCCGTCCGTGGGCAGCGGGTTGTTGCGGGGCGAGAGGTACGCGTGGACGGTGACCGGTCCGGTGGTGAAGAGGCTGACCCGGTACTCCAGGCGCGGGCTCCGGCCGCCCGGGGTCCGGCGGGCGGCGGTGACCGGGAAGGGCTCCATGCCGGCGCCGGTGCGTCCGATGTCCGGGATGCGCTGCCAGCGGACGTCCCGGTCGCCCACCGCCCGGTGGTAGTGGTCGGCCTCGATCGACACGTAACCGCCGGCCTCGACGAAGCCGCCCAGCCGGGCGCGGGAGAGCGCGGGGCGGTCGATCACCGCCGTGACCACGACCTCCGCCCCGTCCGGTCCGGCGACCGTGACCGGCACCCGGGTGACGCCCCGGGGCGCGCGGTGCCAGTCGACGCGCAGGGTGATCCGGTCCTGGGTCTCCACCCGGCCGCGCACCCGGTCGGCGGTCAGCCAGGGCGCTCCGGTGCGCACCCGGTAGTCGAAGGGGGCGCGGCCCCGGTTGAACACCTCGATGTACGGGGCGGGCCGGGTCTGGTAGGGGCTGAGCACCGGCAGCACGGCGGGGGCGGTCTCGTGCGGCCACCAGGAGGCGGAGCCGTCCACGGCGACGCCCAGCTCGGCCCGGGCCGGCAGGTCGATGCGCCGCACGGCGGGGAAGAGCACGTCCTTGATGGCGACGTTGTCGATCTCGGGCTGCTGCCAGGGGGCGTTGGGCCCGTAGCGTTCGACGTCGCCGTAGTCGATGTGCGGCTGGGTCTGGAAACCCCGCCACTTGCCGCCGGCGATCTTCGTGTTGAAGCGGTCAGCCAGGGCGAAGTCGTCGGCGAGCCGCGCCTCGGCGGTGGCCGCCAGGGTGTTGGTCAGGGCCCGCCCCTGGGCCGCGTAGTGGATGTTCGTGAACTCCGCCTCGCGCAGCGCGTACAGGTTGGCGGTAGCCGTCACCTCGTAGCCGACCAGTTCGTACCAGGCGTCCTGGGCGGAGGCCGGGAGCCGGCGCCCGAGGCGTTCGGCCCGCTCCCCCAGCTCCCGCCACTCCTCGGTGACGCGTTCCAGCTCCCGGTAGTGGACCAGGCTGTACGGGGATGCCTGGTCGTCGTAGACGACGGCCGAGCTGTCCGTGGCGGGGTCCTTGGCCGGGTCGAGGGTGATGCGGCGGTTGAGCAGTTCGGGCTTGCGGCGGGCCTGGAGCCGGGCGTAGGCGCGCAGGATGCCGGCGATCTCGGCGGCCTGTTTCTCGCCGAAGTTCTGGCGGGCGTAGGTCTCCTCCCACTCCGGCAGCCGGTCCAGGGGCCAGCGCTCCGGGTTCCAGGCGTACTCCAGGAAGAACTGGGTGGGCAGTTCGTTGCCCTTGAGGTCGCCCACGTTGGCGACCCACAGGCCGTGGTTGCCGTAGGCGGCGCACTGATGGAGCTGGTCCCACAGGTTGGGCAGGGACGCGGTGTCCACCCACTTGTAGTTGCGGCCCACCCCGACGTAGTCGAAGTGGTAGTAGAGCCCGTAGCCGCCCTTCCTGGGGCCCTCGGCGGGGTCGGGGAGTTTGCGGATGTTGGCCCAGTTGTCGTCGGTGAGGACGACGGTGACGTCGTCGGGTACCCGCAGGCCCCGGTCCCAGTAGCGCTGGACCTCCTTGTAGAGCGTCCACACCTGCGGGATCGTGGCGACGTCCTTGCCGGAGACCTCGGCCAGGATCTGCCGCTGGGTGGCGATGATCTCGGTCATCAGCTCGATGCCGTCGCCGTCGGGCAGGCTGACGTCGCCGTTGCCGCGCATGCCGAGGGTGACGACGCCCTCGAAGTTGTCGTCGCGCATCCGGCGGATGCCGTCGGCCCAGTAGGCCTTGATGGCCTCGGCGTTGCGGCGGAAGGACCACTCGCCGGTGCCGCCGTAGGGGTCGTGGCCGGGGGTGGTGATGTTGCCCTCGCTGTCGCGTACGGCGGGGACGGCGTGCCGGTTCCACTCCTCGATGCCGCGCATCATGGGCGCCTCGTGCGAGGTGCCCATGACGACCCCGTACGCCTTGGCGGTGGCGTGGTTGAGCAGGTCGTCCTCGGCGAAGGCGCGGCCCCAGACGGCCGGCCAGAGGTAGTTGGCCTTGAGCCGGAGCATGACCTCGAAGACCCGGGCGTAGAAGTCGGCGTTGAAGCCGCCCTCGAAGCCGGGCGCCTTGCCGGGGCCGAAGTGGGCGGGTGCCCAGGTACCGAGCGCCGGGTTCTCGTCGTTGATGAAGAAGCCCCGGTACTTCACGGCGGGGGTGCCCTGGGTGTGGCGCCCGGGCAGTACGTGGATCTCGTCGCGGTGCACGGGGACGACGTCGTCCCACCAGTACCAGGGCGAGACGCCGATGCCGCGCGAGACGTCGTACGCGCCGAAGATGGTGCCGCGCTGGTCGCTGCCCGCGATCACCAGCGCGCGCTCCACTCCGGGCAGCGGCTTGTCCACGACGGTCTGGAGGCTGGTCTCCCACTTGCCGCGGATCGAGGAGACGTCCAGCCGGCCGGCCGCGACCAGCCCGTCGATGAGGGGGCTGCGGCCCACGGTGCCGATGATCGTGATCTCGCGGGCGTCCGGGACCGTCCCGTGCGCGAGCGCGGGGCGGACGCCGGTGACGCGTTCGATGTCGTCGCGGAGGTCGCCCGCGACCCGGACGACGCCGGGCCAGTCGCGGTCGCTGACCACGACCGGGGTCGCGCGTCCGCGCCGGACCAGCGGGAAGCTGCCGCGTTTCGCGGTGAACGCGATGTAGGCGCCGGGGTCGGTGGGCCGGGGGGTGGGGCCGTGGCCGGTGGCGGCGGCGTCGGCGGTGAGCCCGGCGAGGGAGCCGAGGGGGGTGGCGGTGAGCGCGGTGAGCCCGAGGCCGAGGCCGAGGACCGACCTGCGGCTGGTGTGCCGGGACGTGTCGTGGTCCATCCTGCTCTCCTCCCGCGCGCTCAGCGCCGGCCCTTGACGCCGGCGGCGAGCATCAGGTCCTCGCGCAGGGCGCTGTAGGCGGGCTTGGCCCGGTACTCCTCGTCGAAGATGTTGGCCGCGCCCTCGCCCTCGAAGGTGTCGGGCACCCAGGAGTACTTGTCGGTGAAGCCCCAGACCGTGAAGTCGGTGCACCCGGGGGTGAGCAGGCAGCCGCGCAGCAGTACGTCGTAGCCCTCCGCCTGCGCCTCCTGCTTGGTGCTGTCGGAGGGCATCGGAATCCGGACGTCGGCCTCGGTGATCGCGGTCTCCAGGCCGAGGTCGTCGAACCGCTTCATGTTCTCGGCGATGTCGTGCGGGGCGTTGTACTGGACGGAGAGGTGGCCCTGGATGCCGACGCCGTGGACCGGCACGCCCTGCTCGCGCAGGTCGGCGACCAGGTCGTAGAGCGCGGTGCTCTTCGCGTTGACGCCCTCGATGTTGTAGTCGTTGATGTACAGCTTCGCCTTGGGGTCGGCCTTGTGGGCCCAGCGGAAGGCGTCGGCGATGTAGCCGGGGCCGAGGGCGCGCAGCCAAATGCTGTCGCGCAGGGTGCCGTCCTCGTTGAACGCCTCGTTGACGACGTCCCACTGCCAGATCCGGCCCTTGAAGTGGCGGGCCTCGTCGGTGATGTGCTTGCGGAGGATGTCCCGCAGTTCGCCGGGGGTGAAGTCGCCGCCGGTGAGCCAGGCGGGCAGCTGGTTGTGCCAGAGCAGGGTGTGTCCGCGTACGAGCTGGCCGTTGGCGCGGGCGAAGTCCACCAGTTCGTCGGCGGCCTTCCAGTCGTACCGGCCCCGGCTGGGCTCGACGACCTCCCACTTCATGACGTTCTCCGCCGTGACGGAGCTGAACTCGGTCGCGGCCTTGGCGCGGTAGGGCGCGTCGTCCGCCAGGGCCGCCATGTCCACGGCGGTGCCGATGCGCACCCCGGCGCGCTTGCCGAGGGCGCCGAGGGTGGTGGCCCGCTGGTCCTGGTGGCCGCGGCCGTGGTCCTCGTGGGCGAAGGCGTTGATGCTGCCGGGGGCGAGCAGGGCCGTGGCGGCGGCACCGACGAGAACGGCCTTGATTGGCTTGCGCATGACAGATAAACCCTTTCCGGAATGCGCACGGCCCGGTTCCCGGAGCGGGCCGGGTCGCGTACGCGGGTGTGGGTGTTTCGAAAGTTTCGCGCGCCTCCCCGCACCTCCGGCGGACCGGTGGGACGGGACGGTTGGTACGGGAGGGTGGAGAAACCGGGCGGGGGCGCGTCGCGGCCGGGGCCTCGCAGCCCCCGCCCGGTGGTCCGGGGGCGGTCAGCCCTGTACGGGGGCTGCCGCGGTCACGGGTTCGACCAGGGCGTCGCACACCAGCCGGCGCCGGTGGTCCAGGGTGCGCTCGGGCCCGGTGAGCCGCAGGTGCACGGTGTGCCGGACGTCGGCGGCGCCGCTGGACGTGGCCAGCCGCAGCTCCAGCGCGCCCGGCTCCACGATGCGCCGGCCGCCGATGCCGGTGAAGGAGACCAGATCGGCGTGGAACCGGAAGCGCACCCGCGCCTCGGCGCCCGCCTCCAGCGGCACCCGGGCGTAGCCGATGAGTCGGATGTCCGGCCGGGTGGTCTGGGCGACCGGGTCGTGCACGTACAGCTGGACGACCTCGGTGCCGGCCCGGTCCCCGGTGTTGCGGACGGTCAGCTCTATGTCGGCCGAACCGTCGGTGGGGATCTCCGCGGGCACCGGGGCGCCGGGCTCCCAGGCGAACGAGGTGTACGTCAGTCCGTGGCCGAACGGGTAGAGCGGTGTCGGGTCCAGGTTGCTGACCCCGTTGGCGAGTCCGAGCGGCGGCTGCAGGTAGGTCCACGGCTGGCCGCCCGGCAGGCGCGGCACCGACACCGGCAGCCGGCCCGACGGGCCGACCCGGCCGGAGAGCACGCCGGCGAGCGCCGGGCCGCCCTCCTCGCCCGGGAAGAACGCCTGCACCACGGCGGCGGCACGGTCCGCCCAGCGGCCGAGCGCGTACGGCCGGCCGGTCACCAGCACCAGGACGACCGGGGTGCCGCTGTCCAGCAGCGCGTCGAGCAGTTCGCCCTGGACGCCGGGCAGCGCCAGGTCCTCGGCGTCGCAGCCCTCGCCCGAGGTGCCGCGCCCGAACAGCCCGGCCCGGTCGCCGAGCACCGCGACGCACACGTCCGCCTCCCGGGCCAGGTCCACCGCCGCCGCGAAGCCGGAGGTGTCGTCCCCGTCCACCTCGCAGCCGGGTGCGCCGGTCACCGCCGCGTCCGGGAACTCCCCGCGCACCGCGTCGAGCACGGTGGGGATGTCGATGCCCATCGCGGTCTCGGGGTGCAGCACGCCGACGTGGCTGGGGAAGGAGTAGCAGCCGAGCATGGCCAGCGCGTCGTCGGCGCGCGGGCCGACCACCGCGATCCGCCCGGTACCGGTGAGGGGCAGGGCGCCGTGCGGGTTGGCGAGCAGGACGACCGCCTGTTCGGCGAGTTCGCGGGCGAGGGCGCGGTTGCGCGGCGGGTCGAGGTCGATGCTCTCGCGCGCCTGCTCCGGGTCGGTGTCCCGCAGGAGTTCCGGCAGCGGGCTCCAGTCGGGGTCGAGCAGCCCGAGTTCGCACTTCTGGAGCAGGACCCGGCGCAGCGCCCGGTCCACCAGCTCCTCGGGGACCGTGCCGTCCAGGACGGCGGCGGCGAGTTCGTCGCCGTAGCTGCGGACGGTGGGCAGTTCGACGTCGATCCCGGCGCGCAGGGCGAGGCGGGCGGCGTCGGCGCGGCCCTCGGCGACCTTGTGCAGGGTCTCCAGGAAGCCGATGGCGAAGTAGTCGGCGACGACGGTGCCCTCGAAGCCCCAGGTGTCGCGGAGCAGCCCGGTGAGCAGGGAGGGGTCGGCCGCCGAGGGGAGGCCGTCGATCTCGGCGTAGGACTGCATGACCGAGCGCGCGCCGCCCTCGACGAGCGCCATCTCGAAGGGCGGCAGGATGACGTCGGCCAGTTCCCTGGCCCCGGCCCGTACCGGCGAGAGGTTGCGGGCGCCGGCCGACGCCGCGTAGCCGGCGAAGTGCTTGAGGGTGGCGACGATGCCGGCGGACTCCAGGCCGCGCACGTAGGCGGTGCCGATGGTGGCGACCAGGTAGGGGTCCTCGCCGATGGTCTCCTCGACGCGGCCCCAGCGCAGGTCGCGCACCACGTCCAGGACCGGGGCGAGGCCCTGGTGGATGCCCACGGAGCGCATGTCGCCGCCGATGCGCCGGGCCATCTCGGTGACCAGGTCCGGATTCCAGGCCGCGCCCCAGGAGAGCGGGACGGGGTAGGCGGTGGCGCCCCAGGCGGTGAACCCGGCCAGGCACTCCTCGTGGGCGAGGGCCGGGATGCCGAAGCGTCCGGCGCCGGCGATGGCCTGCTGGGCGCGGGCGAGCGAGATCGCGCCGACCGCCGGGTCGACGGGGGCGGTACCGAACGGCCGGGTCAGCTGGCCGAGGCCGCGCGGGATCAGCGTGTCCCAGTCGATCGCGTCGACCATCTCGTTCTGGTGCGGCGCGACCCCGTCCCCGTCGGCGTCGGCGCCCACCCAGATTCCGTACAGCTGGGCGGTCTTCTCCTGGAGGGTCATCCGGGAGAGGAGGTCGGCCACGCGCTCCTCGGGGGCGAGCGCGGGGTCTTGCCAGGGGCCTTCGACGGCGGTGACCGCTTCGGTCCTGCGGGCGTGCGGAACAGGGGGGTTTGCCATGGCGGCGGGGAATCCTCTCAAGAGTTCGGTGGTACGCGGCGGCATGGGTGCGCTACTTGCCGCCCACCCCCATCAGTCCGTTGACCAGGGCCTTGCGGGCCACGAGGTACACGGCGAAGATCGGCACGACGGAGAGCACGATCGCGGCGAGCACGGCCGGGATGTTCACCCCGAACTGGGACATGAAGTTGAAGAGACCGAGGGTGAGCACGCGGTTCTCCTCCGACTGGGTCAGGATCAGCGGGAACAGGAAGCCGTTCCACGCCTGGAGCGCCGTGTAGATCGCCACGGTGCTGATCCCCGCCTTGGACATCGGGATGGCCAGCTGCCACAGCATCCGCAGCGGCGAGGCGCCGTCGAGCGCCATGGCCTCGTACATCTCCTCGGAGACGTCGCGCATGGTGCCGCTCAGGATGAGCACCGCGACCGGCATCGCGAAGGCGGCGGTCGGCAGGATGATGGCCGGCAGGCTGTCGTACAGGCCCATCTTGCTGATGAGCAGGTAGAGCGGCACGATCACGGCCTGCGCGGGGATGGCGACGCCGAGCAGGAAGGTGCGGAAGGCGAGCCCGGAGAGCCGGCTGCGGGTGCGTACCGCGACGTAGGCGACGGGGATCGAGAGCAGCAGCACGATGGCCACCGTGGCCACGGCGACGATCGCCGTGTTGGTGATCATCGTGGAGAAGCCGCTGTCGAGCACGGTGCGGTAGTTCTCGAACGTGGGGTCGGTCGGGATCGCCAGCGGGTCGCCGTTCAGCGCCTGGTCCTGGCGCATCAGCGAGGAGGAGACCAGCGTGTAGAGCGGGACGAGGACCAGCACGAGCCAGACCAGCGAGCCGAGGCCGGCCAGCGGGTTGCCCCACCTCCGGCGGCGGGCGGTGGCGGGACGGACGCGGGTCAGGGGCTGTGCCGGGCGCGTCGCGGGGCGGGTGTCGGTGGACATCGCGTCACATACCTTCCCGTGTGGAGCGCATGTTCCCGAAGCCGCTGAAGCGGACGAGGATCAGCGAGATCGCGGTGGCCACGACGACGAGGGCGGTCGCGATCGCGGCGGCGTACCCGAGGTCGTAGGTCTGGAAACCGGTGCGGTACATCAGGTACGGCAGGATGGTGGTGTCGGTGCCGGGACCGCCCTTGGTCATGATCAGCACGGTGTCGAAGTAGGTCAGCGAGCCGACGATCATCAGGACCGACGAGGTGGTGATGGTGTTGCGCAGCTGCGGCAGGGTGATGTGGAAGAACTGCCGGTACATGCCGGCGCCGTCCATCTCGGCGGCCTGGTAGAGGACCTGCGGGATCTGCCGGGTGCCGCCCTGGTAGATCAGGGTGTGGAAGGGCATGAACTGCCAGCCGCCGACGAACGCCACGGTGAGCAGGGCGCCGGTGGACGAGCCCAGGACGTTCGGGTCGATGCCGAACCAGGGGCCGATCTCCTTGATGACGCCGAAGTTCGGGTCGAGCAGCGCGTGGAAGAGCATCGCGATGGCCGTGGTGGACAGCAGCAGCGGAACAAAGAAGATCGCGGAGAGCACCGCGCGGTTGCGCTGCCGGCCGGCCGCCCAGACGCCGAGCAGCAGGGCGACGGGGGTCTGGAAGACCCAGCTGATGGCGGTCAGGAGCAGGCTGAGCCAGGCGGCCTGGCGGAACTCCGGGTCCTTGAACAGCCGGGTCCAGTTGTCCAGGCCGGCCGAGGACGGGGAGTTCAGCCCGTCCCAGTGGCAGAAGGAGAGGTACACGGCGATCGCCAGCGGGACGATCGCGAAGAGCGCGAAGAAGAGGATGCCGGGCAGGGCCCAGGCGACCGGGGGGCGGCCGACGTTGCCGGCGGCCGCCTTCCGTCCTCCGCGCACCTTCGGTGACGAGGAGACGTGGGACATCGTTACTTGACGGCCTTCATCGCGGCGACGAACTGCTCGGGCGTGGACTTGCCGGCGAACAGCTTGCTGATCTCGGTGAGCATCGGGGTGGCGTAGCGGGCCTCCAGGGCCTGGTCCCAGGAGAGGGTGAAGCTCGGGGCCTTCTGGACCATCTGGTACTGGTCGGTGGCGAACTGCGGGTTCGGCGATCCGCTCAGCATGGAGGCGGCGTTGGAGGTGGTGGGCACGTCGCCGTTGTCGACGAGGGCCTGCGCGTAGGACTTGGACGCCATGGTCTTGAGGAAGGCTATGGCCGCGTCCTTGTGCTTGGTGCGGGCGTTGACGGACCAGTAGTTGGTGGGGTTGCCGACCACGTCGGCCGCGTCGCCGACGCCGCCGGCGACGGTCGGGAAGGTGGTCCAGCCCAGGTCCTTCTTGGCGAACTCGGGGGCCTTGCCGAGCTGCGTGGAGTACTCCCACGAACCCATCAGGTGCATGGCCGCCTTGCCCTTGTTGAGCAGGGTGGGCGCACCGCCGTTGCCGTAGTCGACGGAGTTGAAGTTCTTGCCGAACGCTCCGTCGTCGATGAGCTGCTTGACGGTCTGCGCGGTCTTCAGGACCGCCGGGTCGCCCCAGGCCGAGCTGTCACCGTCCTGGATCTTGCGGAAGACGTCGGGGCCGCCGATCCGGTCGAGCAGGTACTCCATCCACATCAGCTCGGGCCACTTGTCGGAGCCGCCGAGGGCGAAGGGGGTGATGCCCTTGCTCTTGAAGGTCTTGATGGCCTGCTGGAGGTCTTCCCAGGTCTTGGGGGCCTTGACGCCGTGCTCGGCGAAGAGGGTCTTGTTGTAGAAGAGCATCACGGGCTGCATCCCGCGCATCGGGACGCCGTAGATCTTCCCGTTGAGGCTGCCGGCGGTGACGATCGACGGGAGGAAGCCGTCCTTGAGGGTCGCGTCGTCCTTGAACGTGGACGTGAGGTCGACCAGCTGGTTGGCGTCCACGTAGGGCTTGATGGAGCCGCCGCCCCAGTTGAAGAAGATGTCCGGGGCGCTCGGGGAGCCCATGGCGCTGCGCAGCTTGTTGACGTAGTCGGTGCCGGGCACGGGGACCAGCTTGACCTTGACGTCGGAGGTCTTGTTGAACTCCTTGACCGCCGCTTCCTGGACCTTCACGGCGTCGTCGCCGTAGACGTAGGCGGTCAGCGTGCCGCCGCCCCCGCCGCTGTCGCCGTCCGACCCGCAGCCCGCCAGGACCCCCGCCATGACCATGGCCGCACCGGCCGCGGTCCATCTCGCCGCGCGCTTGCCCTGAGTGAAAATTCCCGACCGCATGACCGCACCTCTGTCGAATCTTTCGGAGTTGCTTGCGAATGTTGCCGGAACCGTACGGTCGGGTTTCGGGCCAGTCAAGAGGTCACGGGCTGCGAATTTTCTGCGGGGTCCGCCCCCTCGCCCGGACGGCCGGGCGGTTACGATTCGCTGTATGAGCCCCGGAAACGTCCAGTCACATCAGGAGAATGCGCCTGCCGGAGCGGCGTCGGAAGGCGCTGCCACGCTGGCGGAAATCGCCCGAGCGGCCGGAGTCTCGGCTCCGACAGTTTCGAAGGTGCTGAACGGGCGTGCCGATGTCGCGCCCAGTACACGCACCAAGGTCGAGGAGCTGCTGCTGCGGCACGGCTATCGGCGCAGACGCGGTTCCACCACGCAGTCGCAACTCATCGACCTGGTCTTCCACGAGCTGGACAGCGCGTGGGCGATGGAGGTCGTGCGCGGAGTGGAGAACGTCGCGCGCGAGGAGGGCCTGAGCCTGGTCCTCTCGGAGAGCGCGGGCCGCCTCAGCCCCGGCCAGACCTGGGTCGACGGGGTGCTGGCCCGCCGCCCGGTCGGCGTGATCCTGGTCCTCTCCGACCTCACCGCCGCCCAGCGCGCGCAGCTCACCAGCCGCAGCATCCCGTACGCGGTGGTCGACCCGGCCGGCGACCCCGGCGACGACATCCCCTCGGTCGGCACGACGAACTGGCAGGGCGGTCTCGCCGCCACCCGCCATCTCACCGGCCTGGGCCACCGCAGGATCGGCGTGGTCAGCGGCCCGTCCCGGATGATGTGCAGCCTGGCCCGGGTGGACGGCTACCGCGCGGCCCTGGAGACGGCGGGCATCGCCATCGACCGCTCCCTCATCCGCGAGGGCGAGTTCTCGCACGAGGCGGGGTACGCCGCCGGGATGGAGCTGCTGCGCTCGGCGGACCGGCCGACCGCCGTCTTCGCCGGCAACGACCTCCAGGCGCTCGGCGTGTACGAGGCGGCGCGCGAGCTGGGTCTGCGCATCCCGGAGGACCTGAGCGTGGTCGGCTTCGACGACCTGCCGCTCACCCGGTGGATCGGGCCGCCGCTGACCACGGTGCGCCAGCCGCTGATCGAGATGGCCGAGACGGCGGCCCGGCTGGTCCTCGACCTGAGCCGGGGCCGGGAGCCCGCGACGACCCGGGTGGACCTGGCGACCAATCTGGTGGTCCGCAGCAGCACGGCCCCGCCCTGCCGCTGAGCCCGTCCGGCCGCCGCGCCCCGGACCGGTGACATGACGGCCGGTGCCACCCCGGGCCGGTGACACCCCGAGCCGTCGTCCACGCCACTGTCAGTGCCCCGGTGCAGACTGACCGGTATCCGGCACAACGGCGTTTCGGGAGGTTCGGTCATGACCGGGGTACTGCTCACCGTAGGCACCCGCAAGGGGCTCTTCATCGGCCGCAGGCGCGGTGGTACGTGGGAGTTCGAGGGGCCGCATTTCAACGCGCAGGCGATCTACGCGGTGGCCATCGACACGCGGGGCGACCGGCCCCGGCTGCTCGTCGGCGGGGACAGCGCGCACTGGGGCCCGTCCGTGTTCCACTCCGACGACCTGGGGGCGAGCTGGGTCGAGCCCACGACCCCGGCGGTGAAGTTCCCGGAGTTCACCGGGACTTCGCTGGAGCGGGTCTGGCAGTTGCAGCCGGCCGGCCCGGAGGCGCCCGGCGTGGTCTACGCGGGCACGGAACCGGCCGCGCTGTTCCGCTCCGCGGACGGGGGCGAGTCCTTCGAGCTGGTGCGCCCGCTGTGGGAGCACCCGACGCGGGACCGCTGGGTGCCCGGCGGGGGCGGCGAGGGGCTGCACACGATCCTGACCGACGCGCGCGACCCGCGCGCGGTGACGGTCGCGGTCTCCACCGCCGGGGTGTTCCGGACCGTGGACGGCGGGGCGAGCTGGGCCCCGGCCAACAAGGGGGTCTCGGCGGTCTTCCTGCCCGACCCCGACCCGGAGTTCGGCCAGTGCGTGCACAAGGTCAGCCGGGACGCGGCCGACCCGGACCGCCTCTACCTCCAGAACCACTGGGGCGTCTTCCGCAGCGACGACGCCGGGGGCAACTGGACGGACATCGGCGCGGGCCTGCCCTCGGACTTCGGCTTCGCCGTGGCCGCCCATCCGCACCGCGCGGACACGGCGTACGTCTTCCCGATCAACGCCGACGCCGACCGGGTGCCCGCCGAGCACCGCTGCCGGGTCTTCCGGACGACGGACGCCGGCGCGCACTGGGAGCCCCTGTCGGCGGGCCTGCCCGAGGGCGCCCACTACGGCACGGTGCTGCGCGACGCCCTGTGCACGGACGACGCGGACCCGGCCGGGGTCTACTTCGGCAACCGCAACGGCGAGCTGTACGCGAGCGCCGACGACGGCGACAGCTGGGAGCAGCTCGCCTCCCACCTGCCGGACGTGCTGTGCGTACGGGCGGCCGTCGTGGACGTCTGACCCCGGGGCCGCCCGCGTGCGGCTAGGGCAGCCGCCAGTCCACCGGCTGGGCGCCCTGCGCCACCAGGAGTTCGTTGACCCGGCTGAACGGCCTGGAGCCGAAGAAGCCGCGGTCGGCGGACCTCGGGGAGGGGTGGGCGGACTCGATGGCCGGGAGACCGCCGAGGAACGGGCGCACATTGCGGGCGTCGCGTCCCCAGAGCACGGAGACCAGCGGCTTGCCCCGGGCGGCCAGGGCGCGGATGGCCTGTTCGGTCACTTCCTCCCAGCCCTTGCCGCGGTGGGCGCCGGGTGAGCGGGGCGCGGTGGTCAGCGCCCTGTTCAGCAGCAGCACGCCCTGCCGGGTCCAGGGGGTGAGGTCGCCGTTGGAGGGCCGGGGCAGCCCCAGGTCGGCGTGGAGTTCGCGGTAGATGTTCTCCAGGCTCTCCGGCAGCCTGCGGACCTCCGGGGAGACCGCGAAGCTGAGGCCGATCGCCATCCCCGGTGTGGGATACGGGTCCTGACCGACGATCAGGACCCGTACGTCCTCGAAGGGCTGCTGGAACGCGCGCAGCACGTTCGCCCCGGAGGGGAGATAGGTGCGGCCCGCCGCGATCTCCGCCCGCAGGAAATCGCCCATCGCGGCGATCCGTCCGGCCACGGGGGCGAGGGCGTCGGCCCAGCCGGGCTCGACTACTTCGTTCAACGGTCGTGCTGTCACGGAAGATCACCCTACCGGCGCAACGGAGGGCTCCGGGGATAGGGTGCTGGCGTCCTTGTCCCCCTCGTCCCGCGGGAGCCGGTCCATGACGTCGCACGGCTGGGTGATCGGCGTGGATTCGGGCGGCTCCGGACTCCGGTTGGCGCTGGGCCCGGCGGAGGCGGAGGGGCCGGTGGTGACCGCCGAGTGCGGCGGCCCGGTGCGCACCGGGCCGCACGGCATCGACGCCGCACATCTGCTGGAGCAGCTGCTGCCCGCCGTGCGCCGGCTGCTCGACGGGCAGGGCGCCGGTGCGCGGGTCACCGCCGCGGCGGTCGGTGCG
>NZ_JAKRGC010000012.1 GCF_022347745.1 Streptomyces sp. OfavH-34-F
GGTCAGGACGCGGGAGACGGCGCGGGCCAGGTCGGCGGCGACGAGGGCGGGGGCGACGGCGTGCAGCCTGAGCAGGGTGCGGGCGGGTGGGGTCATCGTGGCGTTCCTCGGCGGGTCGGGGGGGTCACAGGGTCAGGACGAAGGGGGCCGGCTCGTCCTGCGGGGCGGTGGCCCGGCCGGGCCCGTCCCTGCCGAGCAGCAGGTTCAGGGAGACCGGCGGCCGGTCGCGGGTGACCACGGCGGCCACGGCGGCCGGCAGCGCGCCGCACGCCTCGAGGGGTTCCGTACGGCCGAACCAGGCGTCCGACGGGCCGTGGCCGAGGATGCCGCGCAGCGACACCGTGCCGCCGGGGCCGAACGCCAGGTCGACGTCCTTCGCCCCCCGCGCCAGTCCGAGGCCGGTCGCCTTGACCGAGGCCTCCAGCAGGGTCCACGCCGGGAAAAACGTCTCCGGGTCGGCGGTGACGGGCAGGGCGGGGTAGATGGTGGCGAGCGCGTCCATGGCGGCGGGCACCGGCCGCAGGCGTTCGATGTCCACGCCGATCGGACCGGTGTCGGCGGCGGCGAGCAGCAGCAGCCGTTCGGAGCGGGACCAGTTGATGTGCAGCTGCGGATGGTCCGGCAGGAACGGTTTGCCGTCGGGGGTGTGGGCGACGCGCAGCTCCGCCGGGGAGACGGCGAGCCGTTCCCCGAGGAGCTGGCGCACCACCAGCCGGGCCCGCAGGAAGCGGCGGGTGGTGGAGGCGCAGGTGAACTCCGCCGCGCGCCTGTCCTCCTCGGGTGTCGCACGGGCCGTGCCGCCCTGACCCGTGCGGTGTGCCGGTGACCACGCGTGCTCGTCCAGATCCACCAGCCAGGCGTCCATGTGTTCTCCTCCTTCCGGTGCGGCAGGGGCCGGCGCCCCTACACACTGAAGACCTGGGTGGCGTTGAGCGCGGGATCTCCGGGCCGTACGCGCAGCTCGCCCCGGTCCGGGAACATGACCACGGCCGCGACGGTCCGCTCGGCGCGGATGTCGCCCCGGTCCGGGACGCGGACGGGCGGCTCGGACAGCAGCCCGAAGTGCGCCTCGGCGTCCGCGCCCGGGGGCAGTCCGGCGAGCCCTTCGGTGGCGGCCTTCAGCCTGCGGACGGAGGAGTTGCGGGCGAAGACGTTGACCTCGTCGCGCGCGGTGAAGTCGGGGTGCAGGAAGTGGTTGGTGTGGACGGTCTCCGGCCCCTCCACGACCCGGAGTTCGCCGTCGAGGGCCTCCACGTACAGGGCGTGGTCGCGGTCGCACAGGACGAAGGTGCGGGAGCTGGCCAGCGGCAGCCCGCGCAGGATCGCCAGGGCCTCCTCGACGCCGCCCGCCGAGTCCAGCAGGTGCCGGATGGCGAGGTACGGCGGCAGGCCGGGGTGCCAGTCGCCGCCGAGCACCAGGTTGAGGCCGATCGCGAGGCCGTCGCTGTTGAGGCCGAGGTAGCCGAGGAGCCCGCCGAAGCTAAGGACGAGCGAGCGCCGGCCCGGCCGGTCGGACCGCCGCACGTCCAGCACGCTCAGGTAGTCGTCCAGGTCGCCGTTGAGGTCGACGGTCTGGGCGAGGACCGGGCCGCCCGCGCCGGTGCGGGCGTACGTCGTGCAGTCGCCCGCGGTGGGCACCTTGCGGTAGCCCATGATCTCCCGGCGCAGTTGCAGCAGCCACGCCTCGTCCGCGCTCACCCCGGCCCCGGCGGCGAGGCCCGCGACCTCGTCGGCCAGGGCGGGGACCGCCGCCGTGACCGCCGCCCGGTAGGCGGCGATCGACGGCAGCAGCTCCGTCCGGGAGACCGGCTCCGGCATGACCTTGTTCAGCCGGCAGAGCGAGTCGTCCAGGAAGGCGCGCAGGGGACCGGCGAGGGCCTCACCGTGGGCGCGTCCCACGGCGAACGGGTCGCCCGACGCGCGGATGAGGGGTATCTCCCCGTGGCCGGTCATCCGGCGGCGCTCAGCACGGCGTCGTCGGTGTCGGCCGGCCGTTCCCAGGGGGCGACCTTCGGCTTCGTGGCCAGCTCCCACTCCACCCGGGGCCACTCGGCGCGCAGCACGCTGTAGAAGACGGCGTCGCGGCGCCGGCCGCCCGGCATGTAGTTGAAGCTGCGCAGGGTGCCCTCCTCGACGGCGCCGATGTTGCGCAGCCCGCGCCGGGCCTGGATGTTGAGGACGTCGGTCTTGAACTCGACGCGCTCCGCCTCCAGGACCTCGAAGGCGTGGCGCAGCAGCAGGTACTTCGCCCAGCGGTTGATGCCCTTGCCGCGGAAGTCGCGGCCGAGCCAGGACCAGCCGATCTCCAGGCGCCGGTCGGCCTCGGCCATGTTGCCGAAGCTCATGCTGCCCGCGACCCGGCCGGAGGCCTTGTCCACGATGACGTGGACGGCGCGGCGGCCGGCCGCGTGGTCGGCGAGGCAGGTGTCGAAGAAGGCGGTGTAGTCGGCCTCGTCGGTGACCGCGGAGACGAAGTAGCGCCAGATCTCGGGGTCCATGGCGACGGCGCGCACGGCCTCGCGGTCGGTCTCGGCGACCGGTCGCAGCAGGACGTGCTCGTTCTCCATGACCGCGGCGGCGTCGCGGGACCAGGACATGTCAGACCGCCTTTGCGTCGGTGTGCCGGGCGAGGGACTCGACGACGTCGCGCAGGGTGTGCATGGCGGCGAGGTCGTGCTCGGTGAAGTGGGCGAGGTCGACGTCGGTCGCCTCGCACACCTCGGTGAGGAAGAGGACCTTGTTGAGCGAGGTCAGGCTGTAGGAGCCGGCCATGTCCGCGTCGAGGTCGATCTCCGCCGGGGGGATCTCCGGGTCCAGCAGGACGGAGAGGGCCTCGCGGGCCGCGTTCTCGATGCCGGTGCCGAGGTCCGTGCCGAGGACGGTGTCAGGGTGCATGAATGCCTGCCTTGGGGTCGTGGAGGCTGGTCCGGTACGCGGCCAGGATCCGGGGTCGTTTCGGCTTGTACTGCGAGGTGAGCAGGTCGTTGTCGATGCTGAACGGCTCATCGGCGATGACGACCCGGCTGATCCGCTCGTCCCGGCCGAACGCCGCGTTGGTCAGGGCGAGCTGGGCGCGGACGGCGTCCGGGTCGGCGGGCAGCGCCGCCGGCGAGACGACCGCGACCAGGTCCGTCTGGGTGGGGCAGAACAGGACGCACTCGGCGACGGCCGGGCTGGCCCGCATGTGCTCCTCGATCGGCCGGACGACGACCTTCTTGCCGTTGTCCAGGACGATGACGTCGTCGGCCCGGCCCCGGATGAACAGGAAGCCGTCCTCGTCGATGTGGCCGAGGTCGCCGGTGCGCACCGTGCCGTCCGGGCCGAAGACGCGTTCGGAGGCGCCGGGTTCGGCGAAGGCGTACCCGTAGCCGACGGGGTGCTCGCTGCGCACGCTGACCACCCCGTCCGCGTCGAGCAGGACCTCCTTGCCCGGCAGGACGCGCCCCACGCTGCCCTCGCGGCTGGCGCCCGGGTGGTTCTTGGCGACGATGCACGTCTCGTTGAGGCCGTAGCCCTCGTAGATGGGCAGTCCGGCGTCCGTGAAGAACCGGAGCATCGCCGCGTCGGCCGGTGCGGAGCCGGTCCACAGGTAGCGGACGCGGTCGCCGAACAGCCGGCGGGCGGCCTCCTGCGGGGTCAGCGTGCCGCCGGAGCGCCGCACCCGGGACTCGACCTGGCGCCGGGCCGTCTCGTAGAAGGCCGGGACGCCCATCACCACGGTCGGCCGGACCCGGCGCATCGCCGCGAAGGCCGCCTCGTAGGTGCTGATCGTGACGTCGTGCCCGTGGGCGAGCGCCGAGTAGACCCAGTAGCGCTGCTGGAGCAGGGACAGCGGCAGGAAGACGAACAGGTCGTCGCCCGGGGCGTGGCCGAACATCTCCTGGACGGCCGCGAGGGAGCTGTCGATGCTGCCGGCGGTGGCGCCGAGCCCCTTGGGGGTGCCGGTGCTGCCGGAGGTGAACTTGATGGTGGTCACCTCGCGCGGTCCCCAGGTCACCGGCGCGGGGGCCGGCGGACCGGCCGCCTCCGCGTCCGGCTCGGACAGGGCGCGCACCTCGCTCATCGGTACGGCCCCGGGGGCGTCGGCGGCCCGGTCCGTGAAGAGGAGGGTCAGTCCGTAGCGGCCGGTCAGGTCGTCGGCCGGGTCGAACTTGCCGGGCTCGAACCCGGCGGTCTGCGCCTTCAGCCGGAGCGCCGCCAGGTCCAGGAGCACCCACTCCAGGCTGTTCGCGGCCAGGATGCCGATGCGGTCGCCGGGGCCGACGCCCCGTTCCCGCAGCCGTCCGGCGAGCCGCCCGGCCCGTTCGTACAGCTCCGGGAGGCCGAGGGTCTCCGTGCCGTCCAGCCGGGCGAAGGAGATCCGGCCGCCCGCCGGCGCGGTGTTGACGACGCGGTCGAGCACCGAGGGGGCGGTCATCGCGTCGCCCCTTCCCGCTCGTCCAGCTCGGCGGCGAGCGCGTGGACGCAGTCCATCTCGGCGAACGCGTCGAGCGGGATGCCGACCCCGAACTGCTTGCGGACGGCGGTCAGGATGCGGGCGGCGGCGATGGAGTCCCCGCCCAGCGCGCCGAGCCGGTCGTGGACGCCGACCTCCTTGCCGCGCAGCACGGTGGTCCAGATCTCGACCAGGGCCTTCTCGGTGGGGGTGGACGGCGCGCCGCCGCTGCGGGCGCGCGGGACGGGGGCCGCCGCCTCGACGGCCGCCGCGGCGAGCCGGCCCCGGTCCACCTTGCCGTTCCGGGTCAGCGGCAGCTCGTCGTGCCAGACGACGGCCCCGGGCACCATGTAGTCCGGCAGGTCGCGGCGGAGCGCGTCGCGCAGCGCGTTCTCGGTGGGGCGGTCCGTGCCGTCCTCCGGGACCAGGTGGGCCACCAGGCGGGCGCCCTGGGCCCCCTCCTGTCCGGCGACCACGGCCTTGGCGACGCCGGGGACGGCGACCAGTCGCGTCTCGACCTCGCCGGCCTCGATGCGGTAGCCGTTGACCTTGATCTGGAAGTCGCTGCGGCCCATGATCGCGATGTTTCCGTCGGGCAGCATCCGGCCCAGGTCCCCGGTGCGGTAGAGGCGTTCGCCGCGCACGGGGTCGTGGAAGAAGCGCTCGGCGGTGCGTTCCGGGTCGTCCCAGTAGCCGCGTGCCAGGCCGGTGCCGGCCGCGCAGATCTCGCCGGTGACCCAGTCCGGGGCGTCCAGGCCGTCCCGGTCCAGGACGTAGGCCCGGTTGTTGGCGTTCGGGCGGCCGTACGGGATGGACTCGCTGCCGTCCTCGTCCGGCCCGACCGGGTGCAGGATGTTCCAGACGGTCGTCTCGGTCGGGCCGCCCAGGGAGACCACGTCGAGGCCGGGCTTGAGGGTGCGCAGCGCGGCCGGGAGGGCCGGCGGGATGCGGTCGCCGCTCATCATCACCAGGCGCAGCGCGGGCGGAACGACCCCGTCCGCGACGGCCTGGTCGTGCATCAGGTTGACGATGGCGGGGACCGAGTTCCACACCGTGACGCCCGCGTCCGCGCACAGGTCGAGCCAGTGCGCCGGGTCCACGGCCCGGTCCCGGTCGGGCATGACCAGGGCCGCGCCCGCCGACAGGGCGCCGAAGACGTCCCACACGGACAGGTCGAAGTTGAAGGCGCTGATCGCGAAGAACCGGTCGGCGGGGCTGATGCCGAAGCGCTCGTGGCAGTCCGCGACGACGTTGGCGACGTTGCGGTGGCTGACCATGACGCCCTTGGGCGCGCCGGTGGTGCCGGAGGTGTAGAGGACGTAGGCGAGGTCGTCCGGGTCGGAGCCGGGCAGCCGCTCGGGCACCTCGGGCGCGGCGGCGGACGGGCCGCCCGTGCCGCCGTCGGCGAGGTCGAGGCGCATGACCTCGCGCCCGCCGCCGCCCGGCCCGTCGGCGTTGGTGAGGACCCGGCGCACCCGGCCGTCGCGCAGCATGTACTCCTGCCGGTCGGCCGGCAGGGCGGCGTCCACGGGCAGGTAGGCGGCCCCGGCCAGCACGGTGGCGAGGATGCCGACGATCTGCTCGGGGCCCCGGTGCATCACCAGTCCGACCAGTTCGTCCCGGCCGACGCCGCCCTCGCGCAGCCACCGCGCGGCGGCCGCCGCCCGGTGCAGGAGTTCGCCGTAGCGGACCTCCCCGCCGGAGGTGAGGATCGCGGGCGCGTCCGGGGCGCTCCGGGCCCGTTCGACGAACGCGTCGCCGAGCATGACCGGGGGCAGCGGCACCCGGGTGTCGTTGGCGGCGCGGCGCCGCTCGGTCTGGTCCGGGGGCAGCAGGCCGAAGGAGGTGCGCTGCCAGGCGGCCGGGTCCGTCAGGGTCTCCAGCAGGGTCTGGTAGCCGTACGCGAAGGCGTCCAGCAGCCCTTCCGGGAACAGTTCGTCGATGCCGTCGAGCTGGACGACGAGGCCGCCGTGCTGCTCCATGGCGAAGGCGTTCAGCCAGACCTGCGGGGTCTGGGAGACGGTGAAGACCTCCGGGCCGAACAGTTCCAGGGCCGAGCCGTCGGCGTCGCCGTGGCCGAGGGCGCTGTTGAAGGTGAACGGCATCCGGGCGCCCGCCACGCCGCCCCGGCGCCGGGCGAGTTCCTGCATGACCTGGCCGCCGGAGAAGTGCCGGTGGTCCAGGTCCTTGCGGAGCCGGGTCTGCAGGGCGCGGGCCCGCTCCAGGAAGGGCAGGGAGCGGTCCACCTCCGCCTCCACCAGCAGGGTGTCCGAGAACTGGCCGATGGCCTCGAACGCGCGGGGGTGCAGGGGCGGGCGGTTGGCGACCGTGGTGTTGACGGTGAAGCGCTCGCCCGCGCCCCAGGTGGCCAGGGTCTCCGCGTAGGCGGCGAGCAGCACCGCGGACGGCGTCAGCCCGGCGTCGGCGGCCCGCTGTCCGAGCGCCGTCCACGCCTCCCGGTCCAGGCGCACCTGCCGCTGGGTGAACCGGGTCTCGGTCAGCGCCGAGGGGCTGGTGCGCAGGGGCAGGTCGGGGTGCGGGGCGAGGTCGTCGACGCGGGCGAGCCAGTAGTCGCGGGAGCGGCGGGCCGGGGCGCGGTCGCGGCCGGCCTCCAGGGCCCGGACGTAGTCCTCGTACAGCAGCTCCTCCGGGGCCGGGGTGCCGGAGTCGGTGCCCTCGTACGCGCGCCACCAGGCGCGGAAGAACAGGAACATGCTGATCCCGTCCATGACCAGCCCGTCGTGGCCGACGTGCAGGACCATGCGGTCGTCGGCGAGGCGGGTGACCTCGACGGCGAGCAGCGGGGCGCGGTCGGCGGGCAGTATCCGGTGCGAGCGCTCCGCGCGGAGTTCCGCGCGGATGCGGTCCTGTTCGCCGGGGCTCTCGGCGCGCAGGTCGAGGACGGGGATCGGGAGCCGGGTGCCCGCCGCTCCGGTGACCTGGCGGTCGTCGGTGCAGAAGCGGGAGCGCAGGGCGCTGTGGGCGTCGATGACGGTCGCGAGCGCCGTCTCCAGCCGGTCCACGTCCCAGCAGCCCTCGATCTCGTGGTAGACGTGGCTGGCCACGTCGCCGATCTCGAAGATGCCGCTGCGGCCCAGCAGATAGGCGCGCTGGAGGGTGGTGAGGGGGAAGCCCGGTCCGTTCCTCTCCTCCTCCACGAGGTGGGCGACCAGTTCCTCCTTCACCTCCTTGATGCGGGCGATGAAGTCGGGTTCCATGCTCTGCCGGCCGCCGCGCAGCCGCAGGTCGGTGCCGGCGAGTTCGACGAAGAGGCCGCGGCCCTCGATCTCGCGCAGGACGTCGTGGAGGCTCATCGCCGCTCCCCTCCGGTCAGTTCGGTGACGGCGGCGTCCTCGGCGCGCTCCTCGACGAGGGCGGCGAGCGCGGTGAGGTCCGGGGCGTCCAGCAGTTCTTCGAGGGTGACGTCGACGTCGAGGGCGTCGAGGATCTGGTACTGGAGGGTGACGGCCTGGAGCGAGCCGGTGCCGAGGGCGGTCAGGCTCCGGCCGGCGACGGCCTGGTCGTCGGGCAGGCTCAGCAGGGTCCGTACGAGTCCGCCGAGCCAGTCCAGCAGGCGCGGGGCCGGGGCCTCGGCGGAGGCGGGGGCCGGGGTGCCGGTGCGGACGAAGAAGACGGCCTCGGCGAGGTGGATGTCGCTGCCCGGGGCGACGAGATCGACCGTGCGCGGCCAGTCGGCGGGCTCGGGCATGGAGAGCGCGGCGGCCAGCCGGCCGGCGAACCGGGGCATGATCGGCGCGGCGACCCGGGCGAGCAGCCGGGCGGCGGCGAGTTCGAGGGCGGTGGCGGTGCGCGCCTCGCTCTCCCAGCCGGGCGTCTCGGCGAGCAGGCCCTCCTTGCGGGAGAAGCGCACGGTGTCCTCGACGATGCCGTCGAGTTCGGCGGCGGCCTCGTTGAGCGAGAAGCCCTCGGAGCCGAGGCTGGCGGAGACGGCGTCGAGCCGGTTGCCGAGGCGGCCGAGGAAGGCGGAGTGCTCGGGCGTCCAGGTCCCGGCGTCGGGGGCGGTGCCGCCGTAGTGCTTGGTGATCCGGGTGCCCAGGTCGTTCAGCCAGTTCTGCCAGGTGCCGATGAGGGTGTTCTCCAGGGTCGCCTCGTACGCGGCGCGCTGGAAGTTGGTGCGCTCCGCCTCGGGGCGGGTGCGGGAGAGGAAGTAGCGGACGGCGTCCACCGTGTCCGGGCCGAGGATCTCCTTGCCCCAGATGGCGTGGCGGCGGCTGGTGGAGAACTTCTGGCCCTCCAGCAGGTAGAACTCGTTGACGTGGTAGTCGATGTCCGGCTTCCACCCGGGGAACGCCAGCTCGTACAGGGTCGGGTAGAGGATGGCGTGGTAGAAGCTGTTGTCGTAGCCGAAGAAGTGGACGACCTTCCAGTCCTGCTCCGGTGCGGCGGCCTGCCAGCTCTCGCCGAGGCGGGCGCCCAGTGCCTGGATGCCGTAGAGGAAGCCGTAGGACATCTCGGGCCACACCCAGATGACCTGTCCGTCGACGTCCCGCTCGGCCGGGGGGACGCCCCAGGCGGAGGGGTGGCTGACCGGGATGTCGAGGCTCGGCCGGCTGAACAGGCGGTCGGTGAGTTCGCGCAGCCGGGCCGGGACGCGGCCGAGGCGGTGGTGGGCGTCGAGCGTGGCGCGGAACTCGTGCAGCGGCAGCGACCAGCGCGAGATCCTGCCGGTGCGCGGCGCGGCCGGGGAGTCGGCGGAGACCGGGTCCGTCAGGTCGGTGACGACGTTGGGCTCGCCGCACTGCTCGCAGATGTTGCCGCCGGCGCCCGAACCGCAGCCGGGGCAGCCGCCCTTGACGTCCACCTCGTACAGGTAGCGGCCGGTCTCCGCGTCGAACAGGGCGTCCGCCTCGGTGACCGTGACCCGGCCGGAGGAGACCACCCGGGAGAAGAAGTCCTGGAGGCCGGTGCGGTACTCGGGGGCGGTGTCGGTGACGGTGTACTGGTCGAGCGGGATGTCCATCAGTTCCAGCGTCCTGGCGATCTCGGCGCTGTAGTGGGCGGCGGCCTCGGCAGGCTCCACCCCGTCCGCGGCCGCCGCGGCGACCACGTAGCTCTGGTAGTCGTCGCTGCCGGTCAGGTGCCAGGCCCTGGTGCCGTTCATCCGCTGGTGGCGTACGAAGACGTCGGCGCCCAGGTACGGCCCGGACAGGTGGCCCAGGTGGAGGTCGCCGTTGGGGGTGGGCGGCGTGGAGAAGACGAAGACGGGCCGGTCGCCGAAGCTCTTGCGCTCGGGGTTCAGCGCCGAGGTCAGCGCCCGCCCGGCGTCCCGCCAGTACTGGGTGAAGAAGACCAGGTCGGTGTCGCCGGTGTTCTCCAGGACGTGGGACTCGAACGGTTCGAAGAGGACGACCGTGCCGGGGGCGGCGGGGTGGCGCCGGCCGTCGACGACGAGTTCGCCGCTGCCGCGCACGATCACGAAGAACTCGGTCTCGTCGTGCTGGTGGCTGTCGGAGGCGGCACCGGGCGCGACCCGGCCCCAGCCGGCGCCGACGCCCAGGCCGGGCACGTCGCTCATGTCGATGCCGAATGCCTCGCTGAGCACGTTGTCGTCGTACGTGTTGATGATCACGAGTGGTCGTCCTTCCGGGGCGACGGGGAAAGGAGCAGCTGGGCGGTCTCCGCCGCGATGGCGGGGGCCAGCCGGTAGCCGGAGCCGCTGGCGCCGCCCGCGAACACCACCCGGCCGTCGGCCGTGAGCGGGTGGACGAGCGGTTCGAGGCCGGGCCCGTACGCGTCGCAGAAGACGCGCCCGGAGACGCAGTGCGCGGCCAGCTGGGGGGCGTAGCGGTCCAGGACGGCCAGGGCGGCGTCCCGGTCGGCGGACGTCAGGCTCACCGGGACGGTGTCCGGGTCGACGTCCCATTCCTGGCAGGTGTAGCTGAACAGCCAGTGCCCGCGGTCGTGGTACGGCAGCAGGAAGGCGTCCTCGTCCTGGAAGACCACCGCCCGGTCGTCCGCGCGGGGCGGGATCTCGATGTGCAGGGCGACGATCTTCTTCACCCGGACCCCGAGCGGGGCCACGAGGTCCTTCCAGGCGGGGGCGGCGAGCCAGGGCCCGGGGGCGAGGACCACCCGGCCGGCGTTCAGCACGGCGCCCGTGCCCAGGGCGATGTCCACGGACCCGGTGCCGGGGGTGACCGCGGTGACCTCGACCCCTTCCCGGATCTCCGCGGTGCGGCGCAGGTCGCGGGCGAGGAGCTGGGTGAGGGCGTGGACGTCCGCGTACTGGCAGCCGTCGCCCTCCCAGGCCGCGGTGCCCTCGGGGAGCACGGCGATCTTGCCGGCCACCTCGGGCACGGGCCGCAGCCGGGCCTGCGGCAGGTAGACCGTACGCAGCCGCTCCCCGGCGGACGCGGGCGCCACCACCGTCATGTCCAGGGCGTGCACGGGCAGTTCGGGGCGGGCCGCCTTGAGCGCGGCGTAGTGCTCCTGGCTGTGGGCGGCCATCGCGCGGACCCGCTGCGAGGCGCCGCGCGGGAAGTGCAGTCCGGCCGAGCGCCGGGTGGCGCCGCCGGCGACGGCGTCCCGTTCCAGGACCACCAGGCGGGTGTGCGGGGCGCGGGCGAGGATCTCCCCGGCGACGGTGAGACCGATCACCCCGCCCCCGACGACGGCGACGTCGCAGGCCGGCGCGGTCATCGGGCGGTCCAGGCGGCGTTGGTGGCGGGCGACTTGGCGGACCACTCGATGAAGGAGGCCAGCTGCTCGTCGCTGCGCACCCCGCACAGCCGGTCCGCGATGCGCAGGCTGCGCCAGGCGTTGAGGCTGAGGTTGGGGTCGGCGAGGCCGCGCTGTCCGCGCGCCGCGTTCTGGACGAAGATGTTGCGGTCGGCCGGGCCGTCCCAGCGGACCGCGAAGTCCTCGTCGATGCGCAGTTCGTCGCCGTCGCGCTCCAGCCGGTCGGCGAGGGGGGCGAGGAAGTCCATCCGGGCGGGCCGGAAGCCGGTGGCCCAGACGATGACGTCGGCGTCGAAGTGTTCGGCGGGTGCGCCGGGCGCGTCGTTGTGGTGGACGGTCAGGTCCCAGCCGCCGAGCGGGTTCTCCGCGACGCCGACGACGTCCCGGTTGGGGTGCAGTCCGACGAGGTCGCGGTCGCCCTCCACGAAGCGGTGGACGTAGACGGCCTGGTAGACGTCGCGCAGGGTGGACTCGGAGATGCCGTCGCTGCTGAGGACGTGCTGGGCGTTGAAGGTGGCGCGGGCCTGCGGGTCCAGACCGTAGAAGTAGTCCGAGTGGGAGGGCATGTAGTAGTCGTTGGTGAACGGCGAGTCGTCGATCGGGAAGTAGTTGCGGCGGCGCGAGATCCAGGAGACGCGGCGCGGGCGCTCCTGGCCGGACCGGGAGATCAGGTCGAGGAACGCCTCGGCGCCGGACTGCCCGCCGCCGACCACGACGACCCGCTTGCCGCCCAGGTCGCGGGCGGCGGCGACGTAGTCGTTGACGTGGAACTGGGTGGGGCCCGGGGTGCCCTGCGGCGGTATCCAGGGCTGGTTGCCGACGCCGACGACGATGTTGTCGGCGGTGAGCGTGCGGCGGTCGGTGCGCAGGGTGAAGACCTCGTCGAAGCCGACCTCGCGCACCGTCTCGCCGAAGACGACGTTCGGGTTGCGCCGGGAGGCCCAGGCCAGGTAGTTGCGGAACTCCAGCCGCGGTACGTCGGCGAACTGGGCGTTCAGGAAGTGGTAGACCCGGCCCTGGTCGTGCAGGTAGGACAGGAACGAGAACGGGCTCTGCGGGTCGGCGAGGCTGACCAGGTCCTTGAACATGGAGACCTGGAGGGTGGCGCCCGGTATCTGCTGGTTGTCGTGCCAGCCGAACGCCTCTTTGCGGTCGATGAAGAGGTTGTCGACGTCGGGGCGGCCGTGGAGCAGGGAGGCCAGGCTGAGGTTCGCGGGCCCCACTCCGATGCCGACGCAGCGGTAGTGGCCGGTCCCGGAACGGGCGTGATCGGTACTCATGCGGTGCTCTCCTTCGGGGCGTGCCGGCGGCTGACCGGCCGAGACGTGCTGATGAATGAGGGCGGTACACATGCGGTGGGTGGTGTCACGGCGGTTCATGCCTGCGCGGAGGTCGGCTCCCGGTTCGCGTCCGGCGCCGGTGTCGGAGCCCCGGCGGGCGGGGGTGGTCCGGGCCGGCGTACGGCGATGAGCCCGAGGACGGTCGCGAGGAGCGAGCCCAGGGCGACGACGGGCCAGACGAGGCCGTCGAGGCGGAGGAACAGCCAGCTGCCGGCCATCGGGCCGACGGCGGTGCCGAGGCCGAACATGAACTGGAAGCTGCCGATGTAGCGGGACCGCAGCCGGGCGGGTCCGGCGTTGGCGGGGTAGGCGAAGACCGCGGGGCCGCCGATGATCTCGCCGATGGACCAGATGAGCGTCCCGGCGACCACGGCCGCGGGGCCGATGGGCAGTCCGTAGAAGGCGACTCCGGCGCCGACGAGGGCGAAGCCCAGGCCGATCGTCACCTTCAGCGGCCACTCCTGCGAGAGCTTGGTGAGCAGCAGCTCGAAGGCGATGACGATGAACCCGTTGAGGGAGACGGCGAAGGTGTACCAGAAGAGCGCCAGCCCCTCGTCCTTCATGTACAGCGGCAGCGTGGACAGGTACTGCATGTACACGGCCGCGTGGCAGAAGGCGGCGACCAGGTAGAGCAGGTAGCGGCGGTCCCGGATCACCGCCGCGTACCCGGCCGGCGCCTCGTCCGGGTCCGGCGCGGTCCCGGCCGGGGCGGGTTTCACCCGGGCGGGCAGGGTCCACCGGGCGAAGGCCGCGTAGACCAGGGCGATGGCGGCCTCGCCCCAGAACAGCAGGGTGTAGCCGTGGCCGCCCGCGTTGTAGAGGGCGAAGCCGACCAGCGGTGCGGCGGTCGCGCCCACGTTGAGGCCGAACCGGTACATCGCGAAGATCATGACCTGGCGGTTCTCGGCGGTCAGTTCGGCCAGCAGGGTCGCGGAGGCGGGCCGGAAGAGCTGGGCGCCGAGGCTCACCAGGGCGATCGCGGCGAGCAGGGTCGGGAAGTCGGGTACGTAGAGCAGGGCGGCCGTCAGGACGCTGGTGCTGCCCATCGAGACGACGGTGGCGTTGCGGACGCCCATCCGGTCCGCCAGGGTGCCGCCGATGAGCGAGCCGACGACGGCCCCCGCCCCGTAGACGCCCAGGGCCAGGACGGTGTCGCCGCCCGAGTAGCCGCGGGCGGTCAGGAACAGGACGAGGAAGACCTGGAGGAAGCCGCTGAGGCGGTTGACCAGGACCCCGGCCAGGACCGTCTTCACCGGGAGCGGCGCCTCGCGGAAGGTGCCCCAGACGGTGGCGGGCCCGGCCTCGTCGCCGGGGCCGGGGCCCGTGCGGGCGGCCCCGGCGTCGGTGTCAGCCATGCCCGTCCACCGCCCCGACGGTCAGTTTCACCGCGGCGCGGACCCGGCTCTCCAGGGCGTCCAGTTCCCCGGGGGTGGGGGCGTCGATGAGGAAGCTGACCGCCCGGTCGTCGGAGCTGGCCAGCGGCGCCAGCCGGGCGCCCTTGGGCTTGAGCACCAGCACGGCGCGCAGGGCGGCCGGCGCGTCGGCGGCGCCCGGGAGGATCTCCGGCCAGATCCCGCCCTCGCCGACCCAGACGGGGCTGATCCCCGGCCAGTCGACGGTGACGTCCTCCAGGACGCCGGGGGTGTGGTCGAGGTAGACCTGGCGGGCGAAGCGGCGCGGCCGCGGGTAGTCGACGCGCTCGCCCAGCGCGATCCGGACGATCTCCGGCTCCAGGGGGCTGCCGGTGGCCAGGTGGTAGAGCGCGAGCAGCCCGTCGCCGGGCGTCCGGGCGGCGACCTCCATCAGATACGCCCGCCCGTCGGTGCCCGTGCGCCACTCGGCGTGGGCGATGCCGTCGCGGAAGCCGAGCGTCCGCAGCAGCCGCCGGTTGGCGTCGAGCACGACGTCGTCCACGCCGGGGCGGGCGTTGGGGACGGAGTGCGACAGCTCCACGAAGGTGCGGGCGCCGGACTCGGTGGTCTCCTTGCCGGTGACCGAGGCGAAGACGATCTCACCGTCCTGCACCAGGCTCTCCACGGAGTACTCGCGGCCCTCGGCCTTCTGCTCGACGAGCAGCGTCTCGTACGCGGGATAGCCGGGCAGCGCGGCCCGCAGCGCCGCCGCGTCCGCCACCGTCACCACGCCCGAGCTGGAGTGCCGGGTCGCCGGCTTGACGACCACCGGGTACGGCAGCCCGTCCAGGGCGGCCTCCTCGCGCTCCCCGGGTGCGACAACCAGGGACGCCGGACTGAACTCGTCGGCGTACCAGCGCTGGAGGTACTTGCTGCGGCAGGCGCGGGTGGCCCGCAGTCCGGGGCCGCGCAGCCCGAGCACGTCGCCGAGCAGGCCGGTCGGCTCGACCAGCGTCTCGCCGACCGCGTACGCGCCGACGATCCGGTACGCGCGCCGCCAGTCGCGGGCGCGGGCGACGAAGCTCGGCAGGAACGAGCCCTCCTGGTCCAGGGAGCCGTCCACGAAGGCGATGTCGTCGAGCAGGGACGCCGGGTGCTCCGGGTCCTTGCGGGCGGCCTCCGCGACGTCGCGGTAGCCCGTGGGCGTGATGAGCAGGATCTTCAGGCCGCGCGCGGCGAGTTCGGTCAGGTAGCGGGGGTTGCGGCACACGACCCAGAAGGCGCCGGTGAGGACGAAGGCCGCGGGCGCGGCCTCGGTTCCGGCCTGGGCGGTGGCTCCGGGTTCGGTCGCGATCGTCATGCGTCGGCTCCTCGGAAGGCGCGGGCGGAAGCGGGAAAGGTGGGGGAGAACGTGCTGACCAGGCCGTGCTCGTCCAGGAAGGCCAGCCAGTGGGCGGCCTCCCCGGCGGAGGCGGCGCGGTTCAGGCCGGGGGGCAGGGCGCCGGCCAGGAGGCGGGTGACGCCGTGGGCGAGCGGCAGCGACACGGTCCGCGCCATGGCGCTCTCCGTCGCGTCACCGGTCAGGTCCATCAGGTACGAGCCCTGCCAGTGCGCGCCGTCCGGGCCGCGCAGGCCCAGGGCGACGGAGAGCACGACGCGGTCGCGGTCGGCCTCGGTGGTCGGATGGCGCGCGGCCAGTTCCGCGGCGAGGGCCCGCATCCGTTCCTGGTCCCCGGTGCGGACCACGTCGAAGACCGGCGCCCAGGCGGCGTGCCAGCCGGCGTTGCGCAGGGTGCCCCGCACGAAGGTGTGCAGCCGCCAGCCCTCCGGGATGCCGTACTGGGCGACGAAGGGCAGGCTGTCGCGGTTCGGGTAGACCTCGAAGTCCTCGTCGCCCAGGTAGTGGGCGGCGGTGGCCTCCCAGGGCCGGGCGGTGGTCCTCTCGACGCCCTGCGCGATGTGCCGGGCGGGCGAGCCCAGGGCCGCGAGCACGCCGTAGGGCGCCCAGGAGAAGCGGTAGCGGAAGTCGTTGGGCACGGCGGGTATGCCGCCGCAGTACGAGGTGAAGACGACGGACTCCGCGGTGTCCCCGACCGCCTCGCGGGCCCGCGCCACCAGCCGGTGGGCCATCAGGTGGTCGATGCCCGGGTCGAGTCCGGCCTCGGTCAGCACCACGAGCCCGGCCGCGGCGGCCCGCTCCGCGAGCCCGGCGATCTCGTCGGAGACGTAGCTGGTGCAGGCGAAGTGGGCGCGGCGGGCGACGGCGAGGCCCAGCAGCCGGGGGTGCTCGGTGGCGGGCAGCATGGACACGAGCACGTCCCCGGCGCCCACCGCGGCCTCCAGGGCCCCGTCGGCCAGGGCGCGGGGTTCGGCGCGGCCGGTCAGGCCCAGTGCGGCGAGCCGGTCGGCGGCGCGCTCGGCGGTGCGGTCCCACAGCAGGACCCGATCGGCCCGCGCGCACAGCAGCCCGAGGCCGCTGCGGCCGGTGGAGAGCCCGGTGCCCACCCAGTGGACGGTGCCGCTGGTGGGGGCCGGGGCGGCGGGTAACGGCGCGGTGGGCTCCGGGGAGGGGGATATCGGCTCAGTGGGCATCGGCGTGCTCCTTGCCGTCGTGGTCGTGGTCCGGGTGGCCGGCGTCCGCCCCGGTGGCGGCGACGGCGGTGTCGAAGGCGGCCAGACAGCGCGCCCAGACCGGGTCGGTCACGTCCCGGTCCGCGCCGTCGAGCTCCGCGAGCAGCGGCCACAGCTCCGCCGAGAAGGCGCGGCCGGCCTCGGCCGGGAGCAGCGAGGGCAGGTTGTCGATGGCGATGAGGTCGGCGGGGTGGTCCCCGTCGCGCAGCCGGCGCACCGGCCGGTCCCAGTCGGTGAGTTCGGTGTAGACGGGCAGGGCGTTGCAGGCCGAGGTGACATCGCAGGTGACGTCCGCGATCACGGCCGGGTGCCGGGGCCCGTCCAGGTCCGCGGGGGTCAGGAAGGGCGGCGCGGGCCGGTGCATCAGGACGGTGTTGACGAGGATGTCGTGGCCGAGCAGGGCGGCCCGGTCCAGCTCGGCCGTCTCCGCCACGTCCCACCGGGTGGGCTCGATGCCCGCCCTGGCCAGGGCGTCGCAGGCGCCGCGCCCGCTGCGGCCGAGGGCGCCGATGACCAGCGCGCGGTCGTCAGCGCCGTCCCCGGCGGCCGACTCCTCCAGCCGGGCGTTCAGCGCGTCCAGGCCGGTCGGGGTCAGCGGGGTGCGCAGCCGCCCGCGCCGGTGCAGGACGGCCAGGGCGGCGCCGGTGTAGCCCGCCCAGTAGCCGAAGGCGGCCAGCCGGCGGCCGGTGTCGTCGGTCAGGTACTCCAGATCGAGGAGTGCGCCGCCGCCCGCCGTGAACCGGCCGAGCAGTTCACCGGCCCCGGTCTGGCCCTTGTAGGCGTGCCCGAAGTAGATATGACGGCGCGTCAGTTTGACCGGGTCGTCGGGGAGTTCCTTCAGGCCGAGGATGTAGGCGCTGCCGGGCGCCCCGGTCCAGCTCCCCTCCGGGGCGGTCCGGCAGCCGGCGGCGGCGTAGTCGGCGAGCGGGAAGACGCGGTGCGCGGACTCCTCCACGGTGATCTCGGCGCCCCGGGCCACGAGGCGCGCGGCGTCCTCGGGGGCGAGGGGGGCGCGGCGCTCGCTCGGCCGGCATTCGGCCCGCATCCAGAGGTGCGGATTCTTCGACATCTTTCTCGATTCTCCCTCATGGGGAAACTGCCGTTTTTATGGCAGTAAATTCAACGGAAAAGGGCAGGAGGTGGCCCGGGACGTGCTCCTCGCGGCGGTGCGGGCGGGCTACGCCGTCACAACGGCTGTCCCGCCGGCCGTCACGGCAGCCGCGTCACAGCACCGGGATACGGGCGTTGGGCAGTGGCCGGTAGGTCAGGTCGGCCGGGCGTTCCGGGTGGTGGCCGCGGTCCAGCAGCGTCCCGACGACGGCCGTGGCGATCGCGACCGCCAGTTCCTCGCCGGGACAGCGGTGGGCGCCGGCGCCGAAGGTGAAGACGACCGGGTCCTCGCGGCCGGGCCGGAAGGCGTGCGGCTCCGGGTTGACCGCCCGGTCCCGGTTGGCGGCGGCGAGCAGCACGAGCACCTGCTCGCCCGGCGCCACCTCGGCGGTGCCGTGGCGGAAGGGTTCGGCGGCGAAGCGGCGGGTGTTCTGGACGGGCGCGTCGTGCCGGACGACCTCCCGGACGAACGCCTCCAGCGCCTCCGCGGTCTTCGGGGTCTCCTCCCTGGTCAGGGCCAGCAGCGTGTTCCCGATGAGCCCCGCCGTGGCGTCGTACGTCTGGGACAGGAACCCGACCGCGTTGGCCAGCAACGGGGCGGTCCCGGTCCAGGAGTCCTCCCGGGCGGCCCGGACCAGCGCGGCGAGCAGCCCGTTCCCGGCGGCGTCCGGGTCCTCGACGCCGGGGCCGAGCAGTTCGCGGAGCCGGGCCGCCGCGAGCGCCGCGGTCCGCTGCTGCTCCGGCGTGGCCAGGGCCGGGATGCACTGGACGAACTCACCGGTGAGCCGGGCGGCCTCCGCCGATCCGTCGGCGTCCAGGCCGCACAGGGCCGCCACGACGCGGGCGGGGACGGCGAACATCAGCTCCTCGAAGGGGACGTCGCCGCCCTCCGCGAGCACCGCGCGGGTCTGCCCGGCGGCGAGCCGTGCGGCGTGCGCGGGGTCCACCTCGCCGAGGGCCTTGACCACCACGCCCTTCAACCGCCGCTGGAGGCCGCCGTCGGTCATGCGCACCAGGTCCCCGAAGACCTCGCCGGCGGCGGTGCCGGTGATCCCGGCGGGCACCGGCTCGGCGGCCGGGCGGACCCGCAGGGCGCGGGAGTCCAGCACGGCGCGCACCGCCGCCGCGTCCGCCGCGACCCAGGCGTTCAGTCCGGGGTCGAAGGCGAAGGGGCGCTCGGCGACCAGCACCGCGTAGCCGGGGTAGGGGTCGGCCAGCCTGACCGCTTCGAGGGGGGTGGGCACCTGGGGTTCTCCTTGCTGGATGTCCGGCGTCGCGGTGGCCCCGGGGGTGCGGGGCGGTGGGATCACCGAGGGCAGAATGCGTCAGAGGTAGCGGGCGGGGAGGGCGGCACGCCGGGCGTCGAGCGTGCCCGCGATCGTCAGCCGCATGACCTCCGACGTCCCCTCGTAGATCCGCAGGGCGCGGATCTGCCGGTAGAGGCGCTGGGTGACGCCGTCCCCGGCCACCCCGGCCGCGCCGAGGAGCTGGACGGCGGAGTCGATCACCCGCTGGGCCTCCTCGGTGGCGTACAGCTTGGCGATGCCGGAGTGCCGGGCGAAGCGCCTGCTGCCGCGGTCGGCCTCCCAGCCGGCCCGCGCCACCAGGAGCGCGGCGGCGTTGAGGCGTACGTCCATGTCGGCCAGGGCCGCCTTGGTGAGCTGGAGGTCGATCAGCTTCTGGGTGCCGATCCGGCGGGTGCGGGCGTGGGCCAGCGCGGTGTCGGCGGCGCGGCGGGCGAAGCCGAGGGCGGCGGCGCCGACCGTCATCCGGGCCCGCTCCAGCAGGTCCATGGCGATGACGAAGCCCTTGCCCGGCCTGCCCAGGACCGCGTCGGCGGGCAGTCGGCAGTGGTCGAAGGCGAGAGGGGCGAAGGCGCGCGGGGCGATCGCGTCCAGCCGTTCGCCGGCCCGGAGCCCCTCGGTGGCGGCCGGGACGAGGAAGGCGGTGAGCCCGAGCGGGCCGGGGCCCTCGCCGGTGCGGGCGACGACGACGTACAGGTCCGCGATGCCGGCGTGCGCGATCCACGCCTTCTCGCCGTGCAGGACGTAGCCGCCGTTCTCGTCGCGCTCGGCCCGCAGGGCGATCGAGGCGAGGTCCGAACCGGCCTCGGGTTCGGAGACCGCGAAGGCGCCGATGAGCGTGCCCCGCGCCATGCCGGGCAGGTAGCGCTCCTTCTGCTCCTGGCTGCCGTACCGGATGACCGGCGTGGCGGCGAGGGTCTGGATGGAGAACGCGAAGTCGGCCAGGTCCTCGGCGTAGGCGAGCGCCTCGCGCGTCAGGCAGACGCTCCGCAGGTCGCCGTCCCCCTCGCCGGCGCCGGCGGCCGGGTCGAGGAAGGCGAGCCGGCCCTCGTCGCCGAGCAGCCGCACCAGGCGCCGCCCGGCCTTCTCCGGGTCCTCCCGGTGGACGTCCTTCCACTGGGGGGCGCGGGCGTCGCACCAGGTGCCGACGGTGTCCGCGAGACGGCGGTGGCGGTCTTCGTAGAAGGGGAGGGCGAGGATGTCCGGGTCGTAGGCGCTGGTGAGTTCCACGGGGCTTCTCCGTTGGGGAGGCGTCAGATGAGGAGGCCGGCGTCGCCGTCGGCGGGGGCGGCGGCCTGCGCGGCGAGGACCCGGCCGACCAGCTGGTGTTCGACGAAGTACGCGAAGGAGGCGTAGCCGCGCCAGACGCGGCGCCACTCGCGCTGGACGGCCTCCTCGCCGGAGTCGCGGCGGACGCCGTCGAGGAAGGCGACGATGATGTCGGCCGACTGGCGGGCGTGCCCGGCGGAGAAGTTGTCGATGGACAGGTGCGCCTGCTCGTAGCTCACGTCGAGGTTGTGGCGGCGCAGCTTCTGTATCTCGTGCAGGCGCATCGCGCCGAGCCCGAACATCTCGATGCCCAGGTTGTAGCCGAGGATCTCGTTGTAGAGGGAGTCGGGGAACAGCGACAGGCACATCTGGTGGACGGAGAAGCCGTAGAGCCCGTCCGGCAGGTCGCCCTGGTCCAGGAAGGCGTCCTGGCGGATGTGCGGCAGGTGGATGTCCATGCTGGCCAGCACCTGGTGGATGAGGGTGATGTGATTCTTGTCGAGGTCGCCGCGGCCCATCTCGTCGGCGTAGATGGAGAAGAGCATGTGGTCGCTCTGCCGGTGGTTGCGGCCGAGGTTGCCGATGCGCTGGGCCCAGGTGCCGTCGATCAGGCTGCCGAGGGCGAAGGTGGTCTGGCCGAAGATCACCGTCTCGCGGTCGGGGATCTCGGTGAGCGGCCGGTACGGGTCGACCAGCTTGTCCCAGTAGATGGCGTCGACCCGTGCCATCAGGGCCTCGGGGGTGTAGTCGAAGTAGGCGGCGTCGGTGAGGGTGCCGCCGGAGCCGTGCGTGAACAGCAGTTCCGCGTCGGCGAGTCCGGCCTCGGCGCGGGCCCGCGCGGTCGCCAGGATGTGCGGGAACCGCTCGTAGTTGACGACGCGGTGGAACAGCTGCCGGTCGTCCAGGTCCGCGGGCGCCTCGGTGAGCAGCGTGTCGTCCGGGTCGGCGGCGCACAGGGCGGCGGTCCAGGCGGCGGCCCGGTCGTCGCCCGCGGTGTTCGGCCGGAAGTCGAGGTCCGCCGGTTCGCCGGCCGCGACGGCCTCGGCCCAGCGGGTGAAGACGCCCGCCTCGTGCTCGTCGAAGATGCCGAACATCGGGCCGCCGAACTTGATGGACCGCAGGAACCGGCACACCCCCTCGCGGGCGGGCCTGAGCTGCCGGGCCTCGCGGAATTGGGCGACGAAGGCCGCCACGTCCAGGTTCTCGTCGTCCAGCCAGTCCGACAGTTTCCGGTCGCCGAGCCGCACCCCGCGGTGCTGGCGGCCGGCGTACGGGGCGTGCCGGGCGACGATCCGTCCGACCTGGGCGTCCAGGGAGAGGCCGTCGTGCCAGTCGGCCAGTTCGCGCAGGAGGGCGGCGTGCTCCCGCTCCAGGCGCAGCACCAGGGCGACGGCGCCGGCCAGCCGCCGGCGGTCCCGTTCGCCGGTGGGCGAGCCGGCGGTCAGCGCGAGGTATTCGGCGAGGACGGCGCGGGCGTCCTCCTCGGCCGGGAAGGCGGTGTCGGTGCCCAGCAGCAGGTCGTCGGCGCCGAGCGCGGTCATCGCGTAGTACACGCCCACCACTTCGGGCAGGAAGGACGCGGGCAGCCGGGAGAGCGCGAGGTGGAAGGAGGCGTGCAGCACGGTCAGCGGGCGCGCCTCGGTCTCCTTGAGGAAGTCGACGGTCTCGATCGCGGGCAGGTGGACGTCGAGTCCGGCGAGGGCGCGGCGCCGCCGGGCGAGCAGTCCGCGCTCCGGCGTGCCCTCGCCCTGGAGCCGGAAGTAGTGCCCGAAGAGGCTGTTGACGACGATCGCGGGCTGGGTGGCGGTCTGCGAGACGCTCTCCAGCCAGCAGCCGGCGAGCAGTGTCAGGGGGGCGCGCTGGCGCAGGGCGAGCCGGTAGGTGTGCGGGTCGCGTGCGCGCACCGCGGTGAGCAGCGGTGCCAGTTCGTCGCGGGTGCGCCGGACGCGGTCGGCGAGGGCGTCGGCGTCGGTGCCGGGGTCGGCCTCGCCGGTGGGCAGGAAGGCGTGCAGGACCCGGCGGGCGACGAGCAGGGTGGTCTCGCTCTCCTGGTCGCCGAGGAGTTGCCGGAACAGGCCGGCCGCTCCGGCGTCGAGGACGCCGTCGGCCTCCTTCGCGGCGTCCGGGCTGAACCGGAAGCCGTCGCGGGGCAGGGAGGTGGTGGCGTCGGGCAGGGTGAATCCGGGGTGCGCGGTCATCGGGACTCCGTGGTTTCGTCGCTCTCGGGCGGGGCGGCGGGCGGCTTGCGCAGGAGTACGCCGACGCGTACGCCCGGCACGCTCGACGCGAGGAGGTAGTGGCCGCCGTCGCGCAGCTGCCCCGCCCCGGCGCGGTCCACGAGGTTGATCAGGGGGTCGGCCGCGAAGCAGTGCCCGACGCGGGGGATGTTGTCGAGGTAGAGCTGCGCGGCCGTGAACCCGGCCTGGCGCTCCTTCAGTACGACGACCGGTTTGAAGAGGTTGGGGTGGAGCACCCCGTCCAGGTCTCCCGGGGTCAGTCCGAGCGGTGTCAGCGTACGGTCGTTGACCACCCGGGCCAGGTCCGAGCTGATCTCGTGGGACCAGTCGAGGGAGGGCGGGTCCTGGGCGGCGGCCCCGCCGAGGATCTCGTACCGGTCGTCGCCGTGCGGCCGGTCGCTCACCAGGCAGGCGGCGGAGCCGTCGCTGAACAGGGCGAAGTTCTCCATGCGTTCCGCCTCGTCGGTGACCCGGTCGGTGGTGACGACCAGGACCGTGCGGTACTGCCCGGCGGCCACCATGGCCTGGGCCGTGCGGATGCCGGTGAGGAGGTTGGTGCAGCGGTTCAGGGTGATGCCGGTGAAGGCGGCGTCCCCGAGGCCGAGGCCGGTCATGACGGTCCGGACGAAGCCGCCGTGGGTGTGCGGGCCGCCGGGGAACCGGGTCGAGCACAGGACGAGGGCGTCGACCTGTTCGGGTCCGGTCCCGGCGGCGGCGAGCGTGGCCCGGCCGCTCCGCACGGCCAGCGTCTCCAGGTCCTCGGCGGTGCGGTGGACGGTGCCCCAGCCCCACAGCGCGGCCTTGGGCGGCATGCGCAGTTCCTGGGCGCGGGCGGTCAGGTTCGCGATCGACGTGTGGTCGGCCGGGTGCTCGCCGAGGACGTAGCGGGGGGCGGAGAGATGGACGGGTAAGGCGTTCATGGTGCGGGATCACCTCCTGACCGGCCGGCCGGGCCGGTGGTCATGGTCGCGTTGGCGTCGGGGTAGGGCAGGGCGTCGGCCCCGAAGCCGAAGGTCCCGTGGGCGCGGATCTCCCCGGCGGCGCGGGCGACCGCGCCGAGCGCCGCCCGGGCCATCGCCGAGCCGACGCTGACGCGCCGCACGCCGAGCGCGCCCAGGTCCGCCAGGGACAGCGGGAGGGCGGGCGAGCCCATCAGGACGTTGACCGGTCGTCCGACGGCCGCGCACACCGCGCGGACCGCGTCGGCGTCCGGGAGGCCCGGCGCGTACAGGACGTCGGCGCCCGCCTCCTCGTACGCCCGCAGCCGGCGGATGGTGTCGGGCAGGTCGGCGCGGCCCTGGAAGAAGTTCTCGGCGCGGGCGGTCACGGTGAAGGGGAAGTCGAGTGCGCGGGCGGCGGCGACGGCCGCGGCCACGCGTTCCACCGCCTCCTCCAGGGGGCGTACGGGGTCGTCCGCCCGGCCCGTGGAGTCCTCGACCGAGCCGCCGACGAGGCCGGCCCCGGCGGCGAGCCGGATGGTCTCGGCGACGTCCTCGGGCTTGTCGCCGAAGCCGCTCTCCAGGTCGGCGGAGACCGGCAGATGGGTCGCCGCGACGATCTGCGCGGCGTTGGCGAGGACCGCCTGCCGGTCCACCCGGTTCGCGCCGTCCGGCAGGCCCAGCGCGTAGGCCAGTCCGGCGCCGGTGGTGGCGAGCGCGGCGAAGCCGAGTCCGGTCAGCAGCCGGGTGGTTCCGGCGTCCCACGGGTTGGGGACGACGAAGGGCTCGGGGCCCTCGTGGAGCCTGCGGAAGGCCAGGCCGCGGGCCCGCTGGTCGGCGGCGCTCAAGGGATTCTCGAGTCGGACTGAAGGAGGGACGGGCAGAGTCATGGCAGAAGTTCCTCAGGGACGCTCGGGCGTGTCCGGCGGATCAGGCCCTCGGTACGGACGGGTCGGGCAGGTCAGATGAGTTCGACGTGCCAGCCGCCAGGCTGCCCGACAGCGGGCGCTTCGGGCAGGAGCGACCTGAGGATGTCGGTGACGGATCGGGAGCTGCCATCGAAGTAGAAGTGACCGCCGGCCAGCCGGTGCCGGGCCGGTGGCCTCGGGCATTCCCGGTCCCAGGCCCGCAGCGCGGCCTCGTCGACGTGCGGGTCGTCCGTGCCGTTGATCAGCGTCACCGGTACGGGCAGCGGCCCGGCCGGCCGGTAGGCGTACTCGGCGACCATGCGGAAGTCGGCGCGCAGGTGGGGCAGGAGGAGTTCCTGCAGGGACTCGTCGGCCACGACCTCGGGCGGGAGCCCGCCGAAGAAGCCGACGGCCTCGGTGAACTCCCGGCCCTCCAGCCGGGCGGTCTCCACGACGCGCCGGGTGGGCAGCAGCGCGGGGGCCGAGCAGCCGGAGGCGACCAGATGGCGGAAGTGGGGCAGCGGGCCGAGGCGGCGTGCGACCTCGAAGGCCAGCACCGCGCCGAAGCTGTGCCCGAAGAGGAGGAAGGGCCGGTCGGTGGTGGCGGCGATCTCCCGCGCCACGGCGTCGGCGAGTGCGGCGACGTCGGTGAGGGCGGGCTCCCGGTAGCGGTGACCGCGTCCCGGCGGGCAGAACCCGGCGATCTCGGCCACGTCGTCGAGGTCCGGCTGCCAGCCGAGGAAGGAGCGCGGGTTGCCGCCCGCGTGCGGGAAGCAGTAGACCCGGGCGGCGGGTTCCGGGCCGGTGGCCGGCCGGTCGGTCGTGAACCAGGGCGAGGAACTCACAGGACCGACCGCCCCGGTGAAGTGGGGTTCGGGGCCGGGGAGTTCCAGCCGACGTCGGACAGGTTCCAGCCGACGTCGGCCAGGACGCTCACCTCACCGGCCGCGCGGTGGGTGGTGTCCGGTCCGGCCAGGGGCACCGCGAACGCGGCGGCGGCCAGCGTGGTCGTGAGGACGGCGGTGACTAAACGAGCGGTGGAGCGGTTCGCGCTGAGTACGGAAAGGTTTGCCAACATGGCGTCAGGCCTCCCAAAGCGTCGGGGATGTGAGCCCCGGAGCCGTTCAGCAAGGTGATGGGTGACCGCTGTGATCATCCTCGACCACTCTCACGTGCGCCTCGGTCTAGTCTCAAGTTCCGAGATGGCTCAGAGTCCCGCAGTGCGGAAAGCCGAGGGATCTATAAGCCGCACAGAGGTAGATATCGGTCGGTCGAGCCGGTGGGTCACCCAGTGAGGGAGCGGATATGGAGCACAAAGTCCCGGATGGGCCGAGCGATGTGCAGCAGCTCATGTCCGAGCATCTGGAGGCGCTGTCCCGGCTGGTCGCGGACAGCCCGGCCGCCGCACCGGAGGCACCGGCCGTCCCGGACCCCCTCATCCGCCACCACCACGGGCTGGACGCCATCAACGCCGCCATCGACGAGGCGCTCGCCGGCGCCCGCGAGGAGATCCTGACCGCGCAGCCGGACGGACCGCGCCCCGGCCCGGTCCTGGACCAGGCGCTGGAATCCGTGCGCCGCCGGCTGGCGGGAGGCGTCGCGATGCGCACGCTCTACCAGCACACGACGCGATTCGACGAGGCGACCAAGAATTACGTGCGCACGGTGTCGGACTACGGGGCGCGGGTGCGCACCCTGGACGAATTCCACGACCGGCTGATCATCATCGACGAAAGCGTCGCATTCGTCTCGGCGAATGAGAACCGCACGCACGCGGTGGCCATCAGGGAGCCCGCCGTCGTGCGGTTTCTCAAAGGAACGTTCGAGCGTTCCTGGGACCGGGCGAATCCCTTCCCGTTCCTTTCCACCAATGCCGCGAAGGCGGCCGAACAGGTCATCCCGTCACTCCGCAAGGCGATCAGGAAACTGCTCGTGGCGGGCTATCCGGACAAGCAGATCGCGCGCCGTCTCGGCATCAGCGAGCGGTCGCTGCAAGGGCACATCGCGGCGATGAAGCAGGACCTGGGCGCGCACACCAGAATCCAGCTCGGCTACGAACTCGGCCGGAACGAGACCACGCTCATCGTCTGAACGGGCCCGGCGAGAACCGGGCGCGGACGGTACGGGGCACTGCGGCGGGGGCCCGCCGCCCCCGCCCGCGCGCGCTCAGCCGGCCGTCTCCGGGGTCGCCTCCGGGGCCGTCCCCGGCTCGGGCGCCGGTGCGACGGTGGTCGCGGGGCCGCCCCTGCGGAAGCCGCGCATCCGGGAGACCGCGACCCCGCTCAGGCAGATGGCGCCGCCGAGGAGCGTGACCCAGCCCGGCACCTCGTCCAGGGCGATCCAGGAGATGAGGATGACCACGGCGGGCACCGCGTAGGTGGTGGCCCCCATCTTCCCGGCGGTGGTCCGCGACAGCGCGTACGCCCAGGTGGTGAAGGCCAGCGCGGTCGGGAACAGCCCCAGGTACACCATGTTGAGCGTGGCCGACAGCGGCGCGTCGCCGAGGTCCGACACCAGCTGCCCGGAGAACGGCAGGCAGGCCACGGCGCCGATCACACAGCCGTACGTCGTCACCTGCATCGGCGTCCCGTGCCGCAGCGCGGGCTTCTGCAGCACCACGCCGGCCCCGTACGCCACGGCGGCCAGCAGGCAGAGCCCGATCCCCAGGAGCGAGGACGAGCCACCGGAGGAGGACGAGAAACCGACGACGACCGCGCCGGCGAACGAGACGGCCATGCCCGCCAGCAGCAGGGGCGGGAAACCCTCCTTCAGGAACCAGCCGCCGAGCAGCGCGACGACCATCGGCCCCACGTTGACGACCATGGACGCCGTTCCCGCGTCCACCAGTTGCTCGCCCCAATTGAGCACGACCATGTAGACGCCGAACCAGAGCACACCCGATCCGGCGATTCCCGGCCAGGCCTTGCGGGGCGGTACTCCCCCGCCTTTCAGCAGCAGCAGGCAGACGAGCGCCACGGAACCCGTCACCAGGCGTCCCAGCGCCAGTGCCCCGGGTTCGAAATAGTCGGCGGACGCACGAATGGACACGAATGCGGAGGCCCAGAGAACCACCGTGACCGATGCGGCCGCAATCGCCCGCCGATCCATTCCGGAACCTGCAGATAATGAGTTCATCGGTGCGACCTCGCCTCAGCTCGTTTCCCCACGATGGGTCGCCGGAAAGCGTACCGAGCGGTGCACGGCCGGAAGCCCGCGTCCGGCTGGAACAGGGGGGTTAGCCCCACTGACGCGGGCGCCGCTCGTTCGTACCGTAACCACCATGGACGCAACCGACACCGAGCTCGACAAGGAGCTCAAGGCGACTCTGCAAGCCCGTGGCGAGCTGGGGGCCGACTACGACTCCGCGCTCGTCGAATCGTTCCTGGAGAAGGTGGAGCAGCGGCTCGACGCCACGCTCGACCGCAGGGTCCGGCGCCATCTCGCCGAGGAGCGCACCGCCGCCGCCCGCGGCGGCCGGACCCCCGACCATCCGAACGGCAGCTTCGGCGAACGCTTCGGCTTCGGCATCGTCTCCCTGGTGCTGGCCGTCCCGCTCTCCGCGATCGGCGTCGCGAACGCGGGCATCGGCGGGCTCGTCGTGGCCTGGCTGGGCATCGTCGGCGTCAACATGTTCCAGACCGGCCACGGCCGGCGGCTGTTCCGCGGCCGCGAGGAGCGGCGCGCGGCCTCCGACTGGGAGGACTGAGCCGCGCGCGGGGGTTGTCGCGGGGACCGCCGCACCCCCGGTCGCCCGGAGGTCGGGACGGCGGCGGTCCCCGCGCGGGACGCGGACCGGGTCAGAACCGGAAGAACGCGTCCGGGCGACGGTGGAGGTCCGGGAGCCGCTCCGTAGTCCGTTGTCGCCGGCCGGTGCCGGCGGGGTCTCCCCCGCCGACACCCACCACTGTGCCCCAGCCGTGTTAAGCCGGTGCTGCGACGACGTGACGCGCGCGTACCGTTCGGACGAAACGCGGGGCCGCTACTTCCCCGCGGCCGAGGCCGCTACTTCCCCGCGGCCGGGGCGTCCTTCGCCAGGAAGGCGAGCAGGTCCTGCCGGCTGACGACGCCCTTCGGCTTGCCCTCCACCAGCACGATCGCCGCGTCCGCCGCGCCGTCGCCGCCGAGCACCGCCATCAGGTCCTCGACCGGCTCGCCGGAGCCGACCTGCGGCAGCGGCGCGGACATGTGCTTCTCCAGCGGGTCGGTGAGCGAGGCGCGCTGGGCGAACAGCGCGTTCAGCAGCTCCCGTTCCACCACCGAGCCGATGATCTCGGCGGCCATCACGTCCGGGTGGCCCGCGCCCGGCTTCACGATCGGCATCTGCGAGACGCCGTACTCGCGCAGGACGTCGATCGCCTCGCCGACCGTCTCCTCCGGGTGCATGTGGACGAGGGTGGGGATCGGGCCCGCCTTGTGGTCCAGCACGTCCGCGACCCGCGCCGAGGGGCCGGTGTCCTCCAGGAAGCCGTAGTCGGCCATCCACTCGTCGTTGAAGATCTTCGAGAGGTAGCCGCGCCCGCTGTCCGGGAGCAGCACGACGACCACGTCGTCCGGGCCGAGCCGCCGGGCGACCTCCAGGGCACCCACGACCGCCATGCCGCAGGAGCCGCCGACGAGCAGCCCCTCCTCCTTGGCGAGCCGGCGGGTCATCTGGAAGGAGTCCTTGTCGGACACGGCGACGATCTCGTCGGTGACCTCGCGGTCGTACGCCGAGGGCCAGAAGTCCTCGCCGACGCCCTCGACGAGGTAGGGCCGGCCGGAGCCGCCCGAGTAGACCGAGCCTTCCGGGTCGGCGCCGACGACCTTCACCGCGCCGCCGCTGACCTCCTTGAGGTAGCGCCCGGTGCCGCTGATCGTGCCGCCGGTCCCGACGCCCGCCACGAAGTGGGTGATCTTCCCCTCGGTCTGCTCCCACAGCTCGGGACCGGTGGTCTCGTAGTGGGACCGGGGATTGTTCGGGTTGGAGTACTGGTCGGGCTTCCAGGCGCCCGGCGTCTCACGGACCAGCCGGTCGGAGACGTTGTAGTACGAGTCGGGGTGCTCCGGGTCGACCGCCGTGGGGCAGACGACGACCTCGGCACCGTAGGCGCGCAGCACGTTGATCTTGTCCGTGGACACCTTGTCCGGGCAGACGAAGACGCACTTGTACCCCTTCTGCTGCGCGACGATGGCCAGGCCGACGCCCGTGTTGCCGCTCGTCGGCTCGACGATCGTGCCGCCGGGCTTCAGCTCGCCGCTCTGTTCGGCGGCCTCGATCATGCGCAGGGCGATGCGGTCCTTGACCGACCCGCCGGGATTGAAGTACTCGACCTTGGCCAGGACCGTCGCCTGGATGCCGGCCGTGACACTGCGCAGCCTCACCAGCGGGGTATTGCCTACGAGACTGATCATCGAATCGTGGTATCGCACCGTGTACTCCGGGGTCTCCGAGATGGTCCGGCAAGCGTATGCGCAGGAGCACGGGATCGGGCGGCGCGATTGAACAACGTCCGGTAGCGGGCAGGTAGCTGTGTGTACGGCTCTACGGCGGTACGTGCGACGAGGAGGTGGACCGGACTGTGTCGACGGCGAGGGTGGCACGGCGGATCGCGGCGGGCGCGGCCTACGGCGGTGGCGGCATCGGGCTGCTGGGAGCCGCGGCGGTGGGTGTCCTGCTGGCGGAGGTCCAGCTGGCGAAGCGGCAGGTGGGCGGCGGCATCGCCCCGGTGCCGCCGAGCGCGGACGGACGGTACGGAGTGGCGTTCACGGGCCCGGCGGAGCCGCTGCGGCTCGGGCTGCTCGGGGACTCCACGGCGGCCGGGCAGGGGGTGCGGCGGGCCGGGCAGACCCCGGGGGCGCTGCTGGCCTCCGGGCTCGCGGCGGTGTCGGAGCGGCCGGTGGACCTGCGCAACGTGGCCCTGCCGGGTGCCCGGTCGGACGATCTGGAACGGCAGGTGTCGCTGCTGCTCGCGGACCCGTCCCGGACGCCGGACGTGTGCGTCATCATGATCGGCGCCAACGACGTGACGCACCGGATGCCGGCGACCCAGTCGGTGCGCTGCCTGACGACGGCGGTGCGCCGGCTGCGGACGGCCGGGGCCGAGGTCGTCGTGGGCACCTGTCCGGACCTGGGCACGATCGAGCCGGTGTACCAGCCGCTGCGCTGGCTGGCCCGGCGGGTGAGCCGGCAGCTCGCGGCGGCGCAGACGATCGGCGCGGTGGAGCAGGGCGGGCGCACGGTGTCGCTGGGCGACCTGCTCGGCCCGGAGTTCGCGGAGAACCCCCGGGAACTGTTCGGCCCGGACAACTACCACCCGTCCGCCGAGGGCTACGCCACCGCGGCCATGGCCGTGCTGCCGACGCTGTGCGCGGCGCTGGGGCTGTGGCCGGAGTCGGACCGGCTGGACGGCACACGGCGCGAGAACATGCTGCCGGTGGCCAAGGCGGCCTCCCAGGCGGCCAAGGAGGCCGGTACGGAGGTCACCGGGGCCCGGGCGCCCTGGGCGCTGCTCAAGCACCGCAGGCGGCGGCGCCTGCCCGCCGCCACGGAGCCGCATCCGCACCCGGAGGCGGGGGCGGAGGCCGGGGATGCGCCCCGGACGGACCACCACAGCGGGGAACCGAGGCGGTGAGCGGGCGCCCGGCCGGAGACGGGGTGACTGAGCGCTCGCTTAGAAAAGAGGCCCTCATCACACGCCGCGTCGGGTGACCCGCGCGCTACGTACGGGTAATTTCCAGAGCAGTCGTGCCAGACAGCCGTCCAGCCCTCATGGAGCCGCGTGATGCCCGAAGCCGTGATCGTCTCTGCCGCCCGCTCGCCCATCGGCCGGGCCTTCAAGGGTTCGCTGAAGGACCTGCGCGCGGACGACCTGACCGCCACCATCATCAAGACGGCGCTGGCCAAGGTCCCCGAGCTGGACCCGAAGGACATCGACGACCTGATGCTGGGCTGTGGGCTGCCCGGCGGTGAGCAGGGGAACAACCTGGGCCGCATCATCGCCGTGCAGATGGGGATGGACCACCTCCCCGGCTGCACGGTGACCCGCTACTGCTCCTCGTCGCTCCAGACGAGCCGCATGGCCCTGCACGCCATCAAGGCCGGCGAGGGCGACGTCTTCATCTCGGCCGGTGTCGAGATGGTCTCCCGCTTCACCAAGGGCAACTCGGACAGCCTGCCGGACACGCACAACCCGGTCTTCGCGGAGGCGGAGGCCCGTACCGCCGCCCGCGCCGAGGAGTCCGGCGCGAGCTGGCACGACCCGCGCGAGGACGGCCTGCTCCCTGACGCGTACATCGCGATGGGCCAGACCGCGGAGAACCTGGCCCGGCTCAAGGGCGTCACCCGCCAGGACATGGACGAGTTCGGCGTACGGTCGCAGAACCTCGCCGAGGAGGCCCTGAAGAACGGGTTCTGGGAGCGCGAGATCACCCCGGTGACCACGCCGGACGGCACCGTCGTGGCCAAGGACGACGGCCCGCGCGCGGGCGTCACGCTGGAGGGCGTCCAGGGGCTGAAGCCGGTCTTCCGCCCGGACGGCCTGGTCACGGCGGCCAACTGCTGCCCGCTCAACGACGGCGCCGCCGCGCTCGTGATCATGTCCGACACCAAGGCGCGCGAGCTGGGCCTGACCCCGCTGGCCCGGATCGTGTCCACCGGCGTCTCGGGCCTCTCCCCCGAGATCATGGGCTACGGCCCCGTCGAGGCGAGCAAGCAGGCGCTCCGGCGGGCCGGGCTGACCATCGGCGACATCGACCTCGCCGAGATCAACGAGGCGTTCGCCGCCCAGGTCATCCCCTCCTACCGCGACCTCGGGCTGCCGCTGGAGAAGGTCAACGTCAACGGTGGCGCCATCGCCGTCGGCCACCCCTTCGGCATGACCGGCGCCCGGATCACCGGCACGCTGATCAACAGCCTCCAGTTCCACGACAAGCAGTTCGGCCTGGAGACCATGTGCGTCGGCGGCGGCCAGGGCATGGCGATGGTCATCGAGCGTCTGAGCTGATCAGGGCGGCCCGGCGGTCCCCCGGGGCCGCCGAGCTCCGACCGTGACCGAATCTCCCCCAGGATGTGATGTATCTCCTGGGGGAGAATCGTTTTCGCAGGTCACACTGGCAATCGACGGATACACCGGGCCCAAAGACCTGTCCATTTCGTGACGTAATGCACTGACAGCCGGTGCCGTCGGGGGACAAGCTGATGTAGGAAGCTCGGGGGATCGATTGAAACCGGGAGTATGTCAGTGAGCGCCATGCCTATTGCCCTGTTGCTGACCACCGCCGCCGCCACGGCCGTGGGCGCCGCCGCTCTGCACGCTGCTCACGGGCTGCGCAGGCAGGTGTCCGCCCTCCGCGAGGAGCTGGCCGAGAACCGCGCCGTCACAGCCGCTGTACCCCCGCAGACCCGCCACGACACCACCTCCGCCGAGGACATACGCGCGGCGGTCGCCGAGGCGCTCGCCGAGGAACGGGAGCGGGAGCTGGCCGAGGCCCGCGCGTTCTGGGCCTCGCAGGAGGCGCGGGACGCCGCCGACGCCCCCTCGCTGCTCGGCGGACTGGCCGGGCTCGGCGAGGACGCCCCGTTCTTCATGCCGCGCCAGAGCGACTTCGCCGGTCTCGACGCGATGGACCTCGAAGCGGTGGAGGCCGTGGACGAGCTGACCGAACTGGCCGGGCTGAACGAGCCGGCCGAGTTCCCCGAGGACTCCCCCGAGCTGGCCGCGGCCCGCCGCCGCCACCCCTCGCACCCCGACTTCGTCCCGGTCCAGACGCCCGTCGTCACCGACCACGAGCGCACCGTGAACCGCCTGGAGGAGCTGGCGGACAGCCGTACCGAGCTGTCCGACGTGCGCCCCGGCCCGCTCGGCACGCTCGACGTCTACGTGTTCGCCGACGGCACCACGCTGTGCATGACCCCCGGCCACCGCGAGACCGCGGAGCGCCTGGCCGCGTCGCTGCGGGCCGGCGAGCACCCGGTGCTGCTGGGCGGCTCCGGCGTCTCCGGCGCGTACGCGCTGACGTTCTCCTGCGGCACGGAGAACGTCTACATACTGGCCGACCGCGTCATAGCGAGCTTCTGAGCCGCCCCGGACCCGGCCCCCACGCCCGGCAGCGGCCCTCGCCGGCCGCTCCCCGTACGCCCTACCCGAAGGCCCGCGCGGCCGCCTCGTCGACGTATCGCACGGCCTCGTCCAGCTCCGTGGACGGGGCCTTTTCCAGTGCCACGGCCAGGTCCCGCCCGGCGACGGCGAGCTGGTCGCCGACCGCGAACACCCCGGCGTCCGGCATGACCCGCGGCTCCCGGCCGGGCTCCTCCGCCCGCTGGGCCCGCGCCGACAGCTCGCGCGCGGCGGCCAGCCCCGCGGCCGCCGCACCCCGCTGGAGCCGGCTCTGCGGGGCGGCGCGCAGCCGGTCGGCGAATCGGTCCACGGCGATGATCAGGGGAGTCGTATCGAGCACCCCGCGACCCTATCCCGCCCGTACGAAAGCGGCCCGCGGCCTCCGGAAGGAGACCGCGGGCCGCTGCCGTGCGGGGCGCGGGACGATCAGTCGTCGCCGCTGAGGATGGAGAGCAGGCGCAGCATCTCCAGGTAGATCCAGACCAGGGTCATGGTCAGGCCGAAGGCGGCCAGCCAGGACTCCTCGCGCGGAGCGCCGTACGCGATGCCGTCCTCGACCTGCTTGAAGTCGAGGGCGAGGAAGCAGGCGCCGAGGATGATCCCGATGACGCCGAACAGGATGCCGAGACCACCGCTGCGGAAGCCGAGGCCGTCACCGCCACCGAAGGCGGCGAACAGCAGGTTGACGACCATCAGGAGCATGAAGCCCATGGCGGCGGCCATCACGAAGCCGTAGAACCGGCGGGTGACGCGGATCCAGCGCATCTTGTACGCGAGCAGCACACCGGCGAAGACACACATGGTGCCCATCACCGCCTGCATCACGACGCCCGGCCCGATGTACGTGCTGACCGCGCTGGAGATGACGCCGAGGAACACGCCCTCGAAGGCGGCGTACGCGAGGATCAGCGCGGGAACGGGCTTGCGCTTGAAGGACTGGACCAGCGACAGCACGAACGCGATGATCGCGGCGCCGATCGCGATGCCGTACGACTTGCCGAGGTTGTCCTCGTCGACCGGCAGCAGCGCCCAGGCGAGCGCGGCACCGAGCACGACCGTGCCCAGCGTCATCGCCGTGCGCGTGACGACGTCGTCGATGGACATCGCGCCGGTACGGACGGGCGCGGGGGCGCCCGTGGTGGCGTAGGGGTTCGTCGCGTACGGGTTCGGGGCGGTGCCCTGCGCGTACGGGTTGGCACCCGCTGCGGGGGCCCCGGCCTGCGGCGCCGCGTTGAAGCCCGCGTAACCGTTGTCGCGGCTGAAGCCCCGTCGCGAGAAGACCGGGTTGCTGCTCCTCATCTCACTCCTCCATGGCCACCCAGCGTGGCCTTGCCACAAGAGTAATGGGTAGGCAAAGCAATCGGTCCAGTACCGAAGGAGGATCTTTCCGCCCCGCCCTCCTCACCCGGCAGCATCCGCCAGCCGGTCGAAGGTCGCGGTCAGCACCGCCCGCCGCTCCTCCTTGTACCCCTCCGCCGGGCCCAGGTCGTCGATGGTCCGCTCCCACACCTCCAGGTACGCGTCCCGCCACCCCCGGATCACCTCCGGCGCCGGCAGCGTCACCCCGACCCAGCCGCGCTCGCACAGCAGGAGCAGCAGCTCCAGGTTGCAGGGCACGGCCACACCGTCGTACTCGTCGGGCTCGATCCCCACCGGATCGCCCGCCATCGCCTCGGCCACCTCCCCCACGAGCCGCTCCACCAGCCCGGCCAGATGATCCGCCGCCGTATCACTGTCGAAGTTCCCCGCCCCCCAGGTCCCCACGAGACCCCCCTCCCCTCGTCACCACCAGTGCCGGAACCATCCCAGCACGGGGCACTGACATCGCCGGGAACGACGGAGGCACGGCGGGACCGCCCGCGAACACTCCGGCGGGTACCACGACTCGCACTGACCTTCGCCCCTCGTCCTCGGGGGTCCGGGCCCACGGGCCGGGCCCCCGAGTCACGCCGGGCGATATTCGTCCGAACCGGCGGCGGCCCGCTCGTGGTGCCGCCAGGATGGCCCGGGTGACGACCACAGACCTCTGGCACCACTACGGCCGCGTACGCGCCGAACAGGATCACGCCGTCCCCGACCGCTTTCACTGGGCCTGGGACCAGACGAGCGGGCCGGGCGCGGAGGTCCTCGGCGACATCACCGGCAGAACACTCGCGGACCTCGGCTCCGGCGCCGCGCGCCACGCCGCCCACCTGGCCGTGCACCACGCCCCGGACCGCATCGACGCGGTGGACGCCTCACCCGCGCAGCACAGCATGGCCACCGCCCTCCACGCCACGCTCGCCCCACGCCTACGCCTCGTCCACCAGGACGTCGTCGCCCACCTCCGCGCGAACCCGGGCGCCTACGACGTGCTGTACAGCGTCTTCGGGGCCGTGGACTTCACCGATCCCCACGCGCTGCTCCCGGCCGCCGCCGGTGCTCTGCGGCCGGGCGGCAGGCTGGTCTTCTCCACCCTCGCCCACTACCTGACCGGCGCCCCCGCACAGCCGGACTTCACTGCGGCCGACGTACCGGCGAAGACCCCGGACGGTGAGGCCGCGACCATGCGCCGGTGGGTCCTGCGGGAGCAGGTCTGGACGAAGGCCCTGGACGAAGCCGGCTTCACGTCGATTCGGGTCACGACGTTGCCTGCCGGCGAAGGCCCCCGGCCCGCGGCCACCCTCCTCATCACAGGCGAGCGCCTTCCCCTGCGGACCTGACGTCGCGCTCGCCGAAGACCGGGCGGACGGCTCGTCGGTGAACCATGCGTCCGCCCGCTCGCCGCTTCGCGGCACCACGTAGGCCATGAGCCGACGGCAGAGAGCTGGTGTACCTGCGGCGCACCGGGACACAAGAGAGGGACACGGCGATCCGGGCGTGCTTGCGGGTGAGACGCCGGGGGCGCGGTGGTGCCCGGAACCGGACTCGAACCGGTACGCCCCCGAGGGGCAGCGAGGTTTAAGCTCGCCGTGTCTGCATTCCACCATCCGGGCTTGGCGCGCGGCTCCGCGTTGGCACATGACCCTATCCGGGGGGCTCGGCGCGATCCGCCGAACAGTGGCTCGATGTTGTCTTATTTATCGATCTCTTGAGTCCCCGTCAGCGCACATGGGAGGCATACCCACATGCCCGGGCGAAGTGGCGGCAGTACCGGGGTGCCAGCCGAATTGACGGAAAGTCGCCGCACCGACACAGCAGATTCGCCAGGGGCGCGCCACCGATCGCCAGGGGCGCGCCACCCGGTGGCTGATTCTAGAGCTCGGCGCGGTCGCCCACGCGGCCCGGAACCGGGCGCGTCGTGAGGGCGGACGGGGTGTCCGGGGCCCCTCCGCCGGCTTACGCGGGCGGTGGATGTCATACCCGAGGAGGACGCCGGGGGCCCGATCGTGCGACTCAAGAGGGCCCCGGGAACGGGCACGGGGATTGACGCCCCGCGGCCGTCCGGCGGAGACGATGGAGCGGTACCCCCGGCCCGGAGCCACGCCCTCGCGGCGGGCCGCCGGGCGGGCTCTCCCGTACCCGTCCACCCCACCCTGGAGTCTGCCGTGACCACCATGTCCACCGCTCACCGCGCCACCGCGGTGGCCGCCCGCGCCACGGAACTGTCGAAGGTCTACGGCGAGGGCGAGACCCGCGTGACCGCCCTCGACCGGGTCACCGTGGACTTCCCGCAGGGCGAGTTCACCGCGATCATGGGCCCGTCCGGCTCCGGCAAGTCCACGCTGATGCACTGCGTGGCCGGCCTGGACAGCTTCAGCAGCGGTTCGGTGCGCATCGGCGAGACGGAACTCGGCTCCCTCAAGGACAAGCAGCTCACCCAGCTCCGCCGGGACAAGATCGGCTTCATCTTCCAGGCGTTCAACCTGCTGCCGACGCTCACCGCCCTGGAGAACATCACGCTCCCCATGGACATCGCGGGCCGCAAGCCCGACCAGGAGTGGCTGCGCCGGGTCATCGAGATGGTGGGCCTGTCCGACCGGCTCAAGCACCGCCCCACCGAACTCTCCGGCGGCCAGCAGCAGCGCGTCGCGGTGGCCCGCGCGCTGGCCTCGCGGCCCGAGATCATCTTCGGCGACGAGCCGACCGGCAACCTCGACTCGCGCTCCGGCGCCGAGGTCCTCGGCTTCCTCCGCAACTCCGTGCGCGAACTGGGCCAGACCGTGGTGATGGTGACCCACGACCCGGTCGCCGCCTCCTACGCGGACCGCGTCATCTTCCTGGCGGACGGGTCGATCGTGGACCAGATGATCCACCCCACCGCCGACGGGGTGCTCGACCGGATGAAGGCGTTCGACGCCAAGGGCCGCACCAGCTGAGCCGGCCCCCGCCCGCGCCTCGTACCCCTTGCTCCGGCCCGGCCCTCCCGGGACCGGCAGACTCCCAGGACTGACAGACATGTTCCGAACCGCCCTGCGCAACGTGCTCGCGCACAAGGCCAGACTGCTGATGACGATCCTCGCCGTGACACTCGGCGTGGCCTTCGTCTCCGGCACCCTGGTCTTCACCGACACCCTCGGCAACGCCTTCCGCAACCAGTCGGCCAAGAGCTACGACGACATCGCCGTCGCCGTCACCACCTACGCCGACCCGCGCGACGAGGACACCCGCGCCATCGACGAGGCCACCCTGAAGAAGATCCGCGCCCTGGACGGCGTCGCCTCGGCGACCGGCCGGGTGGACGGCTTCGCCGGCGTCGCCGACCCGGACGGCAAGCTCATCGGCAACGGCTGGTCCAACACCGGCGCCAACTTCGCCCCCGGCGGCGACGGCCAGGACCCGGCGTACGACTTCACCGCGGGCAAGGGCCCGGTGGAGCCCGGCGGCGTCGCGCTGGACCGGGACACCGCGAAGAAGGGCGAGTACGAGGTCGGCGACACCGTGCGCGTCGCCACCAACGGGCCGGTGAAGGAATACACCCTGACCGGGATCTTCACCACCGAGGACGGCGCGGTCAACGCCGGCGGCAGCCTCGTCCTGTTCGACACCCCCGTCGCCCAGAAGCTGTTCCTGCGCCCCGGCGAGTTCAAGGACGCCTCCGTCGCCGCCGAGCGCGGCGCGTCCGACCGGGCGCTGCTGGCCGCCGTGAAGCCGCTGCTGCCGGAGGGCGCGAGCGCCAGGACCGGCGCGGACCGCGCCGACGAGCAGGCCGAGGAGATCGAGAAGAGCCTCAGCACGCTCAGCAAGGTGCTCCTCTCGTTCGCCGGGGTCGCCCTCTTCGTCGGCGTCTTCCTGATCGCCAACACCTTCACGATGCTGGTCGCCCAGCGCACCAAGGAGCTGGCCCTGCTGCGCGCCGTCGGCGCCTCCCGCCGCCAGGTCAAGCGCTCGGTGGTCCTGGAGGCGGCCGTGGTCGGCCTCGTCGCCTCCGTCGTCGGCTTCGCGCTGGGCCTCGGCCTGGCGGTCGCCCTGCGCTCCGCGATGAGCCTGCTCGGCGGCAAGATCCCGGCCGGCCCGCTGGTCGTCGCCCCGCTCACCGTCGTCACCGCCTTCGCGGTCGGCGTCCTGATCACCGTGCTGGCCGCCTGGCTGCCCGCCCGCCGGGCCGCGAAGATCCCGCCCGTCGCCGCGATGAGCAGCGCGCACGCGGTGGCCACGGTCAAGTCGCTCGTGCTGCGCAACACCATCGGCGGGATCGTCACGCTGCTCGGTGCGGCGGGGATCATCGGCGGCGCGGTGGCGGCCGGGTCGAACGGGCAGCTGCTCGTCGCCGGCGGCACGTTCCTCGCGCTGATCGGCGTCATCATCCTGATCCCGCTGCTGTCCCGCCCGGTGATCGCCCTGGTGCGCCCGCTGCTGCTGCGGCTGTTCGGGGTGTCCGGCAAGCTGGCCGCGCAGAACGCGGTCCGCAACCCCCGGCGTACCGGTGCCACCGCCTCCGCGCTGGCGATCGGCCTCACCCTGGTCACCGGCATCTCGGTGCTCGGCGTCACCCTCGGCCACGCGGTCGACAAGGTGACGACGGACAACATCAAGGCCGACTACATGGTCTCCATGGCCAGCGGCGACTCGCTCGACGAGTCCGCGCTGACCGCGCTGGAGAAGGCCAAGGGCGTCACCGCCGTCTCGCCCCAGCAGGCCGTCTGGCTGTCGATCGGCGACGGCGGGGTCTCCGCCTCCGGGGTCACCCCGGGCGACGTGCAGCAGGTGCTCGCCCTCGACACCGTCGCCGGTTCGCTGGACTCGCTGGAGAAGGGCGAGATCGCCGTCGCGGAGAAGACCGCGAAGTCGCGGGGCTGGAAGCCCGGTGACACCGTCGCGGTCACGTTCCACGACGAGAAGAAGGGCACGCTCAAGGTCGGCGCCCTCTACAAGGACAACGAGTTCCTCTCGCCGGTCCTCGTCCCCCGCTCGGTCATCGCCCCGCACGAGGGCAAGGGCGACATCCAGGAGATCTGGGTCAAGACGGAGGGCGGTGCCAGCGCGGCCAACGAGCAGGCCCTGGTGGACGCGCTGGGCGGCAACCCGGGCATGAGCGTCATGGACCGCCAGGACATCCGGGACCTGTTCGGCGGCAGTGTCAACCTCGCGATGAACATCATGTACGGCCTGCTCGGCATGGCCCTGATCATCGCGGTGCTCGGGGTCGTCAACACCCTGGCCATGTCGGTGTTCGAGCGCCAGCAGGAGATCGGCATGCTGCGGGCGATCGGCCTGGACCGGCGGCGGGTCAAGCGGATGATCCGGCTGGAGGCGGTGGTGATCTCGCTGTTCGGCGCGGTGGTCGGCATCGGGCTCGGGCTGTTCCTCGGCTGGGCGATCGGCCAGACCGTGGCCAAGGAGATCCCGGGGTACGTCCTGGTGCTGCCGTGGGGCCGGATCGCGGTCTTCCTGCTGCTGGCGGGCTCGGTGGGCGTCCTCGCCGCCCTGTGGCCGGCCCGCAGCGCCGCCCGGCTGAACATGCTGACGGCCATCAAGACCGAGTAGGCGCGCCCGTACGGGGAAGGGGCCGGTGTCCGCGGTGTGCGGACACCGGCCCCTCGCGCGTCCGGGGTGCTCAGGCGGTCGCGTCGGCCCGCCAGGTGCGGGCGCGCAGCGGCATCCGGGAGGAGCCGTCCTCCTCGGGGCGCACCGCGAGGATCTGGTTGACGCCGATCCGGTTGCGTTCGAAGGAGAGCGCGGAGGCGGCCATGTACAGCCGCCAGACCCTGGCCCGGCCGGGCGAGACCAGTCGTACGGCGCGGGCCCAGTCCCGCTCCAGGTTGGCGACCCAGCGGCGCAGCGTCAGCGCGTAGTGCTCGCGCAGGGCCTCGACGTCCCGGGCCTCGAAGCCGGCGTCCTCCAGGAGGGAGAGGGTCCGGCCGACCGGGGCCAGTTCCCCGTCCGGGAAGACGTAGGCGTCGATGAACGCGTCGATCTCGTAGGCGGACTCGTCCTTCTCCGGGCGGCGGCCGATCTGGTGGTTGAGGAGGCGTCCGCCGGGCTTGAGGAGGGCGTAGAGGTCGTCGGCGTACTCGCGGTAGCGGGCGGAGCCGACGTGTTCCGCCATGCCGATGGACGAGATCGCGTCGTAGGGCCCGTCGTGGACGTCCCGGTAGTCCTGGACGCGGATGTCGATCAGGTCGGTGAGGCCCTCGTCGGCGATGCGCTTCCGGGCGTAGGCGGCCTGTTCGGCGGAGAGGGTGACGCCGGTGACGCGGGCGCCGTACTCGCGGGCGGCGTGGAGGGCCATGGAGCCCCAGCCGCAGCCGACGTCGAGCAGGCGGTCGCCCTTCTTGAGCGCGAGCTTGCGGCAGACGAGGTCGAGCTTGTCGCGCTGGGCGTCCTCCAGCGTTCCGGCCTCCTCCCAGTAGGCGCAGGAGTAGACCATGGAGGGCCCGAGGACCAGGGCGTAGAAGTCGTTGCCGACGTCGTAGTGGTGGCTGATGGCCTGCTTGTCGCGGTGCTTGGTGTGCCGGGTGCCGCTGCGGCCGCGCACCTCTTCGGGGGGCGGGGCGGGCGGCAGCCAGGGGCCGGCCAGTTTCAGGAACTCCTTGGCGGCGGCTCGTGCGCGCGGGTCGCGTACCGCCGCGAGGCCGGTCCTGGGGCCGCCGCCCGCTCCGGCGCCGCGCTCCCAGACGAGCCCGGCCATCAGGTCCAGGGCCTCGTACAGGTCGCCGTCGATGTCGAGTTCGCCGGCCACCCAGGCGCGGGCGAGGCCGAGTTCACCGGGCTTCCACAGCAGCCGGCGCAGGGCGCGGCGGTCCCGGACGACGAGGACGGGGGCGCCGGGCGGTCCCGCCTCGCTGCCGTCCCAGGCCCGGACGCGGACCGGTAGGGGTTGTCCCAGCAGCTCCTGGGCGAGAGCGGTCAGCCGCAGCGCGGCGTCTGCCATGGCGCACACCTCCGTGACGGTGTTTCCCGACGTGCCCGAACATGCCCACACATGTCCTCGACCACGCCCGGCACCCGCGGCGTCCCGGCGTGGTACATCCCCCACAACAGTTTCCGGCGGCCGGGCCATCCCGCTACCGGGCAAGGGAACGGCAAAGAGCATGTGGGGCGCACGCATCCTGCCGGGCCACGGGCCGCGCGCCCCCGTGCGCCGCACGGTGCCGGGCGCCGCCGGATACGCCGAAGGGACCGTCCGCACCACGGATGGCGGACGGCCCCTTCGGGCGTCGTGCGTCCTGCTGCTGCCCGGCCGGGCAGGCGTGGGTCAGGAGGCCTTGGCCTTCTCGCCCACCGGCTTGGCGGCGGCCGGCGCGGGGGCCGGCTTGGCGGCCTCGTAGAACTCCTCGCGCGGCGTCTCCATGGCGCCGAGCGAGACGACCTCGCGCTTGAGGAACATCGCCAGGGTCCAGTCGGCGAAGATCCGGATCTTGCGGTTCCAGGTCGGCATCGCCAGACCGTGGTAGCCGCGGTGCATGTACCAGGCGAGGCGGCCCTTGAGCTTGATCTTCATCTTGCCCATGACGATCATCGCCACGCCCTTGTGCAGACCCAGACCCGCGACCGCGCCCTTGTTGGCGTGGCTGTAGTCGGCCTGCGGGAAGCCGCGCATCCCGGAGATGACGTTGTCGCCGAGGACCTTGGCCTGGCGCAGCGCGTGCTGGGCGTTCGGCGGGCACCAGGCGTTGGGGTTGCCCGCCTTGCGGCCGACGAGGTCCGGGATCTGGGCGTTGTCGCCGGCGGCCCAGATGTAGTCGGTGCCCTGCACCTGGAGCTTCTCGGAGGTGTCCACGTGGCCGCGGGGGCCGAGCGGCAGGCCGAAGCGGGCCAGCGCCGGGTTCGGCTTCACGCCGGCCGTCCACACGATCGTGTTGGAGTCGACCTCGAGGCCGTTCTTCAGCACGACGTGACCGTCGACGCAGGAGTCCATGGAGGTCGACAGGTAGACCTCGACCCCGCGGGACTCCAGGTGCTCGCGGCCCCAGGTGCCGAGCTTCGGGCCGACCTCGGGGAGGATCTTGTCGGCGGCGTCGACGAGGATGAAGCGCATGTCCTCGCGCTTCACGTTCGAGTAGTACTTGGCCGCGTCGCGGGCCATGTCCTCGACCTCGCCGATGGTCTCCGCGCCGGCGAACCCGCCGCCCACGAAGACGAAGGTGAGGGCCTTGCGGCGGACGTCCTCGTCGGTCGTGGAGTCGGCCTTGTCCAGCTGCTCCAGGACGTGGTTGCGCAGGCCGATGGCCTCCTCGATGCCCTTCATGCCGATGCCCTGTTCGGCGAGGCCGGGGATCGGGAAGGTGCGGGAGACCGCGCCGAGCGCGATGACGAGGTAGTCGAAGGGCAGCTCGTAGGACTCGCCGACGAGCGGCGCGACCGTGGCGACCTTGCGGTCCTGGTCGATGGTGGTGACGCGGCCGGTGAGGACCTCGGCCTTGGGCAGGACGCGTCGCAGCGGGACGACGACATGCCGAGGCGAGATGCTGCCGGCAGCAGCTTCGGGGAGGAAGGGCTGGTAGGTCATGTACGACCGGGGGTCGACGACCGTGACGGTCGCCTCGCCGTAGCGCATCTTCTTGAGGATGCGCCGAGCTGCGTACAGGCCTACGTACCCACCGCCTACTACGAGGATCCTGGGACGCTCCGTGGTGCTCATGCCATCGAGTATCCACCCCCCTCGGGGGGCATGCTCGTGAGCCCCTTCACAAGGTTGTGGCCACCCTCTGCTATAGTTCGCCGCCCGCGTGACCCAGCTCATGCCCCGGGCGGGGAACCCCGCTCCCGCGGTGAACGTTGTTCACCGCCTGTGAGCTGGCCCTGGGCCCCCGGGGCACCCCGGAGGCCACCTCCGGCCCGCCACCCGGCCGCTCACCCGGAATCCCCCGCTCCGCCCCCTGAGTGACCCCGCTCACCCCGGATGCCACCCATCCGGAGCAGAAGCCCGGACCAGGGCGGCCAATCTCTTGTGAAGAAGTTCACGAAGTTGGTGACGGGGTACCCCGACAGCGGCCCCACCAGGCACGTCCCACCCCCTCAAAGGGGCGGCGGCGATGACGCATGAGCGCCCGGCAGGGCCTGCCGGTCAGGCCAGCGACCAGGCGATTCCGTCCAGAATGTCGCATTCGCTCACCACGATCTCCTGGGCGCCCGTCCGTTCCATCACCGACTGGAGGATCAGGGCTCCGGAGGCGATGACGTCCACCCGGCCCGGGTGCATGGCGCCGATCGCCGCGCGCTCCGCGTGGGTGGAGGCCAGCAGCCGGGCGGTGATCTCGCGGACCCGGTCCAGGCTGATCCGGGAGTGATGGATCGCCGCCGAGTCGTACTCCTCCAGGCCCAGCGCGATGGCGGCCACCGTGGTGACCGTGCCCGCGAGGCCGACCAGGGTGGCGGCGGAGGTGAGCGGGACGGTCTGCCCGGCCAGGTCCAGGGCGGCGGCCACATCGGCGCGGATCGCCGCGGCGGCCCCCGCCGGAGGCGGGTCCTGCACGGCGCCGTCGCGCACGAGGTGCCGCTCGGTCATCCGGACGCAGCCGATGTCCACGGAACGGGCCGCCCACACCCGGTCGTCGCCCACCACGAACTCCGTGGAGCCGCCGCCGATGTCCACGACCAGGTACGGCTTGCGCAGGTCGTCGCGGCCGGTCAGCTCCCGGGTCGCCCCGTCGAAGGAGAACGCGGCCTCCTGGTCACCGCTGATCACCTCGGGCTCGACGCCCAGGATGTCCAGCACGCCGCGCACGAACTCGTCCCGGTTCTCCGCGTCCCGGGAGGCGGAGGTGGCGACGAAGCGGACCTTCTCGGCGCCGTGCTCCCCGATCACCGCCGCGTACCGGCGGCAGGCGGCGAACGTGCGCTCCAGCGCCTCCGGGGCGAGCCGGCCGGTGCGGTCCACGCCCTGGCCCAGCCGGACGATCTCCATCAGACGGGCGTGCTCGACCAGCTCGCCCGTCGCCGGATCGGCGTCCGCGACCAGCAGCCGGATCGAGTTGGTGCCGCAGTCGACGGCGGCCACGCGCGTCATGCCGTCGCCTCCCCGCCCTCGTCCGCGCACGGCGTGACGCACGGGCCCTTGCGCCACCACTCCGGCAGCATCGCCAGGGCCTCGTCGCCCAGCGGGTTCACCCCGGGCCCGGCGGCCAGGGAGTGCCCCACGAGCACGTGCAGGCACTTCACCCGGTCCGGCATGCCGCCGGCGCTCGGGAAGCCCTCCAGGACCTCGATGGCGTCGCGCCGCGCGATGTAGTCCTCGTGCGCCGCCCGGTAGGCCGCCGCCAGCTCCGGATCGCTGCCCAGGCGCTCGGTCATCTCCTTCATGACCCCGTTGGCCTCCAGCGTGCCGATCGCGGACGCGGCGCGCGGGCAGGTCAGGTAGTACGTCGTCGGGAACGGCGTGCCGTCCTCCAGCCGGGGCTGTGTCTCGACCACGTCCGGGTTGCCGCAGGGGCAGCGGTGCGCGATCGCGCGCAGCCCGCGCGGCGGGCGCCCCAGCTGCTGCTGGAACGCGGCGATGTCCGCCTCGGTGGGGGCGGTGGGCTCGGTCTGGGGAGGGGGCGTTTCCATGCCTGCCTTGAAATCTGGTCGGACTGCGCGAACCGCGGGGTGCCGGTTCGACAGGGGTACGGGGATGGGGACGGCGGCCGTCAGCCGCGGTCGGCGCTGTCCACGCCGTCCCACAGGTTGGAGTGCCACGGCCGGTCCGTCCCGGACGGTGTCCCGTCGCGCTCGCGGGCGGCGTCGGGATCGACCACGGTGTAGCCGGTCTCGCCGGGGAGGACGTAGTGCAGGTGCTCGCGGGCCAGCCGCCTGATGTACGCGTCGTCCTGGAGCCGGGCCTTCTCGTCCCGCAGCTCCTCGGTGCGCCGCTCGGCCTCCCGCGCGAGCCGCCGCTGGTCGGCGATCTCGTCGCGCTGCGACACGTACTGCCGCATCGGGTACGCCAGGGCGACCACCAGCGTGCACAGGACCAGGGCCAGGAAGGCGGCCCGGCCGGTGAGCCGGGAGCGGCGGGCCTGCCGCCGGTTCTGGGACCGGTAGACGCGGGCCGCGGTCTGCTCGCCGAGCAGCCGCAGCCGGGTAGCGGTGGAGAACCGGTCCCGGTCCTTCGCGGCCATGTTCCCGCCTCCCCATTACGCACGTACGTCCGTCCCCGCACACGGTACGGGACCGGGTGCGGGGACGGACGGAGGCGGGGGTGGTCGCCCTGCCGGGCGGCCGGACCGGCCGCCCTTGCGGCGTGCGTCAGTTCGCGGGGCGGAACCGGGGGAACGCCGAGCGGCCCGCGTACACCGCGGCGTCGTCGAGGATCTCCTCGATGCGCAGCAGCTGGTTGTACTTGGCGACGCGGTCCGAGCGGGCCGGGGCGCCGGTCTTGATCTGACCGCAGTTCACGGCGACCGCGAGGTCGGCGATGGTGACGTCCTCGGTCTCGCCGGAGCGGTGCGACATCATGCACTTGAAGCCGTTGCGCTGGGCCAGCTCCACGGCGTCCAGGGTCTCGGTCAGCGAACCGATCTGGTTGACCTTGACGAGCAGGGCGTTGGCGGAGCCCTCCTCGATGCCGCGGGCCAGGCGCTCCGGGTTGGTGACGAAGAGGTCGTCGCCGACGATCTGCACCTTGGCGCCGAGCTTGTCGGTGATGACCTTCCAGCCCGCCCAGTCGTCCTCGTACAGCGGGTCCTCGATGGAGACCAGCGGGTACGCGGAGACCAGCTCCTCGTAGTACTCGGTCATCTCGGCGGCCGAGCGGGACTTGCCCTCGAACTCGTAGGAGCCGTCCTTGTAGAACTCGGACGCGGCGACGTCGAGCGCGAGCGCGATGTCCTTGCCCGGCGTGTAACCGGCCTCCTTGATGGCCTCGATGATGAGGTCGAGGGCGGCGCGGTTGGACTCCAGGTTCGGCGCGAAGCCGCCCTCGTCGCCCAGGCCGGTGGACAGGCCCTTGGTCTTCAGGACCTTCTTGAGCGTGTGGTAGACCTCGGCGCCCCAGCGCAGCGCCTCGGAGAACGACTCGGCGCCGATCGGCGCGATCATGAACTCCTGGATGTCCACGTTGGAGTCGGCGTGCGAGCCGCCGTTGAGGATGTTCATCATCGGCACGGGCAGCAGGTGCGCGTTGGGGCCGCCGAGGTAGCGGAACAGCGGCAGGTCGCTGGCCTCCGAGGCGGCGTGGGCGACGGCGAGGGAGACGCCGAGGATGGCGTTGGCGCCGAGCGAGCCCTTGTTCTCCGTGGCGTCCAGGTCGAACATCGCCTGGTCGATGAGGCGCTGCTCGGTGGCGTCGTAGCCGACGAGCTCCGGGCCGATCTGCTCGATCACGGCGAGGACGGCCTTCTCGACGCCCTTGCCCTGGTAGCGGTTGGGGTCGCCGTCGCGAAGCTCGATGGCCTCGAACGCACCGGTGGAGGCGCCGGACGGAACAGCAGCACGACCGGTGCTGCCGTCGTCGAGGCCGACCTCGACCTCGACGGTGGGGTTGCCCCGTGAGTCGAGGATTTCCCTGGCTACGACGACGTCGATGGACGGCACGAGGCATCTCCTTCTGGGATATGACGCTGATGGTGCAGGGTCACGTTGGCCTTGCCACAAGAGCCTAACCGGCCCGGCCCCCTGCGTCGGCGGGGCGCCCGCCCCCTGGGACGAAAAAGGACCCAAGGGTGGGCATAACCGGACGCAACGCCAGATAATTACTGACCGGTAACTACAACTGTTGAACGGTCCGGAGGCGGCGCGCCCCGGCCCGGCACACACGGGGGGGGAGGTGCGTGCCGGGCCGGGGCGGTCCCGGGGACCGTCCCGCAGGACGGTCCCGGCGGTCGGCGAGGAGGGATCGCGACCACGTGCGCCGAGGCGCGACTACTTCGTCAGGTGGAGCTGCTGGCCCGGGTAGATCAGGTCGGCGTCGTCGACGATGTCCTTGTTCAGCTCGAACAGGCGCTCCCAGCCACCCTTGACGTGGTGGGCGGCGGCGATCTTGCTCAGCGAGTCGCCGGTGACGACCTTGTACTCGCCGTCACCCTTGGCGACCTTCTCGCCGGTGGGGGTGGTGACCGTCTTCTTCGAGCCCTGCTTCGGCGCGTCGGAGCGGTCGGAGCGGTTGGTGGCCGGGGCCTCGGTGCGCTCGGCCTGCTTCTTCGGGGCGGCCTCCTGCTGGGGGGCCTCCTGCTTCGGCGCGGCCTCCTGCTTCGCGGCACCGGAGCCGGTGTCCACGCCGGGGTCGACGCCGTCGTTGGTCAGGCCGCCGGCACCGGCGCAGGCCCAGGCGCCCGGGCCCTGCATGTCGAGGAGGCGCTCGGCGGTGGCGATCTGCTGGGCCTTGGTGGCCAGGTCGGCGCGGGGGGCGTACTGCGTACCGCCGGCGGCGGCCCAGCTGGACTGGGAGAACTGCAGGCCGCCGTAGTAGCCGTTGCCGGTGTTGATGGACCAGTTGCCACCGGACTCGCACTGGGCGACGGCGTCCCACGTGGCGACCGAGGCCGCGGAGGCGTTGGTCGCGCCCATCAGCGGCACGGCCACGGCGGCGCCGGCGACACCGGCGAGCGTGGCGAGACGGACGGCCTTGGACGGACGGCGGTGCTTGTTGCTCTTGCGGTTGAGCAGCATCGAGTCTTCTCCTCACCGACGCCTGCGAGGTGAGCTGTCGGGTTCGGGCCAAGTGAGTTGCCCGGCCGCGCTGCTGGCGCGACTTCACCCCTAGCCGGTCCTGATGCGTCTCCCGACGATCCGGCCCAGCGCCTACCTGGGTCCCCCGCTCCTGCCTACGGCGCTTTCGCGTCTGTTCCCTTCGACCGACGGCAGGATTCGGCGTGACGGTCGACGGGGCCCGCGGTGCGAGCGGTTCCGACCGTAATCACACCCAACCGTCATATTCAAAGACGGACATACCGGATAATCATCACGTAAGAGCATCCGAAGAACCCCTGTTTGCGCAGGTCGGAAGGGATGCGGCCGGACCTCCCGGACAAGGCGCGTGAGTTCACGCAAAGAGACCCATGTCTCACTCGGTCAAAAGTGGGACACAGGTCTCTTAAACCACCCAAATCACAGGGGGCTCATGACCACTCTCCGGGGCCCTCAGGCCCCGGAAAGCAGGAGTTCAGCGGGCGTCCGCGCCCAGGTCGGGGCTCTGGCCGCCCAGGTCGAGGCTCTGGCCGGGCAGGATGAGGTCCGGGTCGGCGCCCACCTCGTCCTTGTTCGCCTCGTACAGCTCCGGCCAGCCGCCCGGCACGTCCTGCGCCTCGGCGATCGCCCAGAGGTTGTCGCCCGGCCGGACGGTGTACGCGGTGTCGGCCTGGCGCGCCGCGTCGTCGCGTCCCTCACCGTCACCCCGCGAGGCGTGCCGGCCCGCGTCGCGCCCGCTCTCCTCGACCGCGTCCTCGGCGGCCGGGGCACCGCGGTGCTTGCCGCCCCGCTCCCCCGTGCCGTCCGACGGGCCGGTGGTGCCCGAGGGGTCCGCGGAGGGGGTGCCGGAGGGGTCGGCGGACGGCGAGGCCGAGGCGTCGCCCGGGGTCGCGCTCTCCGCGCTGCGCCCCGCGTGCTTGCCCTTGCTCGTGGCCTTGCCCGCGCTCGGGCTCGGGCTCGCGCTCTCGCTGGTCCCGCGGTCCGCGGCCGTCCCGCCTGCGGCGTCGCCCGCCGACCTGCCGGACGCGGCCCGGTCCGACGCGGTGGCGTCGTCCTGCGGGTCGGTGCCGAGTCCGGCGTCCAGGCCCGCGTCCGCGCTGCGGGCGGGCGCCTCGGCCTCCTCGTCGCCCGGATCGACGTCCGCCGCGCCGCTGCTCTTGGCGAGCCCGGAGATCACGGCGCAGCTGGGCCACGCCTTCGGGCCCTTGTCGGCCAGGACCTTCTCGGCGACCGCGATCTGCTGCGAGCGGCTGGCGAGGTCGGCGCGCTCGGCGTACGCCTCACCGCCGTACGCCTTCCACAGCTCCGGCGTGAACTGGAGCCCGCCGTACGAGCCGTTGCCGAGGTCGGCGCTCCACATGCCGCCGCTCTCGCACTCGGCCACCCGGTCCCAGGTCGAGGCGTCGGCCGCGTGTGCGCCGGAGGCCCCGAGCAGGGGGATGGCCAGAGCCGATCCCGTGACGCCCGCGGCGACGACGATGGCGGGTGCCTGACGAGGGCGGCGGTGTCTGCCGTTCGCGGAGCCCATGGGAAATGCCTTCCGTGTGACTGACAAGCGACTACTGACAAGCGACTGGTGAGTCGAACGGTGAACCTAGCCGGAGTCGAACGTGAGTCACAAGTCGATGCAGCGCAGATCACGTGAAAGTCACAGAGTTGACAGAGTGTCACTTCCGGCGCCGCGCGCCTCCGGCGTGAACCGCACCGGGAGCGTGCGCAATCCCCGCATGATGAGCCCTCCGCGCCACCGCAAATCAGCAGGTTCCACCGCAAGTCGCAGGTCCGGAAGGCGCGTCAGGAGCGTGGCGAGCGCGGCCTGTCCCTCCAGCCGGGCGAGCGGTGCTCCCAGACAGTAATGAATGCCGTGGCCGTAGCCGAGATGCTGGTTGTCGCGCCGCGCGAGGTCCAGCGTGTCCGGTCCGGCGAACCGCGCGGGGTCGCGGTCGGCCGCCGCGAGCACCACCAGGACCGGATCGCCCGCCGCGACACGCTGCCCGCCGATGGTCAGCGGCTCCGTGGCGAACCGCCAGGTCGCCAGCTCCACCGGGCCGTCGTAGCGCAGCAGCTCCTCGATGCCGGTGGCCAGCAGCTCGCTCTCCCCCGCCGCGAGGGACCGCTGGAGCCGTTCGCGCTCGGCGGGGTGGCCGAGCAGGGTGTGCACGCCGTTGCCGATCAGGTTCACGGTGGTCTCGAAGCCGGCAAAGAGAAGGATGAAGGCCATCGCGGCGGCCTCGTTCTCCGTCAGGTGCTCGCCGTGGTCGCTCGCCCGGATCAGCCCCGAGATCAGATCGTCGCCGGGGTCCTCGCGCTTGCGGTGGATGAGTTCGAGCAGATAGGCCCGCATCTTCTTCACGGACCTGGCGACCCCGCCGCGCGGCCCGCCGCCGTGCCGGATCATCATGCCCGCCCAGTCCCGGAAGTCGTCCTGGTCCTCGGCCGGGACGCCCAGCAGGTCGCAGATGGCGTAGATGGGGAGCGGGAAGGCGAACTCGTGGATGAGGTCGGCCTCGCCCCGGTCCGCGAACCCGTCGATGAGCCGGTCCGTCAGCTCCTGCACGCGGGGCGCGAACCGGGCGATGCGCCGGGGCGTGAACGCCTTGGACACCAGGCGGCGCAGCCGGGTGTGGTCGGGCGGGTCGATGTTGAGGAGGTGCGTCATCAGCTCGGCCTTGCGCTCGCCGGGGATGCCGGTCTTCCCCTTGGCGTGCGCGGGCTCGGCGTGGTGCGCCGGGTTCTTGGACAGCCGGGCGTCGGCGAGGGCCTGCCGGGCGTCCGCGTACCGGGTCACGAGCCAGGCCTCCACCCCGCTGGGCAGCGTGGTGCGGTGCACGGGGCTGTGCTCGCGCAGCCAGGCGTAGGCGGGGTACGGATCGGTGGCGAACTCCCAGGTGAAGAGTTCGGGGCTGTCGTTCACGCGTCCGACGTTAGCCGGTGGTGCGGGGCGTGCCCTCGGCCGTCCTGATCGCGTCCCGGTACGCCCGTCCGGCGGCCCGGAGCGCGGCCTCCGGGTCGGTGCCGTCCTCCTGCGCGCGCACGGCGAGGGCGAGGAGCCGGTAGCCGATGTCGTCGCCCTCGGGGAGCGGCACGTCGAGGCCGGCGGTGCGGGCGCGGCTCGCGAGCTTCGCGGCGAGCGCGAGGCCGGGCTGGCCGAGGGGCACCCCGTCGGTGACCGACGTCCGCTGCTTCTCGATGGCCTTGGTGCGCAGCCAGTGGGCGTGGACGTCCTCCGGGGTCTCGGCGGTCTCGTCGCCGAAGACGTGCGGGTGGCGGTGGATCAGCTTCTCGATCAGCGTGCCGGCGACGTCGTCCACGGAGAACGGCTCCTGCTCGTCCTCCTCGGCGATGCGCGCGTGGAAGACGACCTGGAGCAGGACGTCGCCCAGTTCCTCGCGCAGTTCGTCGCGGTCGCCGTCCTCGATCGCCTCGACCAGCTCGTACGCCTCCTCGATGGCGTACTTGGCGAGGCCCTGGTGGGTCTTCTGCGAGGTCCAGGGGCACTCGTTCCGGATGCGGTCCATGATCTGGACGAGGTCGAGCAGGCGTGCGCCGGGCAGGTCGTAGGAGCCGGGCAGCAGTTCCAGGTCGGGCATCCGCACCCGGCCGGAGCCGGCCAGCCGGGCCAGTCCGTCGGTGAGCGGCTGGTTGCCGTCGCCGCCGGTGAGGACGACCACGGTCCGGCCGCCCGCGCAGGCGTCGACCAGCTGCTGGGCGTCGGGGACGCCGGGGGTGACGGTGACGCCGGCCTCGCGCAGGTACGGGAGCTGCGGCTGTTCCGGCTCGCCGCAGCGGACCTCGTCGGCGGCGTGCAGTGCCTGCCAGGCGGGCCAGGACAGCAGTCCGGGCGCGACCCGGTGGCTGGCGGTGAGCAGGACGATGCGGCCGGGGTCTTCAGCGTTCACACGGCGAATCTACCCGGCCGCGGGCGGCGGTCCTCAGGCCCCGGCGTCCGGGATCTCTCCGGCCTGCTTGGTGACCTGGCTGATCCAGGGGGCCTTGTAGTCGCCGAGCTGGATCTGCTGGTCGTCCCAGGCGCCGTAGCGCGGGTTGACGTCGACGTTCAGGGCCTTGGACGCCTTGGTCAGCGCCTCGCCGATGGCCTTGCTGCCCTCGGGGGTGGCCGGGTCGGCGCCGAGGGCGTGGCCGAGCTTGGTGATCTGGATCTGCTCGCGCAGGAAGCCGTCGATCTGGTCGGGGGCGAGCCAGCGCTCCTGCAGGACGGCGGCCCGGAGGCCCTTCTCGCCGTTGTAGTTGGCGGTGACCGAGGTGCGCATCCGCTGGATCTCCGCGGGGGAGACGGTGACGCCCGCGTCCGCGGCGGCCCGGTCCAGGACCCGGTCCAGGATCAGCCCGTGCAGCTTGGCGCGGGCGAGCCGGCCGGTCTGGTCGGTGAGCTGGGCGGCCTGGTCGGAGGAGTTCTGGGCCTCGCGTACGTCCGCCACCTGGGCCTGCACGGTGGAGACCGTGATCCGTTCGCCGCCGACGACGGCCGCGGCGCCGGGGTGCGCCTGGCTGCCGCAGGCGGTGAGGAGCGGCGCTGCGGCGAGCAGGCCGGCGGAGACGGTGAGCGCGGTGCGACTGCGGCGGTGCAAAGGAGCCTCCCGAGGAGATTGTGCGGCGGTGCACAAGGCCTTGCGGTGATCGATGTTAGGCAGTGGAAGTGGTCCGGGCCACTGATTCGACCAACGATTCGGGAGCAGTTGGGGATGTGGGCTGTGGGCGGGCCGCTCAGGGGACGGGTTCGGCCGTTTTCCGCGGTGTGTCCGGGCGGAGCATGATCGTGCGGGAGAGCAGGAAGGTCACGGGGATCGCGGCGGCCGCCGCGACGGGCGGGGCGTAGCGGCTGCTGAACCCGGCCACGTCGACGAGGAGGTAGACGCCTCCGGTGGTGATGACGAAGTTCGCCGCGTTGGTGAGCGGGAAGAGCAGGAACTTCCGCCAGGTGGGCCGGGTGCGGTAGGTGACGTACGAGGTGAGGAAGAAGGAGCCGGTCATGCTGAGCGCGAAGGCGAGGGTGTGCGCGGCGAGGTACGGCAGGGCGTGCAGGAGCAGCAGGTAGCAGCCGTAGTACGTGGCCGTGTTCACCGCTCCGACGAGGACGAAGCGTACGAGTTGGGCGGAGACCGTCATCGTCGTACGAACTCCCGCGGCTCCGGCTGCGGTTCGGGCAGGGTGCGGTGGGGTCGGGCGTTGGTGGCCTTGACCAGGAAGTGCGGGCGGCGTTTGACCTCGTAGTAGATGCGGCCGACGTATTCGCCGACGACTCCGGCGAGCACCATCTGGACGCCGGCGAGCGCGGTGACGACGACGAGCAGGGTGACGTAGCCGGGGGTCTCGACTCCGCGGACGAGGGCGACGCCGACGATCCAGGCGGCGTAGGCGAGGGCGAGCGAGGTCAGCAGGAGGCCGAGGTAGAGGGCGGCGCGCAGGGGCTTGTTGTTGAAGGAGAGCAGTCCGTCGAGGCCGTAGTTGAGGAGCTTGCCGAAGCTCCAGGCGGAGCTGCCCTGTTCCCGGACGGCGTTCTCGTAGCTGAAGGTCGTGGTGGGGAAGCCGACCCAGGCGAAGAGGCCCTTGGAGAAGCGGTTGTACTCGGTGAGGGAGAGCACGGCGTCGGTCGCGCGGCGGGACAGGAGCCGGAAGTCGCCGACGCCGTCGACGAGTTCGACGTCCACCAGGCGGTTGATCAGCCAGTAGTAGGCGCGGGCGGTGACGGTCCGGGTGACGCGGTCGCCGGTGCGGGTGCGGCGGGCGACGACCTGGTCGTATCCGCGGGAGTGCTCCTGGAGCATGCGGCCGACGAGTTCGGGCGGGTGCTGGAGGTCGGCGTCCATGAGGACGACGGCGTCGCCGTCCGCGTGCTGGAGTCCGGCCAGCATGGCGGCTTCCTTGCCGAAGTTGCGGCTGAAGGAGACGTAGCGGACGCGGGGGTCGTCGGCGGCCAGCCGCTCGATGAGGGGGAGGGTGCGGTCGGCGCTGCCGTCGTCCACGTAGACGATCTCGAATGCGTGGCCGAGGCCCAGCATTTCGTCCGTGACGCGTGCGTGGAAGCGGTCGAGGACCTCTTCCTCGTTGTAGCAGGGCACCACCAGCGAGATCAGCACCCGTATACCTCACCGGGGCGATGTGTCGCCCGCCGGAGCCCGGTGTGACCGCCGGGCGGCCATCGGGTGAACGGCCCCGAACGCCCTTGCCGGCGCGCGGCGTTCAGCCGCCCCGGACCTGCATGCGGCGTTCCAGTTGCCGGCGCAGGTCGGCGGGGAGCGGGTGGTGGGGTCCGTAGGCGCGCTCGGTGTCGTACAGCAGCGCCTGGAGCTGGGCGATCGCTCCGGCGTGGTCGCCGAGGGCGAGCAGCAGTTCGCCGATGCGGTGGCGGATCTCGTACGAGCGGGCCGGGTCGTTGCCGGTGGCGTACTGGTTCTCGTAGTACGGCAGGACGGCGCGGTACTCGGCGAGCGCGGCAGCGGGTTCGCCGAGCTGTTCGAGGCACTGGGCGACGTCGCAGCGGTAGCCGAGGGTCTGCGGGTCGGCGGGGCCCGATTCGGCGGCCCGGTCGTCGGCGAGGCGGCGCAGTTCGGGCAGGGCGCGGCGGTACTGCCCGTCGTCCATGAGGGTCGCGGCGTACTGCTTGCGCAGGATGCGTACGACCGGGGAGCCGGGGCCGTGCTGTTCGGCGGCTACGGGGAGCAGGCCGCCGAGCATGTCCACGGCCTGGGTGATGCGGCCTTCGCCGAGGAGCCGCTTGACCTCGTCGACGGCGGCGGCGACGTCCGGCCGGGCGGGCGCCGGGGCGGGTCTGGCCGGCGGCGGGGCCGTGGCGCGGTCGGGCCAGGGGGCGTGGGGGCGCAGGAAGGGGCGGGTGGGGTCGAGCGGCCCGGAGGGCTGCCGGGAGCCGCGTCCGGGCAGCAGCGGGGCGAGCTGTTCGTACACCTCCTGGGCGCTGGCGGGGCGGTGCTGCGGGTCCTTGGCGAGCAGCCGCAGGACCAGGGCCTCCAGGGCTTCGGGGATGTCGGGGCGGATCTGCCGGACGGGGAGCGGCGGTTCGTAGAGGTGGCGGTGGAGCACGCCGAGGGCGGTGGAGCCGGCGAAGGGCACGTCGCCGCTGAGCAGTTCGTGCAGCAGGACGCCGAGGGCGTAGAGGTCGGTGTACGGGCCGACGGCGCCGCCCATGGCCTGTTCGGGGGCCATGTAGGCCGGGGAGCCGATGGGTGAGCCGGTGTGGGTGAGCCGGGTGGTGTCGGTGTCGAGGACGGAGGCGACGCCGAGGTCGAGGACGAGGACGGTGCCGTCCGGGCGGACCATGACGTTGCGGGGCTTGAGGTCGCGGTGGACGATCGGCACGGCGTGCACGGCGCTGAGGACGGCGCACAGCTGGGCGGCGACCGCGACGGCCCACGGCCAGGGGTAGGGGTCGTGTTCGGCGAGGTGGTCGCCGAGGTCGGCGCCCTCCACGTACTGCATGACGAGGAAGAGGTCGTCGCCGTCGCTGCCGGCGTCGTGGACGGTGACCAGGCCGGCGTGGTCCACCTGGGCGGTGACGCGGCACTCGCGGACGAAGCGGCGGCGCAGTTCACCGGCAGCGTCGCTGCCGATGGGCCCGGTGACCCGGTCGGGGCGCAGCAGCTTGACCGCGACCCGGCGGTCCAGGCGCTGGTCGTAGGCGGTCCAGACCTGGCCCATGCCGCCCTGGCCGAGGATGGTGGCCAGTTCGTACCGTCCGCCGATGAGCCGGCCGTTCACCGGCCTTCCTCCTTGCGGAGGTAGTCGCTCAGTTCGTCCAGTTCGGCGCGGACCTGGTCGATGCGGTGGGGCGGCGGGGGCGGGGTGTGGG
>NZ_JAKRGC010000130.1 GCF_022347745.1 Streptomyces sp. OfavH-34-F
CCCCCCCCCGCCCCGAGCCGCGGCCGCCGTACCGGCCGGACCCGGTGCCGCCCGCGCCCGCCTTCCCGCCGGCTCCAGCGCCCGCGCCGGACGCGCAGGCCACCGTGCTGCACCAGCAGCCCTCGTACGGCTATCCGCAGCCCACCGCGGCCCCGGCCCCGCAGCCGGCGTACGGCTATCCCCAGCCGGCCTCCCCGCAGCCCGCCTACGGCTATCCGCAGCCCGCCCCGGCGGCCGCGCCCGCCCCCGACCCGAACTTCACGCTGCCCCCGCAAGGCCCGCAGTTCATACGGCCCTGAGAACGGCACCGGGGCGCCCCTAGGTGCGGGTCTTGTAGCCGCGGCCCCACTGCATGCCGAAGCCGTACATGCGGTCCAGCTCGGACTGGAAGCCGTAGACGAACTTCACCTCGCGCCGCACGATCAGTTCGTTCTTGACGTTCTCCACCGTGAACACCGCGCAGGAGCGGGCCTGCGGGGCGCGCTCGTCCAGTTCGATCTCGACGCTCGGCCCGTTGCCGGGGTAGAGGGTCACCTTGGCGTGCGTGCGGTCGAAGGCGGGCGTCTGGTCGTAGATGTACACGAAGCACATCAGCCGCTTGATGTGCTCGCGCTGATCGAGGTTGACGTACAGGGTCTCGCCGGACGGGGCCCCGAAGCGGTCGTCGCCGCTGAGCCTGATGTACGGCGGACTGTTCAGGTCCCCGAGCAGGTTGCCCAGCGGCTGCACGACGCCCTTGGTGCCGTCCGCCAGCTCGTACATGCAGCCCAGGTCCAGGTCGACGTTGACCATGCCCTGGGTGTGCGCCTGGACGGCCTCCGGCTGGAACAGCTTCAGCGGTCGCAGCAGCCGGCCGCTCTGGCCGGAGCGGCCCCCGATGTCCGAGGTGCGCATGCGCCAGGAGAGGTTGACCCGCAGGTTGCCGCTGAGCGCGCCCTGCTTGGTCAGCGAGACGGTGGAGTGCCGCCGGGTGAGCACGATGGAGTTGGTGGCCGCGTTGCCCGCCTCGAACTGTGCTTCCCGCCCCGGCCACAGACTGTTCCAGAACCCCATCCCCGACCCCGCCCTCTCGGTCCCTCACCCGTCGCATGCGGCGCATGCGGCGCACGCACCACTGCGGGGCGGCCCCGGGCCGCCTCCGGAAGTGTTCCCGGAGGCGTTGCCGTACGAGCCGCCCCGCTCAGAGCGTTCCCTCAATCCCTACCGGGTCACACCCCGGCGGTCACTTCGGTGCTGCCTTCCTCGGCCTCCAGCGCCTTGTTGCGGCGGACCGAGGACCAGAACGACCAGGCGATCAGGACGACGCCGATCAGACCGGTGATGATCTCGTTGATCTCGTACTGGATGGTGACGAGCAGGAGGACCGCCAGCGCGCCGATCGCGTAGTGCGCGCCGTGCTCCAGGTAGACGTAGTCGTCCAGGGTGCCCTGGCGGACCAGGTAGACCGTGAGCGAACGGACGTACATGGCGCCGATGCCGAGGCCGAGGGCCATGAGCACGATCTCGTTGGTGATGGCGAAGGCGCCGATCACGCCGTCGAACGAGAAGGAGGCGTCGAGCACTTCCAGGTACAGGAACATGAAGAACGCGGCCTTGCCGGTGAGGGCGATGACCGAGACCTTCTTGCCGCTGCGCTTGGCCTCTTCCTCCGCCTCGTGCTCGCGCTCCTCCTCCTCTTCGAGTTTGTCCTCGAAGTAACCGGAGAGCCCGCCGACGATCAGATACGTGATCAGCCCCGCGACGCCGGAGAGCAGAACGGTCTCCGCCTTGTCGGCGTGCCCGCCGCCGTGCTGGTGGGCGTGGGTGGCGACGGTCAGGGAGGCGATCAGCAGGACGATGAGCGCGACGCAGACCGACAGCATGTCGACCTTGCCGAGCTTGGCGAGCGGACGCTCGATCCAGCGCAGCCACTGGATGTCGCGCTCCTCGAAGACGAAGTCGAGGAAGATCATCAGCAGGAACATGCCACCGAAGGCGGCGATCGCCGGGTGCGCGTCCGTGACCAGCTGCTTGTACTGGTCGGGGTCGTTGAACGACAGGTCGATCGCATCGATCGGATTCAGGCTCGCCGTGACAGCCACGATCACGACGGGGAAGACCAGCCGCATACCGAAGACCGCGATCAGCACGCCGATGGTGAGGAAGATCTTCTGCCAGAAGGCAGACATCTTCTTCAGGATTCCGGCGTTGACCACCGCGTTGTCGAACGACAGCGAGATCTCCAGGACGGACAGGATCGCCACCACACCGAAGGCTTCCCACCCCCCGTAGAAGAACGCGGCCACGAGACCGGCCACGGTGATCGCGAACGACCACCCGAAGGTTTTCAGAAGCACTGGCTACCCCATCATGTATGTAACGGGTCTCCCCCGATGTGCACGGGGCTCCCCCGCGCCGTGCGCGGCTTTACGAAACGTTGACCCCGAAGTCTAGAGCGATGCCGCGCAGCCCGGACGCGTACCCCTGACCAACTGCACGGAACTTCCACTCGCCGTTGTAGCGGTAGAGCTCGCCGAAGATCATCGCGGTTTCCGTGGAGGCGTCCTCGCTGAGGTCGTAGCGCGCGAGTTCCTGGCCGTCGGCCTGATTGACGACGCGGATGAACGCGTTGCTGACCTGGCCGAACGTCTGGCCGCGGTTGTCGGCCTCGTGGATCGAGACCGGGAAGACGATCTTGTCGCAGTGGGCCGGCACCTGCGTGAGGTTCACGACGATCGACTCGTCGTCGCCCTCGCCCTCACCCGTGAGGTTGTCACCGGTGTGCTCCACGGAACCGTCGGGGCTCGTGAGGTTGTTGTAGAACACGAACCATTCGTCGCCGAGCACCCGGCCCGACTGGCACAGCAGCGCGCTGGCGTCGAGGTCGAAGTCGGCGCCGGTCGTGGATCGTGCGTCCCAGCCGAGACCGACCAGCACCTGGGTGAGATTGGGTGCGGCCTTGGAGAGGGAGACATTGCCTCCCTTGGCGAGCGTGACGCCCATGGTGTGTCCTCCCCGAGTTGGTGAACCGTCTTTTGTACCGGACGGAGCCGCCGGCCGAACCCGTGCGGCCGGCGGCTCCGTCCGCCCTGCGCGTCCGGCGCCGCACGTGGTGCGGCGCCGGACGGCCGTGCTGATGCCGGGGCCGGGGCCCCTGGGCGGGTCAGACGTTGACGCCGAAGTCCTGCGCGATGCCACGCAGACCGGAGGCGTAGCCCTGGCCGATGGCCCGGAACTTCCACTCCGCGCCGTTGCGGTACAGCTCGCCGAAGACCATGGCCGTCTCGGTCGAGGCGTCCTCGGACAGGTCGTAGCGGGCGAGCTCGCTGTTGTCGGCCTGGTTGACGACGCGGATGTACGCGTTGCGGACCTGGCCGAAGCTCTGCTGGCGGGACTCGGCCTCGTAGATCGAGACCGGGAAGACGATCTTGTCGACGTCGGCCGGGACCGTGGCCAGGTTGACGTTGATGACCTCGTCGTCGCCCTCGCCCTCACCGGTGAGGTTGTCACCGGTGTGCTCGACGGAGCCGTCCGGGCTCTTGAGGTTGTTGAAGAAGACGAAGTTGCCGTCGTTGGCGACCTTGCCCTCGGCGTTCGTCAGCAGAGCACTGGCGTCGAGGTCGAAGTCCCCGCCGGTGGTGGTACGGGCGTCCCAGCCGAGACCCACGATGACCGCGGTCAGGTTGGGCGCGGCCTTGGTCAGCGAGACGTTGCCGCCCTTGCTGAGGCTGACTCCCACGAGTCCTCCCATTGGTTTCTTGGGGGCCGGCCGGTGCCGGCGCCTCCACGTCGTGTTGACATCGGATCAACGAGTGGATCCTAGTGACCGGTTCCCGCCCTCAACAGGCATTCGGGACGCGGGTCTCCGGTCCGTGATCCGCTCGGAACCGGGTTTTTCAGAGCGCGCCGAGCGCCTTGACGTAGTCGTTGAGGTCGCGCGCGTCGGGCAGACCGTTGACGACCGTCCAGCGCACCACGCCCTCCTTGTCGATGATGAAGGTGCCGCGCACAGCGCAGCCCTTCTCCTCGTCGAAGACGCCGTACGCCCGCGAGGTCTCGCCGTGCGGCCAGAAGTCCGACAGCAGCGGGTACTCCAGCCCCTCCTGCTCGGCGAAGACGCGCAGGGTGTGGATGGAGTCGTTGGAGACGGCGAGGAGCTGCGTGTCGTCGTTCTCGAACGTGGGCAGCTCGTCACGGAGCGCGCACAGCTCGCCCGTGCAGACGCCGGTGAAGGCGAACGGGTAGAACAGCAGCACCACGTTCTTCTCACCGCGGAAGTCGGACAGCTTCACGGTCCGGCCGTGGTTGTCCTTCAGCTCGAAATCCGGGGCCTGGGTGCCGACCTCGATCGCCATGAAAACGCGTCCCTTCGCTACATCACCGGGCTGGGCTGTCCGGGTGACCCCCACCCTACGCAGAGGAGGGGGCCGCCCGTGCGGCACCCGGCAAAGCGGGACACACGAAGACCCCCGGCCGGCGCGATGCCTGTCGGGGGCCTTCAGTGATCGGTGCGGTCAGCGCTTGGCCTTGGCCGCTTTGGGCGTGACGAGGCGGCTTCCCGACCAGTCCTTGCCCGCGCTGACGCTCTTGGTCTGGGCGAGCCCAGCGGTCTGCGAGGCCTCGTTGATGTCGCTCGGCTCGACGTATCCGTCGCGGCCGGTCTTCGGCGTCATCAGCCAGACCACGCCGCCGTCGTCGACCAGGCCAATGGCATCCACCAGCGCGTCCGTAAGGTCGCCGTCCTCGTCGCGGAACCAGAGCAGGACGACGTCGGCGATGTCGTCGTAGTCCTCGTCGACGAGATCCTGGCCGGTAATGGCCTCAATGCCCTCACGGAGCTCCAGCTCGACGTCGTCGTCGTAGCCGATCTCCTGGACCACCTGTCCGGGCTCGAACCCCAGGCGTGTCGCCGGGTTGGTCCGCTCCTCCGCGTGGTCCGCGGTCGCGCTCACGGGTTGCCTCCTGATCATGTTTCGGAAAATGCTTGAGCCACGCGTGCGCGCGGCGCTGGCCGTAGTCCACACGGGAGCGGCGGATCGCGCAAGTACCCAGCGTACGAGACCGCCTAAACGGTGACGATTCCTCTCACGTCGCCGTCCTGCCGGCGGCCCTCCGCGAGGGCCCGCGCTCCTTCTCCCCTTCCTGTGCGACCTACGTCCATGGACAGCTTATGCCGTTTCGGGGCGGCATCCGGAGTCGAGCCGTTTTTGGGAACACTTGCACACCTTGGGCGTATGGTTACGATCCGTCCTCGGCCATCCCGACTATCCCTCCTGTCCCGACACCTCCTGCCTGCACCGATACCCACTCGGCGGCGGTCCATCCGCCCCGGCCGGGGCGGGCCCGGAACGCGTGCGCGGTTACCTCTCGGTAGAGATGACGTAACCGTTCCAGCGGTACACGATGGGGAAGGCGTACAACACCGACAGGACCGGGGGCAGGACTCCCGTTACAGGCCCCGAAGCGCAGCACCGAACAGCGAAGGAACAGCGTGGCTTCCGGATCAGATCGCAACCCGATCATCATTGGCGGCCTTCCGAGTCAGGTCCCGGATTTCGATCCCGAAGAGACCCGTGAATGGCTTGACTCCCTCGACGCCGCCGTCGACGAGCGCGGCCGTGAGCGGGCCCGCTATCTCATGCTCCGGCTCATCGAGCGCGCGCGCGAGAAGCGCGTCGCCGTGCCGGAGATGCGCAGCACGGACTACGTGAACACGATCGCCACGAAGGACGAGCCGTTCTTCCCCGGCGACGAGGAGATCGAGCGCAAGATCCTCAACGCGACCCGCTGGAACGCGGCCGTGATGGTGTCGCGCGCCCAGCGGCCGGGGATCGGCGTGGGCGGCCACATCGCCACGTTCGCGTCCTCCGCCTCCCTGTACGACGTGGGCTTCAACCACTTCTTCCGCGGCAAGGACGACGGCCGCGGCGGGGACCAGATCTTCTTCCAGGGGCACGCCTCCCCCGGGATCTACGCCCGCGCGTACCTGCTGGACCGGCTGAGCGAGGCGCAGCTCGACGCGTTCCGCCAGGAGAAGTCGAAGGCGCCGAACGGGCTGTCCAGCTACCCGCACCCGCGGATGATGCCGGACTTCTGGGAGTTCCCCACGGTGTCGATGGGGCTCGGCCCGCTCGGCGCGATCTACCAGGCGCGGATGAACCGCTACATGGAGGCGCGCGGCATCGCCGACACGTCGGACTCGCATGTGTGGGCGTACCTGGGCGACGGCGAGATGGACGAGCCGGAGTCGCTCGGCCAGCTGTCGATCGCCGCCCGCGAGGGCCTGGACAACCTGACCTTCGTCGTCAACTGCAACCTCCAGCGTCTCGACGGGCCGGTGCGCGGCAACGGGAAGATCATCCAGGAGCTGGAGTCCCAGTTCCGGGGCGCCGGGTGGAACGTGATCAAGCTGGTCTGGGACCGGTCCTGGGATCCGCTGCTGGCGCAGGACCGCACGGGCATCCTGGTCAACAAGCTGAACACGACGCCGGACGGGCAGTTCCAGACGTATGCGACGGAGACCGGCGCGTACATCCGGGAGCACTTCTTCGGGGACGACCCCCGGCTGCGCGACATGGTCAAGGACATGACCGACCAGCAGATCCTGCACCTGGGGCGCGGCGGGCACGACCACCGCAAGGTGTACGCGGCGTACGCGGCGGCCAAGGCCCACAAGGGCCAGCCCACGGTGATCCTGGCGCAGACGGTCAAGGGCTGGACCCTGGGGCCGAACTTCGAGGGCCGCAACGCGACCCACCAGATGAAGAAGCTCACCGCCGAGGACCTGAAGCGCTTCCGGGACCGGCTGCACATCCCGATCGCGGACAAGGAGCTGGAGGACGGCAACCCGCCGTACTACCACCCCGGCCGCGACACCGAGGAAATCCAGTACATGCACGACCGCCGCAAGAGCCTGGGCGGTTATGTCCCGACCCGTGTGGTGCGCGCGAAGCCGCTGGCGCTGCCCGGCGACTCGGCGTACGCGGCGGCGAAGAAGGGCTCGGGCCAGCAGTCGATCGCCACCACCATGGCGTTCGTCCGCATCCTGAAGGACCTCATGCGGGACAAGGAGATCGGCAAGCGCTTCGTGCTGATCGCGCCCGACGAGTACCGCACGTTCGGGATGGACGCCTTCTTCCCGAGCGCGAAGATCTACAACCCGCTCGGGCAGCAGTACGAGTCGGTGGACCGGGATCTGCTGCTCGCGTACAAGGAGTCGCCGACCGGTCAGCTGCTGCACGACGGGATCTCGGAGGCCGGCTGCACGGCCTCGCTGATCGCCGCCGGCTCCGCCTACGCCACGCACGGCGAGCCGCTGATCCCGGTGTACGTCTTCTACTCGATGTTCGGCTTCCAGCGCACCGGCGACCAGTTCTGGCAGATGGCCGACCAGCTCGCCCGCGGCTTCGTGCTCGGCGCGACCGCCGGGCGGACGACGCTGACCGGCGAGGGCACCCAGCACGCCGACGGGCACTCGCAGCTGCTGGCCTCGACCAACCCGGCCTGTGTGGCCTACGACCCGGCGTTCGGGTACGAGATCGCGCACATCGTCCGGGACGGGCTGCGCCGGATGTACGGCGGGACGCCCGAGGAGAACGAGGACGTCTTCTACTACCTCACCGTCTACAACGAGCCGATCCAGCACCCGGCGGAGCCGGCCGATGTGGACGTCGAGGGCATCCTCAAGGGCGTCTACCGCTACCGGAGCGGCGAGAAGGGCGAGATCCCGGCCCAGATCCTGGCCTCCGGTGTGGCGGTGCCGTGGGCGGTCGAGGCGCAGCGCATCCTCGCGGAGGAGTGGAACGTACGGGCGGACGTCTGGTCGGCGACCTCCTGGAACGAGCTGCGGCGCGAGGCCGTGGACGTGGAGCGGCACAACCTGCTGCACCCGGAGGAGGAGCAGCGCGTCCCGTACGTGACGCGCAAGCTGTCCGGGGCGCAGGGGCCGTTCGTGGCGGTGTCGGACTGGATGCGGTCGGTCCCGGACCAGATCTCCCGCTGGGTGCCCGGCGCGTACCAGTCGCTGGGGGCGGACGGTTTCGGCTTCGCGGACACGCGGGGTGCGGCGCGGCGGTTCTTCCACATCGACGCGCAGTCGATCGTGCTCGCGGTGCTCACGGAGCTGGCGAAGGACGGGAAGATCGACCGTTCGGCGCTGAAGACGGCGGTGGACCGCTACGAGCTGCTGGATGTGGCCTCGGCCGATCCGGGGGCCGCGGGCGGGGACGCGTAACGCCGTGTCCGGAGCGGGGCGGCCGTGTCCGGGAGGGCGCCGCCGCCCCGCGGTGCGTCCGGGCCCGGTCAGTTCTCCCACACCTTGAAAGCGCGTACCAGGTACGGGGAGCGGGGCAGCCAGGTACCGGTGCCCGGGTAGGTCTCGAACTCGCCGGTCTCCTGGCACTCGGCGGACTGGTAGGTCGTGACGGGCCGGCCGGTGCGGTTGGCGAGCGCCTGGGCGGTGGTGCCGGGTTTCAGCGGGACGCAGCTCTCGATGTCGATGGTGGACAGCTCGTGGGTCTGCCGGGCGCCGGTGAAGTCCGGCTTCGCCCAGAGGCAGAGCTGTCCGCCGGCGCACTCGCCCAGCCGGACGGGCGCGGCGGCTCCGGCGGGTGCGGTGGATGCCGTGGGTGCGGCGGTCGCGGGTGTGAACAGGGCCGTGGTGATCAGAGCGACGGCGGCCAGGGTGGTGGCGGCAAAGGTCGTACGCATGCGAGATGAACCCCCGTGGTGATGGAACGTGCTGTCGAACGCGATGGCGAACGTGCGAGGTGGAACATCCGCCGGTGTGGTCGTCCGGTGCGGATCTTCCGCCACCACCTTGCGTGATCACGGAGAGTAATCGGAAGGGTTCGGGGAGGGTTTCACCCGTACAGGTGACGGCCCCGCCGGATCGCTCCGGCGGGGCCGTGGTGCGCGCCGTGTGGCGCGCCAAGTGCCGCGGGCGCCGGTACCGGCGCGCGGCAGGGGCGCGGGGCCGTCAGATGTGGCCGCCGCCCATGCCCGCCTCCGCGTTCTCGCCGCGCTTGGTCAGCGTGGCGACGAGGGCGGCGATGACCGCGACGATTCCGGCGACCATGAACGCGGTGCTCATGCCGGAGACGAAGGTGTCGTGCGCGACGCCCACGATCTTGCCCGCGATCTCCGGCGGGGTCTCCTTGGTGACGGGCGGCATGCCGACCTTGATGGCGGAGGACGCCTGGTCGAGCTGCTCCGGGGCCAGCTTCGGCAGCCCGGCGTCCTTCCAGTTGCCCGGCAGCTGGGAGTCGACGCGCGAGGCCATGATCGCGCCGAGCACCGCCGTACCGAGGCTGCCGCCGACCTGCATCGCGGCCTGCTGGAGGCCACCGGCGACACCGGACAGCTCCATCGGGGCGTTGCCGACGATGACCTCGGTGGCGCCGACCATGACCGGGGCGAGGCCGAGGCCGAGCAGGGCGAACCAGATCGACATCGTCAGCGTGCCCGTGCCGACGGTCAGCTGGGACATGCCGAAGCAGGCGACGGCGGTGCAGACCATGCCGCCCACCAGCGGGACGCGCGGGCCGAACTTGGTGATGAGGGCGCCGGCCACCGGCGAGGCGACGATCATCATCGCGGTCAGCGGCAGCAGGTGCAGACCGGCGTCCACGGCCTTCATGCCGTGCACGTTCTGGAGGTAGAAGGTGACGAAGAACAGGCCGCCCATGAACGCGAAGGCCATCAGCACCATCAGCACCGTGCCCGCCGAGAGCGGAACGGAGCGGAACATGCCCAGCGGGACCAGCGGCTCCCGCACCCGCTGCTCGACCAGCGCGAACGCCAGGAACAGGACGGCGGCGCCGACCAGGTAGCCGACCGTCTGGAGGTCGCCCCAGCCCCACTCGGAGCCCTTGATCAGCGCCCAGATGAGGCAGAACATCGCGCCGGACAGCAGGACGATGCCCGCGAGGTCGAAGGAGCGCGGCGCGTTCTCGGCGCGGTGGTCCTTGAGGATCAGGACGCCGAGCACCAGGGCGAGCACGCCGACCGGCACGTTGATGAAGAAGACCGACTGCCAGCTGACGTGCTCGACGAGCACACCACCGAGGATCGGGCCGCCCGCGGTCGAGGCGCCGATCACCATGCCCCAGATGCCGATCGCCATGTTCAGCTTCTCGGCCGGGAACGTGGCGCGCAGCAGCCCCAGCGCGGCCGGCATGAGCAGCGCGCCGAAGAGGCCCTGGAGCACCCGGAAGGTGATGACGAGGGCGACACTGTCGGACAGTCCGATCGCGCCCGACGCGGCCGCGAAACCGACGACACCGATGAGGAAGGTCTGGCGGTGGCCGAAGCGGTCACCCAGCTTCCCCGCGGTGATCAGGGACACCGCGAGGGCCAGCATGTAGCCGTTGGTTATCCACTGGACGTCGGCGAGCGAGGCGCCGAGATCCTGCTGGATGGCGGGGTTGGCGATCGCGACGATCGTGCCGTCGAGCGCGACCATCATCACGCCGATGGCCACGGAGAACAGTGTCAGCCAGGGGTGGCCGCGCAGCCCTCCGGCTGGTGCGGGACCTGGGCCCTGCGGGTCCTGCGAAGCCTTTTCGACGGTGGTCTGACTAGTCATACGCGTGAGATTAGTGTCAGTCGCTGACAGTTGACTAACCATTTCACCGGTCGGTAACTGTCACGTAGCTCACAGGCAGACCGAGCCGGACCGAGCGGAAGAGAGGACCACTTCAGTGATCGAAGGGCAGCCGTCCGCGGCTCTCCCGACCGGGCTGCGCGAGCGCCGGAAGCGGCGTACCCGCGACGCGCTGCTCGTCGCCGCCCTCGAACTCTTCACCGCCCACGGGTACGAGGAGACCACCGTCGACGAGATCGCCGACGCGGTCGAGGTCTCCCAGCGCACCTTCTTCCGCTACTTCGCGGGCAAGGAAGCGGTCGTCTTCGCCGTGCAGGACATGGTGGAGTCGCACTTCCTCTCCGAGCTGCGCCGACGGCCCGCCGCAGAGGCCCCGTTCGAGGCCATGCGCCAGGCCGTGCTGTGCGCCTGGAACGGGATCGGAGAGACCGTGGAGGCCGTCATTCCGGTCGAACTCCACATGCGGGCCTACCGGATGATCGAGTCCACGCCGTCGCTGCACGCCGCCCACCTGCGCCGCTGCGTCCAGCTGGAGCACCGGATCGCCGAACTGATCGCGGGGCGGGAGGGGCTCGACATGACCCGCGACCCGCGCCCCCGGGTCGCGGTCGCGGCCTTCTCGGGCGTGATGCGGGCGGCCGGCCAACTCTGGGGCCAGGGACGGGACACCGGGCTGGAGTCGCTGCGCGCGCTCACGGAGACCTACCTCGACGCGCTCACCCCGGCCCTCTCCGGGGACTGGCGCGCACCGTAGAGCGCCGCGCCCGTACGCAGCGTGAGAGCACCGCCGTGTCATTCCCCACAGTCGGGTGATGTACGTCACCCCGCTCCTGAACCGGCCCCGCGCGTCTCCTAGGGTGGTCCGGAGTGACTTCCTTCGATTCCTCCCCCACGCTCACCGCCTGGCGCGCGCTGCTCGCCCTGGCGGTCGTCTTCGTGATGCTCGCGACCACCGGCTGGACCGCCGTACGCCATCAGCGCTCCACCGACACCCGCACGCTCGCGCTCGCCGCCTGGGCCAAGGGATCGATAGCGGGCCGGCCGCTGCCCGACGCCACGGCCCCGCCGTACACGATGGCGCACTTCTTCGCCACGCTCACCGCCGCGCAGCGCACCCGCCTCGCCGACACCCACCCGCTGGTGGTCGGCAACCTCAACGGCGCCCCGGTGACCACCCGTTACCGGGCGAACCGGCGGGCGATCGCCCTGGCGGGCGCGGCCGAACGCAAGCGTGTCCGCGACACCAGACTCTCCCCCACCGGCCGCGCCCGGGCCCAGCAGCGCCTGGACCGCTTCCGGTCGATGCTCGCCCCGGACCGGCACTTCCTGGCGTTCGACCCGACCGGACGCGGGCTGGCCGCCGAGGTCTTCGGCGACCTCGACCGGGCCCGGCGCATCTCGCTCGTCGTGCCCGGCGTCGACACCGGACTGCTGACCCTGGAACGCACCGGGGCCAAGGTCAACGCCGCACCGGTGGGCATGGCCAGGTCGCTGTACGCCGCCGAGCGCGCCGCGGCCCCCGGGGTGCGCACCGCCGTGATCGCCTGGGCCGACTACACCACGCCCATGGGCATCGGCATCGACGCCGCGACCGGCACCCTGGCCGAGCGCGGGGCGGTCCGGCTGAACGCGCTGGTCCGGGCGCTGCCGGGCCCCGCGCCCGTCTCGCTGTTCTGCCACAGCTACGGCTCCGTGCTGTGCGGGGTCGCCGCGAGCAGGCTCCCCGGCCGGGTGACGGACATCGCGGTGGCCGGCAGTCCCGGCATGCGGGCGGACAACACCGGGGAGCTGCACACCCGGGCGCATGTGTGGGCGGCGCGCGACAGCGACGACTGGATCGAGGACGTGCCGAATCTGGAGATCGGCGGCCTGGGCCACGGCGCCGACCCGGTGGGCCGGGGCTTCGGCGCCCGCGTCGTCTCGGCGGACGGGGCGGTCGGCCACAGCGGCTACTTCGTGCCCGGCACCGAGAGCCTCGACAACTTCGCGGCGATCGGCGTGGGCGCGTACACCTCGGTGACCTGCGCGTCCACCGACGACGCCTGCGACGCCGGGGCGTACGCCGACGCGCCTGCCTGACGCGCGTAGAGAAAACCGCCTCCGATGGCCGGAAGCGGTCGCTTCGGAGAGGGGACGGGGCGGGCAAGTGCCGCATACGATGAGGCCCATGGGTGATGTGCTGGCCGGAATTCATGCCACCTGGGAGTTCGACACCGACTCCGTGCTCATCCGCTACGAACGGGGCATCCGCACGCCGAGACTCCTCCAGAGCCTCCGCGAGCGCCGTGTCCCGCACGCGGCGCTCTCGTCGGTGACGCTGACTCCGGGCAGGCGGGGCACCGTGGTGCTGCGTGCCGTGCCGCGCCCCGGCGCCGACCCCCTCCTGGAGGCCGCCGCCGGGCAGCTGAAGGACGGCTGCGACCCGTATCGGCTGGTCCTGCCCGCCGGCCGCGAGACCCTCGCCGAGTACTACGCGGACGAACTGCGGGCCTGTCTCGGCCCGGACGCGGGCCTGCCCGCCGACCGCTTCCTGGTCGCCGCCCCCGAGGCCCCGATGCAGTTCAAGGCGTACGACGGCCGGGCCGGCTTCGACGGCGAGCGGATCTCCTTCCGCTGGTTCTGGACGGGCGCCTCGTCCGAGAAGTGGAAGGCCGGCGACCAGACGTTCCCGGTCACGGACCTGTGCGGGGTCGAGTGGCGCTCGCCGGAGGGCTTCGAAGGCTATCTGCGGCTGCTGCCCAGGAGCCGCGACCCCCTGGGGCCCGCGTCCGGAGTGCTCGGCGGGCCCGCGTCCGGCGCCGGACCGCGGGCCGGGACGGCGACGGGCGTGCAGCCGGTGATACCCAGGCCCGCGCGGGCCGACCAGGACCCCGCCGCGGTGATCTTCGGGCTCGGCTACGGCCCGGTCCACGAGTCGCTGCCCTTCGCGGCGGCCGTCCTGGAATCCGTACGCAGGAAGCAGTCCGGGCCACCGGCCGCCGCGCCCCTGGCCGCCGCCGCCCGGCGCGACCCGGCGGACATCGCGGAGCGCATCCACCACCTCGGTGAGCTGCACCGGGCGGGCCTGGTGACGGACGAGGAGTTCAGCGCGAAGAAGGCGCAGCTCCTCGCCGAGCTGTAGCCGCCGCCCGCCGATGACCGAACCGATACCGGAGCGCCCGCCCGGCCGCGCGACCGGCCCCGCCCGGTACCTGCCGTTCGCCGCCGCCGTCGCCCTGACCGTGCTCATCCTGCCGGTCACCCTCGTCAACCTCCGCGACCAGTACGGCATGTCCGGCGGCGGCGCGGCCGCGCTCGCCGTGGTGCAGGCCGGGCCGCTGCTGATGCTGGCGCACCGGCCGCTGCGCGCCTGGTGGATCGTCTTCCCGGCCGACGTGGTGGGGGCGCTGGCCATCCTGGTGCGGCCGGCCCACGCGTACGACGTGTGGCCGTGGCCGCCCGCACCGCTCATCGCCTACCTCTTCCTGCTCCTCGCGCTGGCCCTGCGCGAGCCCCGGCGCACCCTCGTCGGCGTCTGGCTGGCGACCGGCGCGGCGAGCCTGGCCCTCCATCTGGTCCGCCCGGACCGCAGCACCGGCAGCGGGCTGATCCTGCCCGTGTGCGGGGCCGTGGTGCTGGTGATCGGCGCGGCGGTACGGGAACGGCGCGTCGCGCAGCGCCGGCTCGCCGAGCAGGAGACCGTCAGCGAGGCGGAACGCGCCCGGCGCACGCTGCTGGAGGAGCGGGCCCGGATCGCCCGCGAGCTGCACGACGTGGTCGCCCACCACATGTCCGTGATCACCGTGCAGGCGGACTCCGCGCCCTACCGGCTGCCGGACCTGCCGGAGGCGGCGCGCGAGGAGTTCGGGACGATCGCGGCGAGCGCGCGGGAGTCGCTGGCCGAGATGCGGCGGCTGCTCGTGGTGCTGCGCGGGGACGGCGCGGAGGGCGAACGGGCCCCGCAGCCGGGGATCGACCGCTTGCAGCAGCTGGTCGAGTCGACGGTGCGCGCGGGACTGCCGGCCGAGCTGTCGCTGGCCGCCGGCCTCGGAGCCGTGCCCCCGGCCGTGGACCTGTCCGCGTACCGGATCGTGCAGGAGGCGCTGGCCAACGTGGTGCGGCACGCGCCGGGCGCCCGGACCCGGGTCACGGTCGCCCAAGACGGGGGCGGGTTGGCGGTGCGGATCGTCAACGGCCCGCCCGCCGAACGGGTTTCGCCCCTGGAGTCGGCGGGAACGGGCCACGGCCTCGTCGGGATGCGCGAGCGCGTACGGTTGACCGGCGGCACGCTGGAGACCGGGCCGCTGCCGGACGGGGGGTTCCGGGTCGCCGCGTGGCTGCCGCTTTCCCCGTCCGCGCCCGCCGACACCCCCGCTCCGGAGGACGTGTGACCATCCGTGTGATCGTCGTCGACGACCAGGCCATGGTGCGGGCGGGGTTCGCCGCCCTGCTGGCGGCGCAGGCGGACATCGACGTGGTCGGGGAGGCGCCGGACGGGCGCCAGGGGGTCGAGGTGAGCCGCCGGGTCCATCCGGACGTGGTCCTGATGGACGTGCGGATGCCCGAGATGGACGGCCTCGCGGCGGCCCGCGCCCTGCTGGACCCGCCCTCGGGCGTGGTCCATGTGCCGCGCGTGCTGATGCTGACCACGTTCGACGTGGACGACTACGTGTACGAGGCGCTGCGCGCCGGGGCGTCGGGGTTCCTGCTGAAGGACGCGCCCCCGGCCGACCTGATCGCGGCGGTACGGGTGGTGGCGGCGGGCGACGCGCTGCTCGCGCCGTCCGTGACGCGCCGTCTGATCGCCGACTTCGCCCGGCAGCAGCCGTCACCGGCCGCCCGGAGCGGGGCCGCGCTGCGGCTCAACGGGCTGACCCCGCGCGAGACGGAGGTCCTGGAGCTGATCGCGCGCGGCCTGTCGAACCAGGAGATCGCCGGCCGGCTGGTCCTCGCCGAGCAGACGGTGAAGACGCACATCGGACGGGTCCTGGCCAAGCTGTCCCTGCGGGACCGGGCCCAGGCGGTGATCTTCGCGTACGAGGCGGGGCTCGTGGTCCCCGGCGGCGCCTGAGCGTCAGGCGGAGCCGGAGCGCCGGACGGGGCCGGACCGCCGGACGGAACCGGACCGCTGGGCGGGCGGGGTCGGACCGCCCACCCCCTACCCCGGTATGACCCGGTGGTTGGCTCCCCGGTGTGACGTCCGGGCCGCCGTCGCCCTCCTACCTTCCGTCCGTCGCGCCGTACGGCGTGCGGGGACCGGCGGTGGGGCCGGAGAGGGAGGGCGGGGCGGATGCGGCGTTACGCGAGGACCCTGGTCGCGGTCGCGCTGGCGACCACCGTGGTGTCGGGCACGGCGGGCTGGGTGGCGGGCAACGCCCAGCAGGCCGTCACGGGGCCGCCGCCCGGTACGGCGTCCTGGCGGGCCGACCGTCTGCTGGGGCGCGAACTGCCCGACCCGGAACGGGACACGCCGGCCGCGACGGCCCGGTTCTTCGCGGGACTGACGGCGGCGCAGCAACAGGAGCTGGCCGTCCGGCACCCGCTCGTCGTCGGCAACCTGGACGGGGCTCCCGTCGAACTACGCTACCGGGCCAACGCGTTGGCGCTGAGGGCCTCGCACGACCCCGCCTTCGCCCGCCTCGCCGCGGACCCGGACCGCCGCTTCCTGGCGTTCGACCCGCGCGGCCGGGGCCAGGTGGCGGAGGTATTCGGCGACCTGGCGACGGCCCGCCGGGTGTCCGTGATCGTGCCGGGCTCCGACATCGACGCCACCACCTTCGACCGTACGACCGATGTGTACGGCACCCCGGCAGGCATGGCCGAATCGCTGTACGCGCGCACCGGTCCGGGCACCGCGGTGATCGCCTGGGCCGGGTACACCACCCCGGTGGGCCTCGGGCTCGACGCCGCGCGCGGCACCCTGGCGGAGGCGGGCGCCGAGCGGCTGACCCGGTTCACGGACGGGCTCGCGGCGGCCGGGGGGCCGGTCACCGCGGTGTTCTGCCACAGCTACGGCTCGGTGGTCTGCGGTCTGGCCGCGCCCCGGCTGCGCGTCGCCGACCTGGTCGTCCTCGGCTCGCCCGGCATGCGCGCGGACAGCGTGGCCGACCTGCGGACCGGGGCGCGGGTGTGGGCGGCGAAGGACCCCGGCGACTGGATCGGCAAGGTGCCGCACGTCGAGTTCGCCGGTCTCGGCCACGGACCCGACCCGGCGTCCCCGTCCTTCGGCGCCCGCCGCGTCCCC
>NZ_JAKRGC010000131.1 GCF_022347745.1 Streptomyces sp. OfavH-34-F
GTGCTGCGCGCCGCCCGCTCCGCCCCGGCCGCGCCCGGCGCCGTGCGTCCGGGGCTGTGGGCGTCCGTGCCGTACGGCCTGTTCGGGCTGGCCGCCGGGTCACTCGCGTTCCTGGCGGGCCGGGACCAGCCGTGGGCGGTGATCGTGCTGACCCTGAGCATGGGGCCGGCCGAGTGGCTGCTCTACCGCTACCGGGGCCTGTCGGTGGCGGCGCTGCGGTCGGCGAGGACGCTCGGCGGGTTCCGGGCCCGTTCCTGCGCCGTTCTCGCCGGCTGCCTGCTGGTGTACCTCGGCCCGCTGGCGCCGGCGGCGGTGCTCGTGGGCGCCGACCCCACCGCACTGCTGCTGCTCGCCGCGACGCTGTGGATCTCCCTGCTGCTCCAGGCGTTCGGCACCGCCTGGCCGCCCGCCGCCGTGTGTCTGGGCGCGGCGGGGTTCGCCGGTACGGGGATGCTGACCGGCGCTCCGCCGGGCACGGCGGCGCTGCCGCTGAGCTGCGGTGCCGCCCTGCTCTGTCTCACCGCGGTGGCCGTACGGAAGCTGGGCCGCCCCGCCGCACACGGCTGACGCGGCCCCACCGACCGCACACCACCGACCGGACACCCACCAACCGTCCGCCACCGACCGGCACCCGCCGACCGGACACCCACCAACCGCACACCGCCCACCGGCACCCGCCGACCGGACACCCACCGCCCCGCACCGACCCACCACCACCGGAGGAAACCATCGTGACCGCCCCACCGCTCGCCGCCGTCACCGGAGCCGAGGGCTTCATCGGCTCGCATCTCACCGAGGCGCTCGTCGCCGCCGGGTACCGGGTGAGGGCCATGGCGCAGTACAACTCCTTCTCGTCGTACGGCTGGCTCGAAACCCTCTCCCCCGACGTCCTGGACCAGGTCGAGATCGTCCTCGGTGACGTCCGCGACCCGGGTTCGGTCCGTCATCTCGTCGAAGGGGCCGACTGCGTCTACCACTTGGCCGCGCTGATCGCCATTCCCTACTCCTACCGGGCGCCCCACAGCTATGTGGACACCAACGTCACGGGCACGCTGAACGTGCTGGAGGCGGTACGGGCCGCGGGCACACCGCGCCTGGTGCACACCTCCACCAGCGAGACCTACGGCACCGCGCAGACCGTGCCCATCACCGAGGACCACCCGATCAACACCCAGTCGCCCTACGCGGCTTCGAAGGCGGGCGGGGACCGGCTGGCCGACAGCTACCACGCCAGCTTCGACACCCCCGTGGTGACGCTGCGGCCGTTCAACACCTTCGGGCCCCGGCAGTCCATGCGGGCGGTGATCCCGACCGTCATCGGCCAGGTCGCGGCCGGGGAACGCACCATCACCCTCGGCGACCTGCGTCCCACCCGGGACTTCACCTTCGTCAAGGACACCGCGCAGGCGTTCCTGGCGGTCGGCTCCGCGCCCGCCGAGCAGGTGGTGGGCCGTACGTTCAACGCCGGTACGGGCGGCGAGATCTCCGTCGGCGATCTGGTCGCCCTCATCGGCAAGGTGATGGACACCGCGCTCGACGTCCGGGAGGACGCGCAGCGGCTGCGGCCCGCGAACTCCGAGGTCATGCGGCTGGTGGCGGATGCCGGGCGGCTCCGTGCGGCGACCGGCTGGAGCCCGGCGCACACCCTGGAGGAGGGCCTGGCGCAGACGGTGGAGTTCTTCCGCGACCCGGGCAACCTCGCCCGCTACAAGACCGGCATCTACAACATCTGACCACATCCGGTGCGTCGAGCAAGGGGAAGACCATGTACGCAGTGATCATGGCCGGCGGCAAGGGCGTCCGGCTACGGCCCTACACCACGGCCCTGCCCAAGCCGCTGGTGCCGATCGGCGACCAGCACGCCATCCTCGAAATCGTCCTGCGCCAGCTCTCCTCGGCCGGCTTCACCGGCTGCACCATCGCCATCGGCCACCTCGGTGAGATCATCCGGGCGTACGTCGGCGACGGATCGCAGTGGGGTCTGAAGGTCGACTACGCCACCGAGGCGTCCCCGCTGGGGACGATGGGGCCGCTGCTGACGATGCGGGAGCGGCTGCCGGAGACCTTCCTGGTGATGAACGGGGACATCCTCACCGACCTCGACTACGCCGATGTGCTGCGCAGCCACCAGGGCTCCGGGGCGCCGCTGACCATCGCCACGTACGCGCGCCAGGTGCGCATCGACTTCGGTGTGCTGACCACCGACGCGAGCAAGGTGGTGGGCTTCACGGAGAAGCCGAGCATGGACTACCGCGTTTCCATGGGGGTGTACGGGCTGAGCCGGGCCACACTCGACGGGTACACCGCCGGGCTGCCCCTGGGCTTCGACGAACTGGTCCTGGACCTGCTGGGCGCCGGGAACCCGCCGAACGCCTACGAGTTCGACGGCTACTGGCTGGACATCGGCCGGCCCGACGACTACGACCGGGCCAACGCGGAGTTCACCACCCGCAAGTCCCTGCTGCTCAAGGGAGCCTGAGCACCGCATGCGCATTCTCGTCCTCGGTTCCACCGGATATCTGGGGGTCCACGTCGCCGGGCGGCTGGACGCTCTCCAGGGGGCGCACGTCCTCACCGGCGGGCGGTCCCCCGCCGCCGACGTGCCCGTCGACCTCGCCACCGACTCCGCCGGCCGCCTCGCGAAGACGCTGGCGGCGGCAGCGCCGGACGCGGTGGTCAACTGCGCCGGTGCGACCGGCGGGGACGCGGTGACCCTGGCGGAGGTCAACGCCCGGGGGCCCGCCGCCCTGTGCGAGGCGATGGCTCTGGCCTGCCCCTCGGCCCGGCTGGTCCATCTCGGGTCGGCCGCCGAGTACGGTCCGGGCACGGGCCGGGTTCCGACTCCGGAGTCGGCGGCCACGTGCCCGCTCGGCGCCTACGGGGCCACGAAGCTGGCCGGCACGGTCACCGTCTCGGCCTCGGCCCTGGACGCGCTCGTCCTGCGGGTCGGTAATCCGGTGGGGCCCGGGGCGCCGCCCGGCGGGCTGCCCGGCCGGGTCGCCCGGCTGCTGCGCGAGGCGGGTGCGGACCCGGACGCGGTGCTTCGCCTCGGGGACCTGTCGGCGTACCGCGACTTCGTGGACGTACGTGATGTGGCGCGGGCGGTGGAGCGGGCGGTGACCGAGCCCGGGCCGCTGCCGCGCGTGCTCAACATCGGCGGCGGGGGCGCCGTACCGGTGCGCGACCTCGTCCACACCCTGGCGGACATCGCGGGCTTCGGCGGGCGCGTCGAGGAGCAGGGGGCCGGTTCCGCCCGCTCGGAGCAGGTGTCCTGGCAGTGTTCCGACATCTCCGCCGCCGGTGAGGCCCTCGGCTGGCGGCCCTCGTACGCGCTGCGGGAGTCCCTGACGGCCCTGTGGTCCGCCGCCGCGCACCCGCCGGCCCCGCGCGAGGAAGGCGATCCGTCGTCGTGAGCCTGCTGATCCCTCTGTACGTCCACCCCGCCGTGGACCCGGACGCCTGGCACCGGCTCATCGAGGCGGCCGACCGTACGTACGCGGTCGTCCTCAACCCTGCCGACGGGCCGGGCGAGGCACCTGACCCCGCCTTCGTCTCGGCGGCGGACGCCCTGCGCGCGGCGGGCGCCCGGCTGCTCGGCTACGTGGACACCGACTACGGCGTCCGGCCAGGGGCCGATGTGCTGGCCGACGCCGCGCGGCACCGGGAGTGGTACGCCACCGACGGCTGTTTCCTGGACCGGGTGAGCGCGGCGGGGGACGCCCTGCCCGCCTACCGGAAGCTGGTACGCGCGCTGCGGCGGCGGGGCGAGTCGCCCGTGGTCCTCAACCCGGGCGTGCACCCGGCTCCCGGCTACGCCAGGATCGCCGATCTCCTGGTCACGTTCGAGGGCCCCTGGTCCGCCTACGTGTCGGCGTTCAGCAGACCCGACTGGACGGCGCGCTGCTCGCCCGACCGCCTCTGTCACCTGGTGTACGGGGTGCCCGAGGCGCTGGCTCCGCTGGCCGTGCGCACCGCCCACGAGCGCGGCGCCGCCGTGTCGGGCCCGGTGACCGGGGAGCTGCCCAACCCGTGGGCCCGGCTGACCCCGGTGCTGTCCGGAGCGGGGCGGTGAAGCGCGGGGCCCGGACGTGGGGCACGGTGCTGGCGGCGCTGACGGTGGCGGGCTCCGCCGCCCTGCTGTCCGGCTGCTCGGATCAGGGCGGCGGCCACGACAGGGCATCGGACAAGCCGGCCGAGGGCCGGTGGCAGCCGCGTCCGGGACTGGCCTGGCAGTGGCAGCTCAACGGGAAGGTCGATCCCACGGCGGCCGACGTGCCGGTCTACGACATCGACGGCTTCGAGAACGACGCCGAGGACGTCGCCCGGCTCCACCGGGACGGCCGCAAGGTGATCTGCTACATCAACGTGGGCGCCTGGGAGGACTACCGGCCGGACAAGGACGACTTCCCCCACTCGGTCCGGGGCGGGCGGAACGGCTGGCAGGGCGAGCGCTGGCTCGACATCCGGCAGGTCTCCGTGCTCCGGCCGATCATGGAACGGCGGTTCGACATGTGCCGGAAGAAGGGCTTCGACGCGGTCGAGCCCGACCTCGTGGAGGCGTACACCGAGGACACGGGCTTCCCGCTCACGGCCCGCGATCAGTTGCGGTACAACCGCATGATCGCCGACATCGCCCATGAACGGGGACTGGCGGTGGGCCTCAAGAACGACCTGGCGCAGATCCCGCAGCTGGTGGGCACCTACGACTTCGCGGTCAACGAGCAGTGCGCGCAGTACGGCGAGTGCGCGCGACTCACTCCGTTCATCAAGGCGGGGAAGGCCGTCTTCCACGTGGAGTACACGGAGCCGACTGACCGCTTCTGCCCCGCCTCCCGCAAGCTGGGCCTCTCCTCCATGCGGAAGAAGTGGGAGCTGGGGACCTGGCGGCAGGCCTGCTGACCGACGCCGGCCGTGCCGTCCCCGCTCCCCTGCCGCCCACGCTAGTCCGCGCCGCCGCCGGTCAGTTCGTACTCGGCCCAGACCGTCTTGCCCGGTGCCTTGGACCGCGGGTACCAGCCCCACCGCGTGGCCAGCGCTTCGACCACCAGGAGGCCGCGGCCGTCTTCCATGAGGCCGGCGGGGATGAGCTTGCCGGGCCTGGGCGGCACCTTCTCGCCCCGGGTGTCGGTCACTTCGACCCGGGCCGCCGTACCGGGGCGCTCGACCAGGCGCAGCAGGAGGTGGAAGTCCCGGCCGGACACGTATCCGTGCCGCACCGCGTTCGCCGTCAACTCGGCGGTGATCAGGACGACCGCCTCGTGGGCCCGCGTTCCGTACGGGATTCCCCACGCGTCGAGCCGCACGGCGGAGAGGCGGCGGGCGAGCCTGGCCCCTCGGGGCGTGGCCGTGAACTGCATCGCGAAGGACGGGGTGCCCAAGTGAAGCGGGGGGCTGGGGGGTTGGGTGGTGCGGCTGGGGGTGCCGATGTTGCTCGTCATGGCTCCCAGCGTCCTCGCGGTGGCGTAGCGTGACCAGTGGTGACGCACTGACGCGATCCTCTTGTACGCGCGTCGTCGGCACCGGTACGAGCAGCACGGCGCGACACAGCGAGGCAGGATGCGATGGCGAGTGAACCGAGGGAACTCGACGCGGAGGACGTCCCCCGCGCAGCGGACAAGGCGGGGCAGAACGTGGTCACCGCGTTCGGCCGGAGCCTGAAGACGTTACGGCTGCGCGCGGGCATGGACCGGGAGGAGCTGGGCCGCCGCCTGGGGTATAGCGCCTCCACCATCGCCTCCTTCGAGCAGGGGCGCCGCATTCCGCCGCCCCGCGCGATCGACGGCTCGGACCACGAGCTGAACGCGGACGGGCTCCTCATCGAGTGGAAGGACCTGGTCGAGCAAGCGCAGTACCCGCCGTTCTTCCAGGGCATGGCGCAACTGGAGAAGCGGGCTATCGAGTTGGTGTCGTACGACACGCTGCTGGTCAAAGGGCTGCTCCAGACGGAGGAGTACATGCGAGCGGTACTCGACCTGCGACGCCCTGTCCTCGACACGGAAGTCATCGAGCAACGGGTGGTCGGGCGGTTGGCCCGGCAGGCCATCTTCGACCGCCGCCCCGCCCCGTTGCTGAGCTTCGTCATGTGTGAGTCGGTACTGCGCCGCAGGTTCGGTGGCACCCAGGTGCTGCGGGGTCAGCTGGAGCATCTGCTCCTGGTCGGCCAGCGGAGGAACGTCGAGATCCAGGTCATGCCGCTCGACTCCGAGGAGAACTCGGGCGTGGACGGGCCGTTCACCGTCGTTACCCGCGAGGACGGCAGGAAGTTCCTGTACGTCGAAGCCCAGGGAGTAAGCTCGTTGGAGACGGACCCGAAGCAGGCAGCCATCGCCGCCGCACGCTCCGGGATCATTCGTTCACAGGCTCTCACCCCGCGAGAGTCACTGGCGTTCATCGAGAAGTTGCTGGGAGAGCTATGAACAACGCTGAGCCCCTTGCCTGGTTCAAGAGCAGCTACAGCGGAGCTGAGGGTGGCGACTGCGTCGAGGTCGCGGCCGCCATGGACGCCGTTCGCATCCGCGACTCCAAGGTGACGGCCGGCCCCGTCCTGCGAGTGTCGCAGGACGCCTGGGCCGGGTTCGTCGGGCTCGCCACGGCGGAGTAGTACAGACAGCGCTTGTACGCGCAAGAGCCCTGCCGGTCCGAGTCCCGACCGGCAGGGCTCTCGCATGTCCTCAGCCCCCATGTCATGGTCGGTCAGTTCACCGTGCACGCCACGTCGTTGGGAGAGCCATGAACAACAACGCCACCACCGAACCCCTCGCCTGGTTCAAGAGCAGCTACAGCGGAGCCGAGGGCGGCCAGTGCGTCGAGGTCGCGGCCGGCGGGGACGCCGTCCATGTCCGGGATTCCAAAGCCGCCTCCGGTCCCGCCCTCCGCGTCTCCATGAACGCCTGGGCCGGGCTCATCCGGTTCGCCGCAACGGACCGGACATACTCGCTCTGAAAGATCCTGTGGTGGGGGGCCCGCGACTTTGCCGGCCGTGCACAGTACTTCGCTCCCGGTGCACTACCCGCGTTCCCCATGTCCCCTGGGGCGGGCGGCCGTTGCACCGCAGGGCCCCGTCCTCCACACTCGTTGCGGATGGCCCATGTCGAGGGGGATCGCGTGGAGCGAGGAAGCAGGGTGGAGCCGGAGTCGGCGGCGGGAGCCGCCCGATGAGCCCGGCGCTGGACACCGCGTACGTACGGCCGCAGGACCGGGAGGAAGTGATCCGGGAAGCGGTGTGGGACTCCGTGGTGCGGCTGGACATCGACCACCGGCCGCCCGCCGGTGAGATCAGCGCCCGTATGGAGGTCAAGGCGCTCGGCCCGCTCCGGGTGTGCACGGCGCGCTCGACGGCGGTGACGCTGCGGCGGACGGACCAGCTGGTGCGGAAGGACGAGGAACCCTCCCTCTTCCTCAGCCTCCAGGTGAGCGGCTCCAGCATGGGCACGCAGTACGGACGCCAATGCGTCGTGGGGCCGGGCCAGTTCGCGGTGTACCGGTCGGACGCCCCGTACACGCTGCTGTTCGACGAGGGCATCGACCACCACTTTCTTCGGCTGCCGCTGGCCGCGCTCGCGCTGCCCGACCGGCTGGTCCGGGACAGCACCACCGTCGCCTTCGGGGCCGGCGATCCGCTGGGGCGGCTGGCGTACACGTACTTCTCGCACCTCGCCGCGAGCAAGGAGCTGCACGGCAGCGACCAGGCCGGTGCGGTCCTGACCCCCAGCATCGAACTGCTCCGGTCCGTCCTGGCCTCCCGGCAGGGGGACGCCGAGCGGGCCAAGGAGCCGCTGGAGGCGACCCTCGGGCTGCGAATCACCCACTACATCCGGGAGCACCTGGCCGACGCCGATCTGTCGGCGCCGACCATCGCGGCCGCCCACGGCATCTCCGTACGCCATCTGTACACCGTGCTGTCCCGGTCGGGGATCAGCCTCGGGGACTGGATACGGGCACGCCGGCTGGAGGCGTGCCGGCGTGAGCTGGCCGGTCCGCAGGGGCGGGCCCGGACCGTCGCGGCGATCGGGCGGCAGTGGGGCTTCGTGAACGCGGCGCACTTCAGCAAGGTGTTCAAGGAGGCGTACGGGCTGTCGCCCCGGGCCTGGCGCGACCAGCACGGCGGCGGCTTCCCGCGCGGCTGAGCCACGGGGCCGGGTCCGCCCGTCCGGGTGGCCCCGGCCCGCTGGAAGGCGCAACCTCCCGTGTCGCGCGCGCGGAGCGGAGGTGAGCGGCGCCCACTATGCCGCCATGAAACCCATGCCCAAACGTCTCTCGGCGCTGCGCTCACGCGCTCGCAGCACGGGTGCGGCGTGCGCCGTCCTGGCGACCGTGATCCCCGTCTTCACCTTCGGTGTCGGTGCCACCCCGGCCGCCGCCGCGACCCTCCCCGGCGGGCTCGGGCCGTGCGTGCCGGGCAGCTGCCCGGACCCGTTCCCCGAGGTCAACAACGGCGACTTCGCCGGCCGGGACGACGCGATCAGCATCTTCGTGGGCGACGACTTCCTCGTCCGGGGCCGTGCGGCGGAGGCCGAGGGCCGGGTCGTGGTGCTCGACGACTTCGACCAGAACAAGAGCGCGGACGGGAGCGCGCTGTACAACGTCGGGATCGTCGGCGTCGGGTCGCGCGTCCCGCCGCCGGACGGGTCCGACTTCCTCACGACCGGTGGCGACGTCACCGTCGCGCCCGGTCAGACCCTGGACACGACGGGCGGCGTCGCGGACGAGCAGGGCATCGTCCGCTACGCGGGCACCCTGACCGGCAACGTGACCGGGACGACCATCCAGGACGACAACGCGGCGGCCCCGTACCTCGGGCTGCGCGACGAGCTGACCGCGGCCAGCCAGTGCTACGCGCGGCCGGACGGCCAGCTCCGCGAGCCCACCGGGACCGCGGTCAACGAGGGCTACCGGACGATCTTCACCGGTGACGGCACCTCGTCGCTCCAGGTGTTCAACGTCGACTTCGACATGGTCAATCCGAACTCGCCCAACGGCAGCCAGTCCATCGAGTTCGCGAACATCCCGGCCGACGCGACGATCCTCGTCAACGTGATCGGGGAGAACCGCGTCATCAACACCACCAGCGGCAGCGACACGCTGGGGCAGTACCGCGAGCGGCTGCTGTGGAACCTGCCCGACGCCACCACCGCCCAGTTCGTCGGGTCCGGGCAGTTCCAGGGCAGCGTCCTGGTGGGCGAGCAGGCGTCCATGACCACCGTGAGCATGCCCGGGATGAACGGCAGGTTCTTCACCACCGGCTCGCTCACCCACACCAGCGACACCGCCGGGGTGGAGTTCCACGCCTACCCGTTCGACGGCGACCTTCCGGAGTGCGGCGAGCAGCCGGTGACCGGTGCGGTGAGCGTCCTCAAGACGGACGCGGAGACCGGCGACCCGCTGGCCGGGGCCGGCTTCGAGCTGTGGCGCGAGTCCAACGACGTGCCCGGCCTCCAGACGGACGGCGCCGACCCCGACACGCACGTCAGCGACTGCACCACCCCCGCCGACGGCGTCTGCTCCGACGACACCGTCCCCGGCACCTACTACTGGCGCGAGGTCTCCGCCCCCGACGGCTACGACCTGCCCGACCCGAACGTCTTCGGGCCGCTCACCCTCACCGAGGCCAACGCCTCCGAGGGGGTCCGGGTCGAGGCCGCCAACACCCCGACCGTGGTGCCGCCCGTCACCGGCGACGTCAGTGTGCTGAAGACGGACGCGGAGACCGGCGAGCCGCTGGCGGGCGCCGAGTTCGAGCTGTGGCGCGAGACGAACGACGTGCCCGGCCTCCAGACGGACGGCGCCGACCCCGACACGCACGTCACGGACTGCACGACCCCGGACAACGGGATCTGCTCCGAGAACACCACCGTGGGCACGTACTACTGGCGTGAGACGGCGGCCCCCGACGGCTACGACCTGCCCGACCCCAACGTCTTCGGGCCGCTCGTCCTCACCGAGGACAACGCCGCCCAGGGCGTCCAGGCCGAGGCCCTCAACGACCAGGGCACCGTGCCCATCGTCACCGGGGACGTCAGCGTGGCGAAGACGGACGCGGAGACCGGCGACCCGCTGGCCGGTGCCGGCTTCGAGCTGTGGCGCGAGACCAACGACGTGCCCGGCCTCCAGGTCGACGGGGCCGACCCCGACACGCACGTCAGCGACTGCACCACGCCCGCCGACGGCGTCTGCTCCGAGAACACCATTCTCGGCACCTACTACTGGCGCGAGACGTCGGCGCCGGACGGCTACGAGCTGCCCGACCCGAACGTCTTCGGCCCGCTCACCCTCACCACGGCGAACGCCGCCGACGGGGTCCGGGTCGAGGCCGCCAACACCCCGGCCGTGGTGCCGCCCGTCACCGGCGACGTCAGTGTGCTGAAGGCCGACTCCGCGACGGGTGACCCGCTCGCGGGCGCCGAGTTCGAGCTGTGGCGCGAAACCAACAACACGCCCGGCCTCCAGACCATCGGCATCAACCCCGACACCCACGTCACCGACTGCACCACCCCGGCCAACGGCGTGTGCTCCGAGAACACCACCATCGGCACGTACTACTGGCGCGAGACGGCGGCGCCGGACGGCTACGACCTCCCCGACCCCAACGTCTTCGGACCGCTCGTCCTCACCGAGGACAACGCCGCCCAGGGCGTCCAGGTGGAAGCCCTCAACGACAAGACCGTCGTGCCGCCGGTCACCGGTGAGGTGCGGGTCTTCAAGACCGACGCCGAGACCGGCGTCCCGCTCGCGGGCGCCGAGTTCGAGCTGTGGCGCGAGACCAACGACACGCCCGGTCTCCAGACCATCGGCATCAACCCCGACACCCACGTCAGCGACTGCACCACCCCCGCCAACGGCGTGTGCTCGGACACCACGGTTCCGGGCACCTACTACTGGCGCGAGACCGCTGCCCCGGACGGCTACGAGCTGCCCGACCCCAACGTCTTCGGGCCGCTCGTCCTCACCGAGGACAACGCCGCCGAAGGCGTGCAGGTCTCGGCCGTCAACACCCAGGAGCCCGTGCCGCCCGTGAACGGCTCGATCACCCTGGACAAGACGGACGCGAAGAACGGCGCTCCGCTCGCCGGGGCCGTCTTCGAACTGTGGCGCGAGACCAACGACGTGCCCGGCCTGCAGACGGACGGGGCCGACCCCGACACGCTCACCGACGCGGGCTGCTCCACCGACGACAACGGCCAGTGCGTCTTCGACGACCTGCCGCTCGGGGAGTACTACCTCCGCGAGATCGCCGTTCCTGAGGGCTACGTCCTGTCGGACGACCCGGTCTCCGGGCCGATCGAGGTGACCGAGGAGAACAGCGCCGAGGGCGTCACCGTCGAACTGGCCAACGAGCGCGGTGAGCCCTGCAAGGGCAAGGGCGGAAAGGACAAGGGCAAGGACTGCGAGGACAACGACCACAAGGCCGCCGCACGCGGCTGACCCGGTCACCCGCCCGGTCCGCCCCTGCGGGGGCGGGCCGGGCGGGTTCGCTGTCGGCCCGACAGCACGTACGTCGATACCCGATCACGCAGGAGGTCCGGCCCCGTGTCCCGTTCCCACCGTCCCCTCGCTTCCGTGGTCGCCGCCGCGGCCGCGGCACTGCTGTGCTCCGCGGCCCCCTCGGCCGCCTCTCCCCTGCCCGACACCGCGTGCACCGCGCCGGCCGGCCCGTACCAGCGCCCGATGGAGAAGCACCTCGGGCTGCCCGTCGACGGCCGCCAGTCCGACGCGGACTGCCGGGCGATCCGCGCCTTCCAGACCGAGCAGGGCCGGCCGCACCCGGACGGATTCGCCGACCTCGGCACCTACCGCGCCATGCTCGTCGTCGAAGCCACGCCGAACCCGAACGCCGCCGGCACCTGCCCGGTCGAGAGCGGGCGGGTCACCTGCGTGGACATGGACCGCCAGCTGCTGTGGGTGCAGAAGGGGAAGAAGGTCGTCTTCGGCCCCGTGCCCATCCGTACCGGCCGCGACGCGCAGGAGACGCGGCCCGGCCGGCACCTCATCTACTGGCGCGACCGCGACCACGTCTCCACCCTCTACGACAACGCGCCGATGCCGTACTCCCAGTTCTTCGACGGCGGCCAGGCGCTCCACGGCCACCCCGGCGACCTGTACGACGGCGGCGGGTCGGCCGGCTGCGTCAACCTGACCGTGGACGACGCGGCGAAGCTGTGGGACCTGCTCGCGCTGGACGACGTCGTCTACGTCTGGGGCGTGAAGCCCGGAACCGCCGGCTGACAGCTGACGGCTCCGGGGTTCTACTCCTCGCCCTCCAGGTTGCCCTCCGTCTCCAGGAACACCTGGCGCAGTGCTTCGAGGACGGCCGGGTCGGGCTCGGCCCACATGCCGCGCGACTCGGCCTCCAGAAGACGTTCCGCGATCCCGTGCAGCGCCCACGGGTTCGCCTCCTCCAGGAAGGCGCGGTTGGCCGGGTCCAGGACGTAGGTCTCGGTGAGCTTGTCGTACATCCAGTCCGCCACGACGCCCGTGGTGGCGTCGTAGCCGAAGAGGTAGTCCACGGTCGCGGCCAGCTCGAAGGCCCCCTTGTAGCCGTGGCGGCGCATCGCCTCGATCCACTTGGGGTTGACGACCCGGGCGCGGAAGACGCGGGACGTCTCCTCGGTCAGCGTGCGGGTGCGGACGGTCTCCGGGCGCGTCGAGTCCCCGATGTACGCCTCCGGCGCGGTCCCCCGCAGCGCGCGGACCGCCGCGACCATGCCCCCGTGGTACTGGAAGTAGTCGTCCGAGTCCGCGATGTCGTGCTCGCGGGTGTCGGTGTTCTTCGCCGCGACCGCGATCCGCTTGTACGCGGTCTCCATCTCCTCGCGGGCCGGGCAGCCGTCCAGGTCCCGGCCGTAGGCGTAGCCGCCCCACGTCGTGTAGACCTCAGCGAGGTCGGCGTCGGTCCGCCAGTCGCGGGAGTCGATGAGCTGGAGCAGCCCGGCGCCGTACGTGCCGGGGCGGGAGCCGAAGATCCGGGTGGTGGCCCGCCGTTCGTCGCCGTGCGCGGCGAGGTCCGCCTGCGCGTGCGCCCGTACGTGGTTCAGCTCGGCCGGTTCGTCGAGCGAGGCGGCCAGGCGCACCGCGTCGTCGAGCAGGCCGATGGTGTGCGGGAACGCGTCCCGGAAGAAGCCGCTGATGCGGAGGGTGACGTCGATGCGGGGGCGGCCCAGCTCCTCGGCCGGGATCGCCTCCAGGCCGGTGACGCGGCGGGACGCGTCGTCCCAGACCGGGCGCACGCCGAGCAGGGCCAGCGCCTCGGCGACGTCGTCGCCGGCGGTGCGCATGGCGCTCGTCCCCCACAGGGACAGGCCGACCGACACCGGCCAGTCGCCGTTGTCGGCACGGAAGCGGGTGAGGAGGGAGTCGGCGAGGGCCTGGCCCGTCTCCCAGGCGAGGCGCGAGGGGACGGCCTTGGGGTCCACGGAGTAGAAGTTCCGGCCGGTCGGCAGGACGTTGACCAGGCCCCGGAGCGGTGAGCCGGAGGGGCCGGCGGGGACGAAGTTGCCGTTCAGGGCGCGGACGCAGTGGGTGAGTTCGTCGGTGGTGCGGGCGAGGCGGGGGACGACCTCCTCGGCGGCGAAGTCGAGGATGGCCTCGACGTCCGGGGCCAGGTCCGGGAGGAGGGCGCCGGCCCGGCCCTGCGGCCAGTGCGCGTCCTCCATCGCCTGGACCAGGGCGCGGGCTTCCTCCTCCACCGTGTCCGCGTCCGTGCGGTTCGCCGCCGACTCGTCCAGGCCGAGGGCTTCGCGCAGGCCGGGCAGGGCCTGGGTGCCGCCCCAGATCTGGCGGGCCCGGAGGATCGCCAGGACCAGGTTGACGCGGGCGGGGCCGTCCGGTGCGGCGCCGAGCACGTGCAGGCCGTCGCGGATCTGGACGTCCTTGATCTCGCAGAGCCAGCCGTCCAGATGCATGATGAAGTCGTCGAAGCCCTCGTCCTCGGGGCGTCCTTCGATCCCCAGGTCGTGGTCGAGCTTCGCGGCCTGGATCAGGGTCCAGATCTGGGCGCGGATCGCCGGCAGCTTGGCCGGGTCCATGGCGGCGATCTGGGCGTGCTCGTCCAGGAGTTGTTCGAGGCGGGCGATGTCCCCGTAGCTGTCGGCGCGCGCCATCGGCGGGACCAGGTGGTCCACGAGCGTGGCGTGTGCCCGGCGCTTGGCCTGGGTGCCCTCGCCGGGGTCGTTGACGAGGAACGGGTAGACGAGCGGCAGGTCGCCGAGCGCCGCGTCGGGGCCGCAGGCGGCGGACAGCCCGGCGTTCTTGCCGGGCAGCCACTCCAGGTTGCCGTGCTTGCCGAGGTGGATCATCGCGTCGGCGCCGAAGCCGTTGTCGTCGGCGCGGGCGGCGATCCAGCGGTAGGCGGCGAGGTAGTGGTGCGAGGGCGGCAGGTCCGGGTCGTGGTAGATCGCGATCGGGTTCTCGCCGAAGCCGCGCGGCGGCTGGATGAGGATGAGCAGGTTGCCCCGGCGCAGGGCGGCCAGGACGATGTCGCCCTCGGGGTTGCGCGAGCGGTCCACGAACATCTCGCCGGGCGGCGGGCCCCAGTGCTCCTCGACGGCCTCGCGGAGTTCGGCGGGCAGTTCGGCGTACCAGCGGCGGTAGTCGGCGGCGGGGATGCGGACCGGGTTGCGGGCCAGCTGCTCCTCGGTGAGCCAGGCCTGGTCGTGGCCGCCGGCCTCGATCAGGGCGTAGATCAGCTCGTCGCCGTCGCCGGACGCGAGTCCGGGGACCTCCTCCGTGCCGAAGTCGTAGCCCTCCTCGCGCAGCCGGCGCAGCAGCGCGACGGCGCTGGCGGGGGTGTCGAGGCCGACCGCGTTGCCGATGCGGGAGTGCTTGGTCGGGTACGCGGACAGGACGAGCGCGACGCGCTTCTCGGCGTTCGGGATGTGGCGCAGCCGGGCGTGGCGGACGGCGATCCCGGCGACGCGGGCGGCGCGTTCGTCGTCGGCGACGTAGGCGGGCAGGCCGTCCTGGTCGATCTCCTTGAAGGAGAACGGGACGGTGATCAGGCGGCCGTCGAACTCGGGGACGGCGATCTGGCTGGCGGCGTCCAGCGGGGACACGCCCTCGTCGTTGTCCTGCCAGTCGGTGCGGGAGCTGGTGAGGCAGAGGGCCTGGAGGATCGGGACGTCCAGCGCGGTGAGCGCGCCCGCGTCCCAGGACTCGTCGTCGCCGCCGGCCGATGCCTCGGCGGGGCGGGTGCCGCCGGCCGCGAGGACGGTGGTGACGATCGCGTCTGCCTGGCCCAGGGTGTCGATGAGTTCGGGTTCGGGGGTGCGCAGCGAGGCGACGTACAGCGGGAGGGCGCGGGCGCCGTGGGCCTCGACGGCCCGGCACAGGGTCTCGACGAACGCGGTGTTGCCGCTCATGTGGTGGGCGCGGTAGTAGAGCACCGCGACCACGGGGGCGTCGGGCGCCGTCTCGCCGGGGGTGCGTTCCAGCGGGCCCCAGGAGGGCGCGGCGGCGGGGGGTTCGAAGCCGTGGCCGGTGAGCAGCACGGTGTCGGACAGGAACCGGGCGAGCTGGTCGAGGTTGGCGGGGCCGCCGTGCGCGAGGTAGGCGTGGGCCTCGGCGGCGATCCCGATGGGGACGGTGGAGGCGGCCATCAGCTGGGCGTCGGGGGCCTGTTCCCCGGTGAGGACGACGACGGGGCGGCCGGTGGCGAGGACCTGGTCGAGGCCGTCCTGCCAGGCGCGGACCCCGCCGAGGAGGCGTACGACGACGAGGTCGGCCCCGTCGAGCAGCGCGGGCAGGTCCTGGAGCGGGAGGCGGGACGGGTTGGCGTAGCGGTAGCCGACCGGTCCCCGGGAGGCACGGGCGCTGAGCAGGTCGGTGTCGGACGTCGACAGGAGCAGGATCATGCGGCGTCTGGCCTTCCTCGGGGTGTCCACGCCCCGTGGCGGTGTCGAAGGCTCCCCTGCCCGGACCTGCCGGGCATGCGGGGAAGGGAGTTCCTGACTCGCCCGGCCCTGGTGGGACCAAGCTCACAGTGGCGGGACCGCGCCGGATTCACACCGGGCTTCCTCCCCTGTCGCCGTCTGTGGCGACGACGGACCCGGAGGTCCGTCGCTAGGCATAGTAAGGGCCCGGGGGCGGCCATGGGGTCATCGGACCCGATCCGATGGTCGGTATGCTCGCCGCCATGCCTCCCCCAGCCCCCCATTTCGCCCAGCCCGACGACGCCCGTTTCCGGGTCCGCGGCGACGCCTGCCCCGGTGCGCTGCGGCTCCACCGGGCGGACGACGGGGCGTTGGCGCGCGTCCGGGTGCCGGGCGGTGTGCTGACCTGGGAGCAGGCGGACGGGCTGCGGAAGTTGGCCGGCCGGCTCGGCGATGGTGAGCTGCATCTCACTTCGCGCGGCAATGTGCAGCTGCGCGGCCTGGATGCCGGATGCGGGGGCGAACTCGCCTCCCTGATGAGCGAAATGGGGCTTTTGCCCTCCGCGCTCCATGAGCGGGTCCGCAACGTCGTGGCCTCCCCGCTGTCCGGGATCGACGGGCGCGGGGCGCGGGACGTACGCCCCTGGCTGGTCGCGCTGGACGCGCTGGTGTGTGCGAGCGAGGAGGCGGCGGGGCTGTCCGGCCGGTTCCTGTTCGCCCTGGACGACGGGCGCGGTGACGTGGACGCGCTGGGCGCGGACGTGACGCTGCGGGCGCGGCGCGACGGGGCGGCGGAGCTGCGGATCGGGACGCTGGAGTCGGTCGCGGTGGTGCCGGCGGAGGAGGCGCCGGGCGCGGCGCTGCTGGCGGCGCGGGTGTTCCTGGAGGCGGCCGG
>NZ_JAKRGC010000132.1 GCF_022347745.1 Streptomyces sp. OfavH-34-F
AGCGGCCCGACACCGCGGTCGCCGACCCCTGGCAGGCGGTCGACCAGCGGCTGGACGCCGCGGCGGTCGCCCCGGAGCTGCGCCGCGAACTCGCCGAACTCCCCTCGATCGAGCGCGAACTGCTGCTGCTCGTCGCCTGGGAGCAGCTGACCCCCGCCGAGGCGGCCGCCGCCGTCGGCATCCCCGCCGGAACCGCCCGTTCCCGCCTGCACCGGGCCCGCGCCCGGCTGCGCGACGGACTGACCGGCCCCGCCCGTACGACCCTGACGGGAGACGTCGCATGACCCACGAGAACCCGCACACGGACCTGCTCGACTTCCCCGGCGCCGAGGCCCTGGCCCGCGCCGGCCACACCGAACCGCCCGCCCCGGAGACCGAGTCCCGCGCCCACTCCCTGGTCCTGGCGGCCATCGCGGCCGACACGGCGGCCCCCGCCCCGGCCCCGGCACCCGCTCCCCGCTTCGCCCGCCGCCGGGTCTTCGCCCTCGCGGCCGCCGTCGCCGCCGTCGCGGTCGGCGGAGCGGTGCTCCCGGTCGTCGGCTTCGGCGACGACGGCCCGGCCGCGACCGCGTCGGCGTCCGAGGTCTTCACGGCCATGGCGGACCACGCGACCACCGGAACGGGTACGGGCACCAAGTACTGGATGACCGAGGTGCGGAGCTGGTCGGAGGGGGGCAAGGCGCGGACCGACACCCGCTACCTCAGCCGGGACGCGGTCGTCGTGAAGACCCAGGACGGCCGGACCCTGACCAAGAAGAACCCCCGGGGCACCTCGTGGCCCGTGGGCAAGGGAACGGTCGACTGGGACGGTCTCGGCGGACTGCCGACCGACCCCGACGCCCTGCGCGGAACCCTGTCCGCCGGTGCCCGGGGCGCCGATGCCGCGGCCGAACAGACGGTTCGGCAGGCCGGCCAGCTGCTGACGAACGCCCCGGTCTCCCCGGAGGTGCGGGCCGCGCTCTTCCGCGTCCTGGCGCAGACCCCCGGCGCCACGGTCACCGAGGGCGTGAAGGACGCCACCGGCCGCGCCGGTACCCGGATCTCGTGGAAGTGGGCCGCCCGGCCCACCGAGTCCAACAAGCGTGACTGGGGCTGGACCCCGGTCACGGACGGGCACGACAAGGGCGGCTGGAAGATCGAAGCCACCGCGGCCCTGCGCGAGAACTGGATCGTCTCCCCCTCCGACGGCCGCCTCCTGGAGGTCGGCCACGACCCGGACGACCGCCCCGGCCACATCGTCCAGCGCGAGACGTACCTGAACGCGGGCCCGGCGAAGACCCCGCGCTGAGCGGGGCCCGCTCGACGGTCGGACGACCAGCCGCCCCGGGCGGGCAGGGCCAGACCCTGCCCGCCCAGCGCGGTAACCGGGCTCACCGGCAGACGAGCACGCCGCCGAGACAGGTGACCCGGAAGGCACCCTCCGCCCGAATGGTCCCGTCGACCAACTCCCGCGCACGCTCGACCGTCTCCGGGAACGGAACGCCCATCTCATCTGCCCAGGCTTCGTACGAGGCCAGGTGCGCGACGACCGGCCCGGCGTCGGTCACCTCGATCACCCCGGGAAGCGGAATCGTACGGATCTCACCGAAGACGGCGCCGAGGATGCCGGGTGAGACGTCCATGGGCAGCACCGTCAGATCGGGACGGTCCTCCCGCACCCGGGCGACGAACTTCCCGTTACCGCAACCCACGTCGGCGACCACCCCGCGTACACCGGCCAGTTCGCCGGTGACGATGCCCGGCAGGTCGTGGCGCGGGGCCTGCCATCGATAGAGGGACTGACGGGCGGCCAGGTACTGCCCCGAGCCGTACGCCTTGGAGGAGAGAAGGCCGCGATCGGTCACCGAGTGATGACGCGTGGGCTGGTCCGTCATGGGGCCTCCACAGGCTTGCCGGCAGGAACGGGCCCGGCGGTCACCTCGTGAATGTGCGCGCGGAGATCGACCGCCGACTGTGCGCCACGGTACGGCTCGCTTCCGAGGAGCGCGGCCAGATGACGAAGCCTGATAGTGATGCTCGCCGTGTATCTCTCGGCACCGAATACCTCCGAGAGCTTCGCACCCGCTCCCTCGATGTCTCCGCCGGCCACATAGGCCGTGGCGAGGTCCAGATGGGCGGCCTGGAGATCGCCCGGCGCTCGTCCGCCCCTCCGCCTACCGCCCGTCCGCCTCCGGTACCGGAACGCCGAGCACCGTGAGGAACGCCGTCGCCGCCGGTGTCCGGCCCGACCGGCTCCAGATGACGTGCTGGACGCGCACCGGCGCGTCGGACACCTCCAGCGCCACCACGCCGGGCAGCCGCTCGGCGTACGCGGGCGGCAGCATCGCCACCGCGAGGCCGGGGCCGACGAGGCTGGCGATGTAGTCGGCGGTGGTGACCTCGAACGCGACGTCGCGGGTCAGGCCCGCCGCCGTGAACGCCTGGTCCGTCTGCGCGCGGCCCGCCGTGCCGGCCGGGAAGTCCGCGAAGACCTCGCGGGAGAGCCGGCGCAGGTCCGCGGAGGGCGCGCCGGCCAGCGGATGGTCCGGGGCGACCACGGCGACGAGCCGTTCCCGGGACAGCTCGTGGCGGCCGACGCCCCGGGGGCGGGCCGTGGCGGGCAGCCCGAGGAACGCCACGTCGAGCGTGCCCTCGCGGACCTGCTCGGCCAGCTCGTCGCTGGCCCCCACGCGCAGGCTCACCCGCACCTGGGGGTGGCGGAGGCGGAAGTCCCGCAGGGCGCCCGGGATGTCGACCGCGGTGACGGTCGGAATCAGGCCGACCGCGAGCCGGCCGCGCACCTCGCCCAGGGCCGCCGCGACCTCGGCGGCGGCGCGCTCGGCGGCCTCCAGACACTGGCGGGCCGCCGGCAGGAACGCCTCGCCCGCCGGGGTCAGCCGCACCCGGCGGGTGGTCCGTTCGAAGAGCCGGCCGCCCAGCTCGCGCTCCAGCCGGGCGATCTGGTGGCTGAGTGCCGACTGCACCACCAGGCACCGTTCGGCGGCGCGCGTGAAGCTGTTCGTCTCGGCCACGGCGATCACGTAACGCAGCTGCTGGAGTTCCATGGACGCATCGTCCACTCATCGTGAATCGAGATCAATGAACTGACAGACATGTGTTGGACTCATCAATGTGGTCGGCGTGAGACTTCGGGACATGACAAGCCGACCCACGCGGGGGGCCGCCGGGAACCTGCCCCGGACCGTCCTCACCGCGCTCGCGCCCGCAGTGTGGGGCACCACCTACCTCGTCACCACGGAGTTCCTGCCGGCCGGGCATCCGCTGTTCGCCGGACTGCTGCGGGCCCTGCCCGCCGGGCTGATCGCCCTCGCCCTCACCCGCACGCTGCCGCGCGGCGCCTGGTGGGGGAAGGCGGCGGTGCTCGGGGTGCTCAACATCGGGCTGTTCCTGCCGCTGCTGTTCCTCACGGCGGAGCGGCTGCCGGGCGGTGTCGCCGCCACCCTGGGCGCCGCCCAGCCGCTCGTCGTCGCCGTCCTCGCGGTCGCCGTCCTGGGCCGGCCGCTGTCCGCCCGGCCCCTGCTGTGGGGCGTCACCGGGGTGGCCGGCGTCGGCCTGGTGGTCATCGGGCCCGCCGCCTCGCTGGACGCGGCCGGGGTGGCGGCGGGCCTGGCCGGGGCGGTCACGATGGGGCTCGGCGTGACGCTCACCAAGAAGTGGGGGCGGCCCGAGGGCGTGGGCCCGCTCGCCTTCACGGGCTGGCAGCTCACCGCCGGGGGCCTCTTCCTGGTCCCGGTCACCTTCCTCGCCGAGGGCGCGCCGCCCGCGATCGACGGCCGGGCCGCGCTCGGCTACCTCTGGCTGGGCCTGATCGGCGGGCTGCTCACGTACGCGCTCTGGTTCCAGGGCATCGCCAGGCTGCCGGTCGCCTCGGTCGCCGTCCTCGGCCTGCTCTCGCCGCTGGTCGCGGCCGGGCTGGGCGCGCTCGTCCTGGATCAGGGGCTCGGCCCGGTCCAGCTGCTGGGCTTCGCGCTCGCCCTGGCCTCCATCGTCGGCGGCCAGTGGCCCGGCCGCCCCGCACACACCCCCGCGGTCACCACGGCCCCGCCCGTACCCGAAAGGAGCCTCCGATGAGGAGCGCCGTCGTCCACTGAGGGGCCTCAGGGGCCCGCGCGCAGGACCTCCGCGACGACCGGGCCCGCCGCGTCGCCGCCGTGGCCGCCGGACTGGACCAGGGCCGCGGCCGCCAGGTCGTTGCTGAATCCGGTGAACCAGCTGTCGGACGTGGCGTTGCCGTCGACCTCCGCCGAGCCGGTCTTGGCGCCCTTGTCGCCGCCCACGTTCGCCATGGCCTGGGTGGCGGTGCCCTCGGGGCTGGTCGCGGTGTAGCGCAGCATCTCCTTGAGCTGGGCGGAGACGCCGGGCGGCAGCGGGGTCGCGGTGGCGAAGGTCCGGTTGTCCAGGGACCGGGGCACGATGAACGGCTGCAGGAAGCGGCCGTTGACCGCGGTGGCGGTGACCGACGCCATGTTGAGCGGGTTCATCTGGACCTTGCCCTGCCCGATGTACGAGGCGGCGGTCTCGGCGCCGGACGACTCCGGGACCTTGCCGTCGACCGTGACGATGCCCGTCTGCCAGTTGAGCCCGATGCCGAAGTACCGCTCGGCCTCGGTCTTCAGCGCGGTGTCGCGCTTGTCCTTCAGGGGCGCCACCGGCTTGATGAACGTGGTGTTGCAGGACCGGGCGAAGGCCCGCTTCAGCGTCGCGTTCTGGATCGAGAACTTGTCGAGGTTGTGGAAGGTGACGCCCTCCCACTGCACGTCCGGCGGGCACTCCGCAGGGCTGTTCGCGTTGCCGAGGCCGTTCTGGATGATCATGGCGGCCGTGATGATCTTCATCGTGGAGCCGGGGGCCACCGCACCGCTGCGGGCCGGTTCGAAGCCGGTCGAGGGGTTGTTCGCCAGGGCCCGGATGGCGCCCGTGGAGGGTTCGACGGCGGCGACCGACGCCTTCGCGTACTTCTTCACGCCCCGCTCGGCCGCCGCCTGGATCTTGGCGTCGAGCGTCGTCTGCACCCGGCCCGGCTTGCCCTTCACCAGGGTGAGCAGCGTCTGGTCCACGCCGTCGGCGTTCGCGCTGTTGATCCGGGTCTCGATGCCCGTCGTGCCGCCGGCCTTCTCGCCGTACTTCTTGCGCAGTTCGTCCAGGACGCCGCCCAGCGACGGGTACTTCTCCGCGGTGAGCACCTGGCCGTTGCGGTCCACCGCCTCGATCGACGCGGTGGAGGACTCGCCCGTCTCCAGCGACTCGCCCTTGTCCAGCTCCGGGTGGATGACCGACGGCTCCCAGTCCACCAGCGCGCGCCCGGTCGTCAGCCCGCGTACGACGGTGAGCTGCGAGGCGTACGACAACGGCTTGGAGGCGCCCTCGTAGGAGACGGTCGCCTTCACCGTGTACGGGACGGTCGAACCGGTCGCCCGGCCGGGGGTGATCACGGCCTCGGTGACGTGGGCCGTCTCGCTGAACCCGGCCAGCGCGGGTTCGGCGTCGCCCTTGTTGTTGGTGAGGGCCGCCGCCGTCGCCGCGTCGCCCTTCGCCCAGGCGGCCAGGAACTTCTTCGAGGTCTCGGCGATCTCCTCACCGGTCACCGGGCCCGTGCGCACCTCGGACGCGTCCGCGGCGGTGCTGGTGGCGTCCCCGCCGCCGCCCCCGAGGCCGTCCAGGATGTTGTACGCCCCGTAACCCACCCCGCCCAGGACGAGCGCGAACACCCCGCCGACTATGCCTACCTTCGCCCCACTGCGCATCCCTGCCGTCCCCATCCCCCGGAGCTTTGCTCTTGAACGCGTTCAAGAAGGCTGTAAGGGGCACCCTAGGGGACGGCGGGGACACGAGTGCGGGCCGTTACCGGAATGCGATGCCGTCCGCACCGATCGGCGTGAACGGCCGCCTCAGATCCAGGTGTCCAGCCACATCCGGTCCCGCCAGGAGTCCTCCGGGATGGGCGTCCCGGTGTACAGCGGCCAGAAGTAGATGAAGTTCCAGATGATCAGCAGCACCAGCACGCCGACCGCGACCGCCCCCAGCGTCCGCCGCCGTTCGCCCGTGGGATCGGGTTTCACCAGGCCGAGTTCGTACCGCGTCCCGGTCTCCGCCGCTGGCCCCAGCATCGCCCCGGCCATCATCGCCACCGCCAGGCACAGGAACGGCACGAAGACGACCGCGTAGAACAGGAAGATCGTGCGCTCCTGGTACAGGAACCACGGCAGCCAGCCCGCCGCCACGCCGCAGGCGATCGCGCCCGCCCGCCAGTCGCGGCGGAAGAACCACCGCCACAGCACGTACGCCAGCGCGAAGCAGGCCGCCCACCACAGCAGCGGCGTCCCGATCGCCAGCACCTCGCGGGCGCACTTGCCGGTCGACGACGTCGGGCAGCCGTGCTGCTCCTCGTAGAAGTAGGAGACGGGCCGGCCCAGGATGATCCAGCTCCACGGATTGGACTGGTACGTGTGCCCGGACGTCAGGTTCACGTGGAACTCGAACACCTGGTACTCGTAGTGCCACAGGCTGCGCAGCCAGTCCGGCAGCCAGGTCCAGCTGCCGCCGCTGCCGTCCGTCGCCGCCCAGTCCCGGTAGTAGCCGCGGTGGCCCGGCGCGTTGCGGACGATCCAGCCCGTCCACGACGCGACGTACGTGGCGACCGCGACCGGCACCACGGACACGAACGCCGGCAGCACATCGCGCCGCAGCACCGCGAGATACGGCCGCACGGCCCCCGCGGTGCGGCGCGCGCCCACGTCCCACAACACCGTCATCAGGCCGAACGCGACCATGATGTACAGGCCGTTCCACTTCGTGCCGAAGGCCAGGCCCAGCGAGACGCCCGCCGCGATCCGCCACGGCCGCCACCCCAGCCGCAGGTACTCCGCGACCCCCACGTCCGGGCGCAGCACGCCCTCCTCGTCCACCGGCAGCGCCGCCGCGAGCCGCCGCCGCGCCCAGTCGCGGTCGATCAGCAGACAGCCGAACGCGGCCAGGACGAAGAACATCAGCACCAGGTCGAGCAGCGCGGTGCGGCTCATCACGAAGTGCAGCCCGTCCACCGCGAGCAGCGTGCCCGCCAGACAGCCCAGGAACGTCGAGCGGAACAGCCTGCGGCCGATCCGGCACAGCATCAGCACGGACAGCGTGCCGAGCAGGGCGACCATGAACCGCCAGCCGAACGGCGTGAATCCGAACAGCTGCTCACCCGCGCCGATGATCCACTTGCCGACCGGCGGGTGCACCACATAGCCCGGATCGGCCGGCACCGGCACCTGCGAGGGATCGTTCAGGATCAGCCGGTCGACGTCCTTGGGCCACGAGCCCTCGTACCCCTGGTTGACCAGCGCCCAGGAGTCCTTCGCGTAGTACGTCTCGTCGAATATCACCGCGTGCGGGCTGCCCAGCTTCCAGAACCGCAGCACACCGGCGACCGCCGCCACCAGCAGCGGCCCGCCCCAGGCCGACCAGCGGACCAGCCGTTCGGCGAGCACCGGCGGCACGCCGAGCACCGCCCACAGCTGCTTGCCGGGCCGGGTGTACGGCGGAATCAGCCGCTCGCGCAGCCCGATTCCGGGGCGCGGGGAATGGCCGAACCGGCGCAGCCGCCGCTCCCAGGAGGTCGGCTCCATGGCGGGCTGTTCCCCGGCGTCTTCGCCCTGCCGGGCGTCGGGCGCAGTACTCGTCACCGCGCCATCGTAGGGAACACGTCTGTGGGAGGGGGGCCGCCCGTGCTGGGAGGATGGGACGGTGACTGGATCGACTGGAACGCTCGTGCTCGCAGGAACCCCCATCGGCGACCTGGCGGACGCCCCGCCGCGCCTCGCCGCCGAGCTGGAGGCGGCCGACGTCATCGCCGCCGAGGACACCCGCCGGCTGCGCCGGCTGACCCAGGGGCTCGGCGTCCACACCACGGGCCGCGTCGTCTCCTACTTCGAGGGCAACGAGTCCGCGCGCACGCCGGAACTCGTCGAGGCGCTGGCCGGCGGTGCCCGGGTGCTGCTGGTCACGGACGCGGGCATGCCCTCCGTCTCCGACCCCGGCTACCGGCTGGTCGCCGCCGCCGTGGAGCAGGACATCCGGGTCACCGCCGTGCCCGGCCCGTCCGCCGTGCTCACCGCGCTCGCCCTGTCCGCGCTGCCGGTGGACCGCTTCTGCTTCGAGGGGTTCCTGCCGCGCAAGGGCGGCGAACGCCTCTCCAAGCTCCGCGAGGTCGCCCGCGAGCCCCGCACGATGGTCTTCTTCGAGGCCCCGCACCGCCTCGACGACACCCTCGCCGCGATGGCCGAGGTGTTCGGCGCTGAGCGGCGGGGCGCCGTGTGCCGGGAGCTGACCAAGACGTACGAGGAGGTCAAGCGCGGCCCGCTGGGCGATCTCGCCGCCTGGTCGGCCGCCGAGCAGGTGCGCGGCGAGATCACCGTCGTCGTCGAGGGCGCGCCCGCCGGCGGCGAGGAACTGGACGCCGGGGAGCTGGTGCGCAGGGTGCGGGTGCGCGAGGAGGCGGGGGAGAGGCGCAAGGAGGCGATCGCCGCCGTCGCCGCCGAGGCGGGCCTGCCCAAACGCGAGGTGTTCGACGCCGTCGTCGCGGCAAAGAACGCGGACAGGACCGGCCACGCGGACGGCAAGGGACTATCGTGAAAAGCAAAGCGAGAGCCGCGAACCGGGCCGTTTGACCACGAGAACGCCAAAAACGCTCCAATACTCGACACGACCCGGTGCGCTCCCGCCGGCGAAGGCGTCCACTGGAACACAGGGCGCTTTCCCCGGAGTGCTTGTCCGACGGACAAGAGGAGCAGGCATGAGCGACACCACGACCACCACCGCGCACGAGGCCTACGCCTTCGCCTGCATGAGGTGCGGGCACGGCTGGGAGCAGGCCTACGAGATAGAGCACCACGTCGACGCCGCCAACCACGCCTACGTGGTCTACAAGGCGGACGGCGAGCGGGTGCCGTCCCCCCTTTCCACCCCCACCTGCGCCAACTGCGGCGGGCACGTCGTACGGATCATGCGGGCCGGCCGGGTCTCGACGGTCCAGCGGCTCCTGCACGACCCGCGCATCCAGCCCGCCGCCGGACCGCTCATGCCCGGGGAGCCCGCCGGAGAACCGCCCGAGGAGCCCGTGGCGGCCACCGCCGCCCCGTCCACCGGCCACCACTGGCACCTGTCCGACCTCCTGCACCCCTTCCGCAGGTGAGCGGGTGACCGGGTGACCGGGTGGGGCGATCCCCCCGGCCCGGTCCTCGTACGATCGTGCCCATGAGCCGCACCGAAGCCCCGCCGCTGCCGGAACCCCTCCGGGTTCCGGTCGCCGATTCGCACACCCACCTGGACATGCAGGACGGCACCGTCGAGGAGGGCCTGGCCAGGGCCGCCGCGGTGAACGTGACGACCGTGGTCCAGGTGGGCTGCGACGTGAAGGGCTCCCGCTGGGCCGCCGAGACCGCCGCCGCCCACGCGAACGTGCACGCCGCCGTCGCCCTCCACCCCAACGAGGCGCCGCGCCTCGTCCACGGCGACCCCGAGGGGCGCTCCCGGCAGGGGGCCAGGGAGGCGGGCGGCAGCGCCGCGCTGCACGACGCCCTCGCCGAGATCGACGCGCTCGCCGCCCTGCCCCACGTCCGCGCCGTCGGCGAGACCGGCCTCGACCGCTTCCGGACCGGCCCGGAGGGCATGGCCGCCCAGGAGGAGTCGTTCCGGGCCCACATCGAGATCGCCAAGCGCCACGGCAAGGCCCTCGTCATCCACGACCGCGAGGCCCACGCGGACGTCCTACGCATCCTCGCCGACGCGGGGGCGCCGGAGCGGACCGTCTTCCACTGCTACTCGGGCGACGCGGACATGGCCCGGATCTGCGCGGACGCCGGGTACTTCATGTCGTTCGCCGGCAACGTGACCTTCAAGAACGCCCAGCCGCTGCGCGACGCGCTGGCGGTCGCCCCGCCGGAACTGGTCCTGGTCGAGACGGACGCCCCGTTCCTGACCCCGGCGCCGTACCGGGGCCGGCCCAACGCCCCGTACCTGATCCCGGTGACGCTGCGGGCGATGGCGGAGGTCAAGGGCCTGGACGAGGACACGCTGGCGGAGGCGATCGCGGACAACACGGCGAGGGCGTTCGACTACTGAGCGGGTGGCGGGCGGCCGTCGCGGGGCACCTTACGCTTGACAGGTGAGTACCACTGAGCCCGACGCCCTCCTGGGCCCCGCAGACGTCCGCGAACTGGCCGCGACCCTCGGCGTACGCCCCACCAAGCAGCGCGGGCAGAACTTCGTCATCGACGCCAACACGGTCCGCCGGATCGTGCGGACGGCGGAGGTCCGGCCGGACGACGTGGTGGTCGAGATCGGGCCGGGCCTCGGCTCGCTGACCCTCGCGCTCCTCGAGGTCGCGGACCGCGTCGTGGCCGTCGAGATCGACGACGTGCTCGCGGCGGCCCTGCCCGCCACCGTCGCCGCCCGGATGCCCTCCCGCGCCGACCGCTTCGCGCTGGTGCACTCCGACGCCATGCTCGTACGGGAACTGCCGGGGCCCGCGCCCACCGCGCTGGTCGCCAACCTGCCGTACAACGTCGCCGTGCCGGTGCTGCTCACCGTGCTCGACCGCTTCCCCAGCATCGAGCGGACCCTCGTCATGGTGCAGGCCGAGGTCGCGGACCGGCTGGCCGCCCGCCCCGGCAACAAGGTCTACGGCGTGCCCTCGGTGAAGGCGAACTGGTACACCGACGTCAAGCGCGCCGGGTCCATCGGCCGCAAGGTGTTCTGGCCCGCGCCCAACGTCGACTCCGGGCTCGTCTCGCTGGTCCGCCGCAGCCGCCCCGTGGCGACGACGGCCGGCAAGGAAGAGGTCTTCGCGGTCGTGGACGCCGCGTTCGCCCAGCGCCGCAAGACGCTGCGCGCGGCACTCGCGGGCTGGGCCGGCTCCGCGCCCGCCGCCGAGGCCGCCCTGCTCGCGGCCGGGGTGTCCCCGCAGGCGCGCGGCGAGTCCCTGACCATCGAGGAGTTCGCGGCGGTCGCCGAGCACAAGCCGCCGACGGCCGGTACCGCGACCGACCCCGAGACCGGGAGTGCCGGATGAGCGTCACCGTACGGGTTCCCGCCAAGGTCAACGTCCAGCTCGCGGTCGGCGCCGCCCGCCCGGACGGCTTCCACGACCTGGCCAGCGTCTTCCTCGCCGTCGGCCTCTACGACGAGGTCACCGTCACCCCGGCCGACCGGCTCCGGATCACCTGCTCCGGGCCCGACGCGGCGCAGGTCCCGCTGGACGCGTCGAACCTGGCCGCGCGGGCGGCGTCCGCCCTGGCCGCCCGGCACGGCATCGCGCCCGGCGTGCACCTCCACATCGACAAGGACATCCCGGTCGCCGGCGGCATGGCGGGCGGCAGCGCGGACGGCGCCGCCGCCCTGCTGGCCTGCGACGCGCTGTGGGGGACCGGCACCCCCCGCGACGAACTGCTCGCCCTCTGCGCCGAGCTGGGCAGCGACGTGCCGTTCAGCCTGGTCGGCGGCGCCGCGCTGGGCACCGGCCGGGGCGAGCGGCTGACCCCGGTCGAGGTGGGCGGCACGTTCCACTGGGTGTTCGCCGTGGCGGACGGCGGGCTCTCCACGCCCGCGGTCTACCGCGAGTTCGACCGGCTCACGGAGGGCACCCGCGTCCCGGAACCGGTGGCCTCGGACGCCCTCCTGGACGCCCTGCGGACGGGCGACGCCAAGGCCCTGGCCGCAAGCCTCGGCAACGACCTCCAGGCCGCCGCGCTCTCGCTGCGCCCCTCCCTGGCCGCGACCCTGGCCGCGGGCACGGAGGCGGGCGCGCTGGCCGCCCTGGTCTCCGGCTCCGGCCCGACGACCGCGTTCCTCACGGAGGACGCGGCGACGGCGGACCGGGTGGCCGCCGCCCTCACCGCGTCCGGCACCTGCCGCACGGCGCGCACGGCGACCTCCCCGGCCCGGGGCGCGACGGTCGTGTAGCGCTCAGCCCACCCGTACGGACTTCTTGGCGAGTTCGTACGCCGGGAGCATGTCCGCGATCTCCGTCGGGTCCATGCCGTTGAGGCCGATTACGACCGGGCCCTTCGGGGTCGCGACGGCGAAGGCGTGACCGGGGCTGTTCTCCTCGAACAGTTCGCTGTAGCTCGTGAACGACGCCTCGGTCACGCTCAGACCGCCGACGGTGACCTGCTTGTACGTGATCTTCGACGGCTGCTTGTCCGCCTCGACATAGCCCTTGAGCACCTCGCGCGCCGAGGCGTCGGAGCCCTTCGCCTGCCAGACGCGCAGGAAGCCGATCTGGCCCGCCGGCTTCGCGTCGATCTCGCAGGCCATCGTGACCGGGCCCTGCTTGGCCAGCTCGGCGAACTCCGAGTCCGGATCGATCTCGACCGCCTTCGGCTTCCAGTCCTTCGCCAGGTCGAACGTCACCGGCAGCTCGCAGCCGGAGCCCGCGCCCCCGACCGTGCCGCCCTTGGCCGCCGCCTTCACGGCGGGCGCCGCGGACTTCCCCGCCTTCGCGCCGTCGCCGGACTCCGGCTCCGACGAGCAGCCGGTCAGCGCGGCCGCGGCCAGCAGTACGGGCACCAGGCCGCGCACGGTACGCAGTGTCATCGAGACTCCCCACCCCTTGATCGTTGCGCGCAACGTACACCGGGCGGGGCGGGCGCTCGTACGGAGGTCCGTACGGCGGCGACTACGCTGGAGGCCGGAGTCTTCCTCGCAGCTGGAGCGTTCGTGGCCGTCAATCTCATCAATGTCGAGCAGGTCAGCAAGGTGTACGGCACCCGGGCGCTGCTCGACGGAGTCTCCCTCGGCGTCTCCGAGGGGGACCGGATCGGCGTCGTCGGCCGCAACGGCGACGGCAAGACGACCCTGATCCGGATGATCGCCAAGCTGGAGGAGGCGGACACCGGCCGCGTCACGCACAGCGGCGGCCTGCGCCTGGGCGTGCTCACCCAGCACGACTCGCTGGACCCCTCGGCCACGATCCGGCACGAGGTCATCGGCGACCTCGCCGACCACGAGTGGGCGGGCAGCGCCAAGATCCGCGACGTGCTCACCGGCCTGTTCGGCGGCCTCGACCTGCCCGGCTTCGCCGACGGCCTGGACACCGTCATCGCGCCGCTCTCCGGCGGCGAACGGCGCCGGATCGCCCTCGCCAAGCTGCTCATCGCCGAACAGGACCTGATCGTCCTGGACGAGCCCACCAACCACCTCGACGTCGAGGGCATCTCCTGGCTCGCCGGCCATCTGCGCGCCCGCCGCTCCGCCCTGGTCTGCGTCACCCACGACCGCTGGTTCCTGGACCAGGTCTGCACCCGCATGTGGGACGTCCAGCGCGGCACGGTCCACGAGTACGAGGGCGGCTACAGCGACTACGTGTTCGCCCGCGCCGAACGGGAGCGGATCGCCGCCACCGAGGAGGCCAAGCGGCAGAACCTGATGCGCAAGGAGCTGGCCTGGCTGCGGCGCGGCGCCCCCGCCCGTACCGCCAAGCCGCGCTACCGCATCGAGGCGGCCAACGAGCTGATCGCGGACGTGCCGCCGCCGCGCGACACCAGCGAGCTGATGAAGTTCGCCAACGCCCGGCTCGGCAAGACCGTCTTCGACCTGGAGGACGTGACCGTCCAGGCGGGCCCCAAGACCCTGCTCACCCACCTCACCTGGCAGCTCGGCCCCGGCGACCGCATCGGCCTGGTCGGCGTCAACGGCGCCGGCAAGACGTCGCTGCTGCGGGCGCTCGCCGAGGCCGCCCGCAGCGAGGGCGAGGTGCAGCCGGCCGCCGGGCGGATCGTCGTCGGCAAGACCGTCCGGCTCGCCTACCTCTCCCAGGAGGTCCACGAACTCGACCCGAACCTGCGCGTCCTGGAGGCCGTCCAGCAGGTGCGGGACCGGGTGGACCTCGGCAAGGGCCGCGAGATGACCGCCGGGCAGCTCTGCGAGCAGTTCGGCTTCGCCAAGGAGAAGCAGTGGACCCCCGTCGGCGACCTCTCCGGCGGTGAGCGGCGCCGTCTCCAGATCCTGCGGCTGCTCATGGACGAGCCCAACGTCCTCTTCCTCGACGAGCCCACCAACGACCTCGACATCGAGACCCTGACCCAGCTGGAGGACCTGCTCGACGGCTGGCCCGGCTCCATGATCGTGATCTCCCACGACCGGTTCTTCGTCGAGCGCACCACGGACCGGGTCATGGCCCTGCTCGGCGACACGTCCCTGCGGATGCTGCCGCGCGGCATCGACGAGTACCTGGAGCGCAGGCAGCGCCAGGCCGAGACGGCGGCGCCCGCCGCCGCGGGCCCGGCCGCCGCGTCGCAGACCGCCGCCGCCCCGGCGCCCGCCGTCTCCGCGCAGGCGGCCCGCGCCGCCAAGAAGGAGCTGCAGAAGGTCGAGCGGCAGCTGGAGAAGATGTCCACCCGCGAGACGACCCTGCACGCGCAGATCGCCGAGCACGCCACGGACTTCGAGAAGGTCGCGAAGCTGGACGCCGAACTGCGCGAACTCGTCGCGGAGCGCGACGCGTTGGAGATGCGCTGGCTCGAACTGGCCGAGGACGCCTGACCGCCGCACCGTTCGCCGTCGCAACCGTGCGGGAACGGGTGTGGTGGCAGGGGCTGGTGAGGCGGGTGGTAGAAAGAGGTCGCGTCCGGTACGGGGGATGACCGTGCCGCTTCACGAGTGACAACGGAACAGGGGGACGGGCCGATGAGCCAGCCGCCCGGACAGCAGCCGCCCCAGGGTGAGTTCGGAGCACCGTACGACCCACCGCCCGCGCAGCCCGGTTACGGCTACCCGCCGCAGGGCCCCGCGCAGCCGGGACCGTACGCACAGCCGCAGCCGCAGCCGCAGCCGCAGTCGCAACCCGGCCCGTACGCGCAGCCACAGCCGGGACCGTACGCGCAGCCGCAGCCCGGTCCGTACACCGGGCCGGGGCTGCACGGGCTGCCCACCCAGCAGTACCCCGCCCCCACGCCCCCGGCGCCGCGCGGCGGTCCCTTCCGGGGCCGGGCGGCGAAGATCGTCGGCGCCGTGGTGGCCGTGGCGCTCCTGGCCGGCGGCGGCATCTGGTTCGCCACCGGCGGGAGCGGGGACGACGACAAGCCCGTGGCCCAGCCCAGCCACTCCGCGAAGCCCACCGCCGCCCCCTCGCCGACCAAGGGCAAGGGGAAGGCCACGGGCGAGCCGGTGACCGGCCCCGAGGAGGAGGCCCGGACCATCAACGCCGGTGTGCGGTCCGGCGAGGCGAAGGTGCGATGGCTCCAGCGGAGCGGCGTGGACCTGCCGCTCTACGGCGACGACGTGTTCGGGCCGTGGTTCGCCGGGGACACCGTCGTCCGGGCCATGTTCCAGACCGTCTCCGGCTACTCGATGACGGACGGCACCCTGCAGTGGAGCCTGCGGCTGCCCACCCGGATGTGCGGGGCGCCCGCGCAGTCCACCGGGGACGGCAAGATCGTCCTCGGGATCAGGCACGACACCACCGAGGGCTCCGACTGCGACACCCTCCAGATGGTCGACATGCGCACCGGCAAGCTCGGCTGGCACAAGTCGTTCGTCCGCAAGGGCCTGTGGGACGGGCTCTCCGACCTCGCGATGGCCATCAACGGCGACACCGTGACCGTGGGCCGCACCAGCCGCACCGAGGGCTTCCGGGTCAGCGACGGCAAGAAGCTGTTCGGTGAACGCACCGGCAAGTGCCAGCCGTTCGGCCTCGCCAGCGGCCCGGTGGCCATCGCGGCCGTCAGCTGCCACACCGCCGACGACAACTACAAGAACCAGCGGCTCGAGCGCATCGACCCGGCGACCGGCAAGACGCTGTGGACGTACAAGCTCAAGACCGGCACGGACTGGGAGATCAAGCAGATCTACTCGACGAAGCCGCTGGTCGTCTCGGTCACGAGCCCCGAGAAGTGGGCCGTGATCGTGCTCAACGACGACGGCACCTACCGCACCCGGCTCTCCGGCGGACCGGGCGACTACGAGCCCAAGTGCGACAGCGACCTCGTCAGCCTCGGCAGGAACCTGGACAACTGCCAGGGCGTCGCCGCCGACGCGAACACGTTCTACCTGCAGACCAAGGTCGACGCGGAGCACGGCGAGGGCAACAAGATCGTCGCCTTCGACCTGAAGACCGGCAAGTACCGCTGGTCCGCCGACTCACCGGCCGGGCAGGCGGTCACCCTGCTGCGCACCGAGGGCGGCAAGGTGCTGATGTACGTGCGCCCCGCCAAGGAGAAGGGCGGCGGGATCGCCACCCTCCCCGCCACCGGCGGCACCCCGCGCTTCGTGCTGCGGCACCCGGCGTCCGGCTCCGAGATGGAGCGCGGCTTCTTCGAGCCGCGCATCGTGTACGCCGGCGGGCACAGCCTCCTCATGCAGACCCGGATCACCGGGGTGGACGACGGGGACGAGGAGGACGTCCGTTCCATGGTCGTCTTCGAGAACTGACGGCCCGGAGCATCACGGCGGTATCACGGCCCGGTCCGCCCTTGGGAACAGGGGCGGACCGAACCGGGAGGCCCCGTGGGACGGGTGGTACAAAGAAGTCCCGCTCGATGACGTAACACTGCGGAAGCCATGCCCGATTCGCTCCATTTCGCCATGGTCCAGGGGGTCGTGACCGTCCCGCGGACCGCGGCGGGATCGCGGGGGAGTCCGGAACGGGCACCGGACCGCACGAAGGGGGACGTGCTGATGACCCAGCCGCCCGGACAGCAACCGCCGCAGGGGGGCTTCGGGGCTCCGCAGGAGCCGCCGCACGGGGTTCCGCAGCCGCCCCAGGGCCC
>NZ_JAKRGC010000133.1 GCF_022347745.1 Streptomyces sp. OfavH-34-F
ACGGCGTCGGGGCGTATGTCGGGGGCGGGGGTGCTCATGGGCGCTGCTCCTAGCGGGTGGTCAGTCGTCGCACGGGTCGCTGCCGACGACGACGGGCACAACGACGGTGCCCGGTGCGCGCGGTGCCGGAGCGGCTTCGGGGGCGGTGTTGTCGGTGGCCGCCTATACGGTGGGCGCCATGGCTGCCCGTACGAAATCCGCGAAGGACCGGCCGTCCTACCGCTGCACCGAATGCGGCTGGACCACCGCGAAGTGGCTCGGCCGCTGCCCCGAGTGCCAGGCGTGGGGGACGGTCGAGGAGTTCGGCGGCGCCCCCGCCGTGCGGACGACGGCCGCGGGCCGGGTGTCCACCGCCGCGCTGCCCATCGGCCAGGTGGACAGCCGGCAGGCCACCGCCCGGCCGACCGGCGTGGGCGAGCTGGACCGGGTGCTGGGCGGCGGTCTGGTCCCGGGGGCCGTGGTGCTGCTCGCGGGCGAGCCGGGCGTCGGCAAGTCCACGCTGCTGCTGGACGTGGCGGCGAAGGCGGCGAGCGACGAGCACCGCACGCTGTACGTGACCGGCGAGGAGTCCGCCTCGCAGGTCCGGATGCGGGCCGACCGCATCCGGGCGATCGACGACCACCTGTACCTCGCGGCGGAGACCGACCTGTCGGCGGTGCTCGCCCACCTCGACGCGGTGAAGCCGTCGCTGCTGATCCTGGACTCGGTGCAGACCGTGGCCTCCCCGGAGATCGAGGGCGCGCCGGGCGGGATGGCGCAGGTCCGCGAGGTGGCGGGGGCGCTGATCCGGGCCTCCAAGGAGCGCGGTATGTCCACGCTGCTGGTCGGCCACGTCACCAAGGAGGGCGCGATCGCCGGGCCCCGGCTCCTGGAGCACCTGGTGGACGTGGTGCTCTCGTTCGAGGGCGACCGCCATGCCCGGCTGCGCCTGGTGCGCGGCGTGAAGAACCGGTACGGGGCGACGGACGAGGTCGGCTGCTTCGAGCTGCACGACGAGGGCATCACGGGTCTCGCCGATCCGTCGGGCCTGTTCCTGACCCGGCGGGACGAGCCGGTGCCGGGGACCTGCCTGACCGTGACGCTGGAGGGCAAGCGGCCGCTGGTCGCGGAGGTGCAGGCGCTGACGGTGGACTCCCAGATCCCCTCCCCCCGGCGCACCACGTCGGGCCTGGAGACCTCGCGGGTGTCGATGATGCTCGCGGTCCTGGAGCAGCGGGGCCGGATCAGTTCGCTGGGCAAGCGGGACATCTACAGCGCGACGGTGGGCGGGGTGAAGCTGTCCGAGCCGGCCGCGGACCTGGCCATCGCGCTGGCGCTGGCGAGCGCGGCGAGCGACACACCGCTGCCGAAGAACCTGGTCGCGATCGGCGAGGTGGGGCTCGCGGGCGAGGTCAGGCGGGTCACGGGGGTGCAGCGCCGGCTCGCCGAGGCGCACCGCCTGGGCTTCACGCACGCGCTGGTTCCGACCGATCCGGGCAAGGTTCCGGCCGGGATGCGGGTGACGGAAGTGGCCGACATGGGCGACGCGCTCAGGGCGCTCCCGCGCCGCTCCCGCGCACAGGCCCCGCAGGAGGACGGCGTACGCCGGTAGACTTTGCCCTGGTCTCGCCCGTCCGTACGAACGGCACGAGGGACCGGGGGGATGTCCCGGACACTCCTCGGGTCCTTCGATTGGATTCGGCCTGCTCCGTGCGACAGGCCCCCAGGGCACCCCAAACCTGTGACCGGAGGAGTGCAGTGGCAGCCAGCGACCGGGCAGCATCGCCCGGAAAGTCCGGCCAAACCACGGGCAACGAAGCGCTGATGCGCGCCTCGTTGAGCGCCGTCGCGCCCGGAATGGCCCTGCGGGACGGCCTGGAGCGCATTCTCCGCGGCAACACCGGCGGGCTGATCGTGCTCGGCATGGACAAGACCGTCGAGTCGATGTGCACCGGCGGCTTCGTGCTGGACGTGGAGTTCACCGCGACCCGGCTGCGCGAGCTGGCCAAGCTGGACGGGGCGCTGATCCTCGACAAGGACATGACGAAGATCCTGCGGGCCGGCGTGCAGCTGGTCCCGGACGCGTCGATTCCCACCGAGGAGACCGGCACCCGGCACCGCACGGCGGACCGGGTCTCCAAGCAGTGCAACTTCCCGGTGGTCTCGGTCTCCCAGTCGATGCGGCTGATCGCGCTGTACGTGAACGGGGAGCGCCGGGTCCTGGAGGAGTCGGCGGCGATCCTGTCCCGCGCCAACCAGGCCCTGGCCACGCTGGAGCGGTACAAGCTGCGGCTGGACGAGGTCGCCGGGACGCTCTCCGCACTGGAGATCGAGGACCTGGTGACCGTCCGGGACGTGACGGCGGTCGCCCAGCGCCTGGAGATGGTCCGGCGGATCGCGACGGAGATCGCGGAGTACGTGGTGGAGCTGGGCACCGACGGCCGGCTGCTGTCGCTCCAGCTGGACGAGCTGATCGCGGGCGTGGAGCCGGAGCGCGAGCTGGTCGTGCGCGACTACGTGCCGGAGCCGACCGCGAAGCGTTCGCGCACGGTGGCGGAGGCGCTGACCGAGCTGGACTCGCTGAGCCACACGGAGCTGCTCGAACTCGCGGTCGTGGCGCGCGCGCTGGGGTACAGCGGCTCGCCGGAGACGCTGGACTCGGCGGTCTCGCCGCGCGGGTTCCGGCTGCTGGCGAAGGTGCCGCGGCTGCCCGGCGCGATCATCGACCGGCTCGTGGAGCACTTCGGCGGGCTCCAGAAGCTGCTCGCGGCGAGCGTGGACGACCTCCAGACGGTGGACGGGGTCGGCGAGGCGCGGGCGCGCAGTGTGCGCGAGGGCCTGTCCCGCCTCGCGGAGTCGTCGATCCTCGAACGGTACGTGTAGGCCCCGGGGCCCACGCGGGGCCGCGGGGTCCGGCGCGCGGCCCCGGGCCTGCGCTCAGTCCTTCGCGAGGACGAACGACGCGCGTTCCACCGACTCGCCCGGCGCCTTGACCTCCACGAGGTACGTGCCCGGCGCGGCCTTCCCCGGCGGCGGCGTCGCGCACTTGGGGGCGCTCCTGACCCGGTCCCACTCCACGGTGTGCACGACGGTCGTCCCGGCCGGCACCTCCAGGAGCACGGCGGCGGCCTTGCGCGGGCAGTCCTCGGACGACCAGATCTCCTCGTCGTCCTCCCCGGCCTCGGTGACGGTGAGCACCGCGTTCTTCGGGCCGAAGTCGGCCTTGCAGGCGGTGGACGAGGTGTTCGTGACGTACAGCCGGAACTCCGGCTTCTCGTCGGGGGCGTAGCGGAGTTCGGTCTTGAGGGCGAGCTTGATCGAGCCCGGCGCGCAGTCGGGGAGCGAGGAGCCGGCCGGCACCGGACGGGCGGCCGCCACGCCGTTGCCCGTGCCCGACCCCGATCCCGTGGCGGAGTCGGAGCCCGAACCGGCGTCCTGGCCACCGCCGTTGGAGTCGGTCGCACCCGAGCCGCCGTCCGTACCGGCGGAGCCGCCGTCCGAACCGCCCTGCCCGCCACCGCCGCTTGAGCCGGAGCCGTTCGACTCGCCGCGTCCGCCGGGCTGTTCGGTGATCGCGGGGCCGGACCCGGAGGGCCCTGGGGTGATCGAGCCGGCGGGGCCGGAGCCGGGCGCCTTGGCGTCGTCCTGGGGTTTCCCCTTGCCGCCACCGGAGGTGACGGCCCATGCGATCAACAGCGCGACCAGGACGACCAGGGCCGCCGCGACCGCCCTCCGTCGCCAGTAGATGCTGGAGGGGAGCGGACCGATCGGATTGCGCAGAGATCCCACGGCCCAAACTGTACGAGAGATCCGGACCAACTCCCGCCCCACCCGCCGCGTTGACCCACAAGATTTGCGGATCATCATTCCGCGAGGGCCAGTTCGAGCGCCGGGAGGACGTGAAACGCCTCTGTGTGATGAATCGTTTACTCACGGTCGGCGGTCTCCGGGCGCCGAAAAAAGGGCCATCGGCCAGTTGCCGCAACGGCTCGCGGGGCGTGAACCCGGATACCGGAACGCCATGTCAGGATCGAAGGTGCGATGACTGCCACGACTGCGACCCAGACGACCCCCGCCTCCCTCCACGCCCCCGTCATCGGGTGGTTCGACCAGCACGCCCGCGATCTTCCCTGGCGCCGCCCCGAGGCGGGCGCCTGGGGTGTGATGGTGAGCGAGTTCATGCTGCAGCAGACCCCCGTCAACCGCGTCCTGCCCGTGTACGAGCAGTGGCTGGCCCGCTGGCCGCGCCCCGCCGACCTGGCCGCCGAGCCGCCCGGCGAGGCGGTCCGCGCCTGGGGCCGGCTCGGCTACCCGCGCCGCGCCCTGCGGCTGCACGGGGCCGCCCAGGCGATAACGGAACGCCACGGCGGTGACGTACCGAGCGAGCACGCCCAGCTGCTCGCCCTGCCCGGCATCGGCGAGTACACGGCGGCGGCCGTGGCCTCGTTCGCGTACCGGCAGCGCCACGCCGTCCTCGACACCAACGTCCGCCGCGTCTTCGCCCGGGCCGCGACCGGCATCCAGTACCCGCCGAACGCGACCACCGCCGCCGAACGCAGGCTGGCCCGCGAGCTGCTGCCCGAGGACGACGAGCGGGCGGCGCGGTGGGCGGCGGCCACGATGGAGCTGGGCGCCCTCGTCTGCACCGCGAAGAACGAGGACTGCTCTCGCTGCCCCATCGCCGACCGGTGCGCCTGGCGGCTCGCCGGGAAGCCCGCGCACCAGGGGCCGCCGCGCCGGGGCCAGACCTACGCCGGCACCGACCGCCAGGTGCGCGGCCGGCTGCTGGCCGTCCTGCGGGACTCGGTCGGCCCGGTCCCCCAGGCCGCGCTCGACGCGGTGTGGGAGGAGCCGGTGCAGCGGGCCCGCGCGCTGGACGGGCTGGTCGCCGACGGCCTGGTCGAGCCGCTGGCCGGCGGCCGCTACCGGCTCCCGCTGACCTGACGGACGCGGCGGGCACGGCCCGGCGCGCCCGGCTTCGTCACAGGCCGGCAACCGGTCCCGCCCGGCTTCGTCACAGCCCTGGAACGGGCCCGCCCGCCCCGCGATCATGACGGGGCGGGCGGGCCCGTTCCGGTGTCCGGGGCGGGGCCGGCGTCGGTGCGTCCGGCCGGCCTTCCTCCCGCGCTGTTACACAACCGATGGACAGCCGTGCGTCCGCCTACGGCTGCTCCGCACAGCCTCGTGACAACAGCTCCGTAGCGTCACCGACGTCGGTCCGCACGACCAGCGGACGACAGCGGAACAAGCGGTACGACGAGCGGTACTACGGGGTTATCGGGGATGGAGGCGGTTGTGATGGCGCAGAGCGAGGTGCTCGGCTTCGAGGAGTACGTACGGACCCGGCAGGAGGCGCTGCTGCGCAGCGCGCGCCGGCTCGTCCCGGACCCGGTGGACGCCCAGGACCTGCTCCAGACCGCGCTGGCCCGCACCTACGGCCGCTGGGACCGCATCGAGGACAAGTCGCTGGCCGACGCCTACCTGCGCCGCGTCATGATCAACACGCGCACCGAGTGGTGGCGGGCCCGCAAGCTCGACGAGGTCCCCACCGAGCAGCTCCCCGACGCCAGCATCGAGGACGGCACCGAGCAGCGCGCCGACCGCGCCCTGCTGATGGACATCCTGGGCGTGCTGGCGCCCAAGCAGCGCAGTGTCGTCGTGCTGCGACACTGGGAGCAGATGAGCACGGAGGAGACGGCGGCTGCGCTCGGCATGTCCGCCGGTACGGTGAAGAGCACGCTGCACCGTGCGCTGGCGCGGCTGCGCCAGGAGCTGGAGAACAGGGAAGCGGCGAGCCGGGAGACCCGGCTCGCCGAGGAGCGGGGGCGGGAGCGGTGCGCGGCCTGACAGGCAGCGGTGACGACGGCACGGTCACCGGCAGAACCGGTGGGGGAACGACCGGCGGCGGGCCGGCGCGCCGGCTGACCCGCTGGGCGGCGAGCAGTGCGGCACTGACCGGGCTCGCCGTCTTCGGGCTGTGCGCCGTCAGCTGCTCCACCGGCGGCACGGGCACGCGGGACGAGGGCCCGGCGGGCACCGACCCGGTCGCCCGGGTCACCCCCAGCACGACGGCCACCGTCACGGCGCGGCCCGCGCCCCGGGTGGACGCGGTGGCGCTGCTCAAGGCCGACCCGAAGGTGAGCGGCCGGGTCCGGATGGACCTGAAGCCGTGCACCGGTGACGAGTACCCGGTGGACACCTCGTACGGGAAGCTGACCGGCGGGCCGTCCCCCGACGTCGTGGTGAACGTGATGACCTGCGGCGACTCCATCGGGGTCGGCACCTACGTCTACCGGCCGGGCGCCGACGGCGCGTACCACAACGTGTTCGCGGTCGAGCAGCCCGCCGTCTACGGCACCATCGACCGGGGGGACCTGGTCGTGACGATCCAGATGTACGAGCAGAAGGACCAGGTCGCCTATCCCTCGGGCGAGGAAGTGATCACGTACCACTGGTCCGGCGGCCGGTTCGGCGAGGAGGACCGGGTGCTGAACGACTTCAACCGAGCCGTGGGCACGGGCGACGAGGCCCTCCCCGAGCCCACGGAACCGCCGAGGAACTGAGAGCTTTCCGATGGCCGAGACCCATGTGCTGTTCGTCGAGGACGACGACGTCATCCGCGAGGCCACCCAGCTCGCCCTGGAACGGGTCGGCTTCGCCGTCACCGCGGTACCGGACGGGCTGACCGGCCTGGAGGCCTTCCGGGCCGACCGGCCCGACATCGCCCTGCTCGACGTGATGGTCCCCGGCCTGGACGGGGTGAGCCTGTGCCGCCGCATCCGGGACGAGTCGACGGTCCCCGTGATCATGCTGTCGGCGCGGGCCGACTCCATCGACGTGGTCCTCGGCCTGGAGGCCGGCGCCGACGACTACGTCACCAAGCCGTTCGACGGGGCCGTCCTGGTGGCCCGGATCAGGGCCGTGCTGCGCCGCTTCGGCCACGCCTCCGGCGACGCGTCCGGCGGCGGGCCGGAGCCGGCGACCGAGGGCGGGCTGCTGGTCTTCGGGGACCTGGAGGTCGACACCGAGGGCATGGAGGTGCGCAGGGGCGGTACGCACGTGGCGCTGACCCCCACCGAGATGCGGCTGCTCCTGGAGTTCTCCTCGGCGCCCGGCACGGTGCTCTCCCGCGACAAGCTCCTGGAGCGGGTCTGGGACTACGGCTGGGGCGGGGACACCCGGGTGGTGGACGTCCACGTGCAGCGGCTGCGGACGAAGATCGGCCAGGACCGCATCGAGACGGTCCGCGGCTTCGGCTACAAGCTCCGCGCATGAGGCGGCCCTCCCTGCGGACCGGGGTCCGCTGGAAGATCAGCATCGCGATCGCGGCGGTCGGGGCGCTGATCGCGGTCGCCCTCAGCCTGGTGGTGCACAACGCGGCCCGGGTCTCGATGCTGGAGAACGCCCGCGAGGTGCAGCTGGAGCGGCTGACGTACGCGCAGCTGCTCTACGAGGCGCGGGGCGCGAAGAAGGCCGATCCCCGGTTCGGGGCGAAGCTGAACGATCCGACGATGCCGCAGAGCCTGCGCGAGGAGACCCGGCGCAACCGCCGCGCCACCCACGTGGACGACTCCGGTGACGTGCCCGACGTCTGGGCGGCGGTGCCGGTGGGCAACGGGAACGTGCTGTCGCTGCACACCCGGTTCGCGGACCGCTCGCTCACGATCATGGGCGATCTGGACCGGGCGCTGCTCATCGGTTCGGTCTCGGTGGTCCTGGGCGGTTCGGCGCTGGGCGTGCTGATCGGCGGCCAGCTCTCGCGCCGGCTGCGGAAGGCGGCGACGGCGGCCGGGAAGGTGGCCCAGGGCAACACGGACGTCCGGGTCAGGGACGCGGTCGGCGGGGTCGTCCGGGACGAGACGGACGAGCTGGCCGGTGCGGTGGACGCGCTGACCGACGCGCTGAACGAGCGGATCGAGGCGGAGCGCCGGGTCACGGCGGACATCGCGCACGAGCTGCGGACGCCGGTGACCGGGCTGCTGACGGCGGCCGAGCTGCTGCCGCCGGGCCGGCCGACGGAGCTGGTGCGGGACCGGGCGCAGGCGATGCGCACGCTGGTCGAGGACGTGCTGGAGGTGGCCCGGCTCGACAGCGCGTCGGAGCGGGCCGAGCTGCAGGAGATCGCACTCGGCGAGTTCGTCAGCCGCCGGGTGGCGCTGCTGGACCCGGAGGTGCGGGTGCGGGTGGTGCACGAGTCGTGGGTCAACACCGATCCGCGCCGCCTGGAACGCATCCTGGGCAACCTGCTGGGCAACGCCGCGAAGCACGGCTCGACCCCGGTGGAGGTCACGGTCGAGGGCCGGGTGGTCCGGGTCCGCGACCACGGGCCCGGGTTCCCGGCGGCGCTGCTGCGGGAGGGGCCGAGCCGGTTCCGTACCGGGGCGACCGACCGGGCGGGCCACGGGCACGGTCTCGGGCTGACCATCGCGGCCGGGCAGGCGCGGGTGCTGGGGGCCAGGCTGACCTTCCGCAACGCGGCTCCGGAGGGCGCGGCGGCGGGCGACGGCGGGGCGGTCGCGGTGCTGTGGCTGCCCGAGCACGCGCCCACGGACACGGGCAGCTATCCGATGCTCCAGTTCGCGGAGCAGCGTTCCCCGGAGGCGGAGGACGGTACGCGGGCGAAGCGCGGGGGCTGACGGGGATGTGTCAGACACCCCCTAGGGCGAGGGCCCCCGGGGCGGGCGTCCCGGGGGCCCTCGTGCGCGCGGTGGCTCAGACCTCGGCGACCGGCGGGGCGGCCTTGGCCTCGGGGCCGGCGCCGCGCAGCGGGACCTCCTTGACGAACAGGGAGGCGGCAATCGCGATCAGGCCGGCCCCGGCGGCGACCAGGAACGCGATGTGGGTGCCGGAGGACACGGCGAACTCGTACGCCTCGCGGGCCCGGGCCGGCAGCTGGGCGAGGCCGGCGGCGTCCAGCTGGGCGGAGTGCGCGGTGGCCGCGCCGCCGCCGCGGGCGGCCATCTCGTCCTGGACCCGGCCGGTGAACAGCGCGCCCATGATGGCGACGCCGAACGAGCTGCCGAGGGTGCGGAAGAGGGTGGTGGAGGACGAGGCGACGCCCATGTCCTTCATCTCGACGCTGTTCTGCGCGACGAGCATGGTGATCTGCATCAGGAAGCCCATGCCGGCGCCGAGCACCGCCATGTAGACGCCGGAGGTCAGCCGGGTCGTGCCGGTGTCCATCTGCGCGAGCAGGAACAGGCCGGCGACCATGAGGATCGAGCCCACGATCGGGAAGACCTTGTACCGGCCGGTGCTGGTGGTGACCCGGCCCGCGACGAGCGAGACGAGCATCATGGCGAGCAGCATCGGCAGGAGCAGCAGCCCGGAGTTGGTCGCGGAGGCGCCCTGCACGGACTGCTGGTAGAGCGGCAGGAAGAGCACCGCGCCGAACATCACGAACCCGGCCATGAAGCCGACCACGGACATGAGCGTGAAGTTGCGGTTGCGGAAGATGTGGAGCGGGATGATCGGCTCGGCGGCCCGGGTCTCGACGAAGAGGAAGCCGGCCAGCGCGGCGACGCCGATCGCGATCAGTTCCATGATGACCGCGGAGTCCCAGGCGTACTCGGAACCGCCCCAGGTGGTGACCAGGACGATGGCGGTGATCCCGACGGTGAGCAGCGCGGCGCCGAGGTAGTCGACCTTCCGGGCGGTGCGCTCGCGGGCGGGGAGGTGGAGCACGGTGGTGATCATGACGAGGGCGACGGCGCCCAGCGGCAGGTTGATGTAGAAGCTCCAGCGCCAGCCGAGGTGGTCGGTGAGGGTGCCGCCGACCAGCGGTCCGCCGATCATGGCGACGGCCATCACGCCGGCCATCATGCCCTGGTACTTGCCGCGCTCGCGGGGCGGCACGAGGTCGCCGATGATCGCCATGACGCCGACCATCAGGCCGCCGGCGCCGAGTCCCTGGACGGCCCGGAAGCCGATGAGCTGGCCCATGTCCTGGGCCATGCCGCTGAGCACCGAGCCGATCAGGAAGATCACGATGGACGTGAGGAAGATGCCCTTGCGTCCGTACATGTCGCCGAGCTTGCCCCAGATCGGGGTGGAGGCGGCGGTGGCCAGGGTGTAGGAGGTGACGACCCAGGAGAGGTGTTCGAGGCCGCCGAGGTCTCCGACGATGGTCGGCATCGCGGTGCCGACGATCAGGTTGTCCAGCATCGCCAGCAGCATGGCGATCATCAGGGCCAGGATCACCACCCGGACGCTGCGCTCCGGCGGCCCCTGGGGTTCCGCCGGGACGGCCGGTGGGCCGTCCGTCTTCCCGTCGGCCGTCTTGATGAGATCCGCCATCGTCCCCAACTCCCCGATCATGCCGCTCGCCGAACCCTTACTTGCCGCCCGGCTAGTTATTACACTGAGGGAAGGTAGACCCGTAACTAGCCGGGCGTCAAGTAAGTTTTTGGGAGAGCACCATGGGCAGCACGCCGCAGCCGCGCCGGGGCAACACGCGCCAGCGCATTCAGGACGTCGCCCTGGAACTCTTCGCCGAGCAGGGCTACGAGAAGACCTCGCTCCGGGAGATCGCCGAGCAGCTGGACGTCACCAAGGCGGCGCTCTACTACCACTTCAAGACGAAGGAAGACATCCTCGTCAGCATCTTCGAGGACCTGAACCGGCCGGTGGAGGAGCTGCTCGCCTGGGGCGAGCGGCAGCCGCGCACCCTGGAGACGAAGAAGGAGATCCTGCGCCGCTACAGCGCGGCGCTGGCCCAGGCGGCCCCGCTCTTCCGCTTCATGCAGGAGAACCAGGCGACGGTACGGGACCTGAGCATCGGCGAGACGATCAAGCACCGGGTCCTGGGCCTGGTGGACCTGATCAAGGACCCGGGCGCACCCCTCACCGACCAGGTGCGGTGCTTCAGCGCGCTGTTCACGATGCACGCCGGGATGCTCGCCCTGCAGGACGCCGAAGGCGACCCCGAGGAGAAGCGGAAGGCCGCTCTCGAGGTCGCCATCGAGCTGGTGGTCCGGGCCCATGACCCGGAGGCCCCCCTCTGACCGGGGGGCGGCGTCAGGGCCGGATCAGACCGTGATGCCGTGCTTGTGCAGGAAGTTGACCGGGTTGACCGCCGAACCGTAGTTCGCGGTGGTCCGGATCTCGAAGTGCAGGTGCGGGCCGCTGGAGTTGCCGGTGTTGCCGGACAGGGCGATCTTCTGGCCCTTCTTCACGTGCTGGCCGATGTGCACGTCGATCTTGGACAGGTGCGCGTACTGCGAGTACGTGCCGTTGCCGTGCGAGATCACGACGGCGTTGCCGTACGCCGGGCCGTCGCCGCCGCCGTTCGGGCCGGCCTTGACGACGGTGCCGCTGTGGGCGGCCCCGACCTTGGTGCCGATCGGCACCGCGAAGTCCTGGCCGGAGTGCTTGTGCGCCCAGCGGCTGCCGTCGTTCCCGTAGCTCGCGCTCAGCTCGTAGTGCTTGACCGGGGACTTCCAGGGAAGCTTCGCGGCGGCCTTCTTCTTCGCGGCAGCCTTCTTCTTGGCGACCGCGGCCTTCTTCTTGGCCTCCTCCGCCTTCTTGGCGGCGGTGTGCTCGGCGGCCTTGCCCTGCGCGGCGGCCTGCTTGGCGACCGAGTCGGCGGTGGCCGAGCTGACCAGGACCGGGGCCTGGGGGGCGTCCGCATGGCCGGCCGCGAACGCAGCGCCCGCACCGAGAACCATCGACGTCCCCAGGCCGGCCGCCACCACGGCGCCACGCACACGGGACACGGACGGGCGGCGGCGGGGCTGGAACGTAACGCGCTTCGACATAAGCGGAAATCCTCCGGAGATGACTGGACCCGGCGGTGTGCCGGGCTGGCCATACCTTGGTAACCCGCACCCCCGCCGGTGCTCAAACACCCCATCTACGAACAAAAGCCGTAGCGATCACCGCGGGAATTCCCCGGCCGCGTTACCGGAATCACGCTCTTCGGCGCCGGTCGTCCCGGATGCCAAGGGCCCGAAGGCCGGAGGGCCGGCAGCCCCCCGACGCATCGGGCCCGTTTCTCCTACGGCGGCTAGTAGGCCCCCAACGGCCTGTGCGCCTTGTCACCGGCGGTGGGACCGAAGGCCGTCCGTTTCGGGACCTTCGACCCGGTGCCGGGCACTACCCCACGGGCAGCGCGGTCACCTTCTTCGCGTGCAGCCCGACCACGGTCCGGCCGCCCGCCGCCAGATACCAGCGGTCGATGTCGCCGGAGCCGTCGTTGTACGTCCACAGCACCTTGCCGTCGGCCGGGTCGAAGGCGTGGACGCCGCCGTTCTTGTCGAACTGGGTGGCCCCGTAGAGGACGTCGCCCACCTTGGCGAACTGCCAGGGGGCGGCCACGTCCAGGCTTCCCTTGTTGTGCCAGTGGCGCTTCCCGGTCGCCGGATCGGCCGCCCACAGGCCGTGGGCGGTGTCGGAGACGTACAGGACGCCGTCCAGCACGGCCGGGTCGTTGAACCGGCTGTACTTCTCGGTGGCGAACGACCAGCGCTCCGTGCCCGTCTCCAGGTCGAAGGCGCGCAGCCGCTCGCCGATCGCCACGATGACCAGGCCCTCGTGGACCGCGAAGCCCCGGTTGCTGGTGCGGCCGACCTTCTTCGTCCACACCTGGTGGCCGGTCGCGGTGTCCCGGACCGTGAGGTTCTCGCGGAAGTCGGTGTAGACGAGGCGCTTGCCGACGGCCTGCGCGGTGACGCCGTACTGGTCGGTGCCGTGGTCGCGCTGCTCGCGCCAGACGACCTTGCCGGAGCCGGTGGCGATGGCGGCGATCACGTTGTCCGGGGTCCGGAAGTTCTTGTCCAGGATGCCCGCGATGACGTAGACGTGGTCGGCGTCCGCGGCGATGACCCGCGGCTGCGCGTACTCCTTGTCGCCCAGCCGGCTGCGCCAGGTGTCCTTGCCGGTCCGGGGGTCGAGCCCGATGACGTTGCCGTCGTAGCGGGCGCTGGCCAGGTAGAGGGTGCCGCCGCCGATCAGCATGCTCGCGCCGGGGGTGGTCACCTCCGCGCGGGACCAGATCTCCTTGCCGGTGGCCAGGTCGCGGGCCACCAGCGGGTCGCCGGAGACGAGGACCACGTCGTCCACCACGGCGACGCCGGCTATCCAGGCCAGTCCGTCGAAGGTGGTGGCGTGCTGCCAGGCCGGCTTCGGCTTCCCGCCCGGCGCGGGGGCGTCGCCGCCCGGCTTCCGCGACCCCGAGCCCCCGCCCGGCTCCGATCCGCCGCCCTCGACCGGCTCCTCCACCGGTCCGCAGGCCGCGGTCCCGGCGCCCAGCGCCAGCAGCCCGGCTCCGGCCAGCCCGATCATCCGCCTGCGTGACACTTCGCCTCTGCCCATGGCGTGCCCATCCCCCTTGCCGCTCAACTCTGCAGGTCCTCGTTTGCGAACGAAAAACCTCCCCCGGGCAGAGCGCCCGAGGCGGGGCCAGACTAACGAGCGGATGTGCGCCGACGCGCGTAGCGGACGGCCCCGGAACGCTTCTGTGACGCGGCTGTCACCGTCGCGCATGCGAAAACAAAGAGAGAGCACAGACAGCAAAGAAGCGGCCCCGGGCCGGTCGAAACCGGTCCGGGGCCGCCTCTTCGGACGTTCGGGCCCTACCGCCCCGCGGGGCGGCGGTCGCCGCTCACGCCTCCTTCGTCATGTTCGGGCCGGCGCCGCCTGCCGCCTGCTCGATCGGCGGGACGTCGGGCAGGGCCGACTTCTCCTCGCCTCGGAAGGTGAACTTCTCGTCGTCGCCCTCGCCCTCGCTGCCGACGACCACGATGTGGCCGGGGCGCAGCTCGCCGAAGAGGATCTTCTCGGAGAGGACGTCCTCGATCTCGCGCTGGATCGTCCGGCGCAGCGGCCGGGCGCCCATCACGGGGTCGTAGCCCTTCCTGGCGAGCAGCTTCTTGGCGTCCGTGCTGAGCTCGATGCCCATGTCACGGTCCTTGAGCCGCTCGTCCACCTTCGCGATCATCAGGTCGACGATCTCGATGATGTCTTCCTGGCTGAGCTGGTGGAAGACGACGGTGTCGTCGACACGGTTGAGGAACTCGGGCCGGAAGTGCTGCTTGAGCTCTTCGTTGACCTTGACCTTCATCCGCTCGTAGTTGGTCTTGACGTCGCCCTGGGCGGCGAAGCCCAGGTTGAAGCCCTTGGAGATGTCCCGCGTCCCGAGGTTGGTCGTCATGATGATGACCGTGTTCTTGAAGTCCACGACCCGGCCCTGGGAGTCGGTCAGGCGACCGTCCTCCAGGATCTGGAGCAGGGAGTTGAAGATGTCGGGGTGGGCCTTCTCGACCTCGTCGAACAGGACGACGGAGAACGGCTTGCGGCGCACCTTCTCGGTGAGCTGCCCGCCCTCCTCGTAGCCCACGTAGCCGGGGGGCGAACCGAAGAGACGCGAGACCGTGTGCTTCTCGCTGAACTCCGACATGTCGAGGGAGATCAGCGCGTCCTCGTCGCCGAAGAGGAACTCGGCGAGCGTCTTGGACAGCTCGGTCTTACCGACACCGGACGGGCCGGCGAAGATGAACGAACCACCGGGGCGCTTCGGGTCCTTGAGGCCGGCCCGCGTACGGCGGATGGCCTGCGAGAGCGCCTTGATGGCGTCCTTCTGCCCGATGACGCGCTTGTGGAGCTCGTCCTCCATGCGCAGCAGCCGGGAGGACTCCTCCTCCGTCAGCTTGAAAACCGGGATGCCGGTGGCGGTGGCGAGGACCTCGGCGATCAGCTCGCCGTCGACCTCGGCCACGACGTCCATGTCGCCGGCCTTCCACTCCTTCTCGCGCTTGGCCTTCGCCGCCAGCAGCTGCTTCTCCTTGTCGCGGAGGGAGGCTGCCTTCTCGAAGTCCTGGGAGTCGATGGCCGACTCCTTGTCGCGGCGGACGCCCGCGATCTTCTCGTCGAACTCGCGGAGGTCCGGCGGCGCGGTCATCCGGCGGATGCGCATCCGGGAACCGGCCTCGTCGATCAGGTCGATCGCCTTGTCCGGCAGGAAGCGGTCCGAGATGTAGCGGTCGGCCAGCGTGGCGGCCTGGACCAGCGCCTCGTCCGTGATGGACACGCGGTGGTGGGCCTCGTAGCGGTCGCGCAGACCCTTGAGGATCTCGATGGTGTGCGGCAGCGACGGCTCGGCGACCTGGATGGGCTGGAAGCGGCGCTCCAGCGCGGCGTCCTTCTCCAGGTGCTTGCGGTACTCGTCGAGCGTGGTGGCGCCGATGGTCTGCAGCTCGCCGCGCGCCAGCATCGGCTTGAGGATGCTCGCGGCGTCGATCGCGCCCTCGGCGGCGCCCGCACCCACCAGGGTGTGCAGCTCGTCGATGAACAGGATGATGTCGCCGCGGGTGCGGATCTCCTTGAGGACCTTCTTCAGGCGCTCCTCGAAGTCACCGCGGTAGCGGGAGCCGGCGACCAGCGCGCCGAGGTCCAGGGTGTAGAGGTGCTTGTCCTTGAGGGTCTCGGGCACCTCGCCCTTGACGATGGCCTGCGCCAGGCCTTCGACGACCGCCGTCTTGCCGACGCCGGGCTCGCCGATGAGGACCGGGTTGTTCTTGGTACGGCGGGAGAGCACCTGCATGACCCGCTCGATCTCCTTCTCGCGCCCGATGACCGGGTCGAGCTTGGATTCGCGGGCGGCCTGCGTGAGGTTGCGGCCGAACTGGTCGAGCACCAGCGACGTGGACGGCGTGCCCTCGGCGGGACCGCCGGCGGTGGCCGCCTCCTTGCCGCCGGAGTACCCGGACAGCAGCTGGATGACCTGCTGGCGCACCCGGTTCAGGTCGGCGCCGAGCTTCACGAGGACCTGGGCGGCGACGCCCTCGCCCTCGCGGATCAGGCCGAGCAGGATGTGCTCCGTACCGATGTAGTTGTGGCCGAGCTGGAGGGCCTCGCGGAGCGACAGCTCCAGGACCTTCTTGGCTCGGGGCGTGAAGGGGATGTGGCCGGACGGGGCCTGCTGGCCCTGGCCGATGATCTCCTCCACCTGCTGGCGGACCGCCTCGAGCGAAATCCCGAGGCTCTCCAGGGCCTTAGCGGCGACACCCTCACCCTCGTGGATCAGGCCCAGGAGGATGTGCTCGGTGCCGATGTAGTTGTGGTTGAGCATCCGGGCTTCTTCCTGAGCCAGGACGACAACCCGCCGCGCGCGGTCGGTGAACCTCTCGAACATCGTTAATCGCTCCTCAGAGCGGTCAGGCAGTAAGGGGGCGGTCCCCTCCCTGTCCTTCCGCAGCTTAGTCCCGCAAGCGGGGACCGCTCATTTCAACGGCCGACACTCGGCCCTGCTTCCTGGCGGATACCCGCCCCGAACGCCGACAACTGCTCCAACTCGATGGTGCGAGACGATGTTCCCGCAGGCCAGACAGATACCCGAGTCGCCAGTACGCCGATGGCGAACGTGAGACGTGTATGACGTGCGTGTCGCCCCTCCCCACTAGGGATGTCTTACCCGCAATTACAGACAGTCCATGCGGCGTACGCGGGTTCCCTCCGCTACGGGCGAACATCTTCGTACTCCTGAACGCGCCCGTACGCCCCCAACCCGGACACCCTACGCGGTCGGCCGCGCACGGGGCGTAACTCCGGGGCCGGACCGGGCGTTGTTCCGTCATGGCCCTCACCGTCCCGCCGCCCCGCGCCCCGTCGTCCGCCGAGTCCTGCGGGGAGGCTCCGGGCGGGCCGGGGACCGGCTGGGCCGGGTGGTACGAGCGGGAGCTGGGCTGGGCGGCGGTGGACGGGCCGCCGGTGCGGCTGCCGACCGGGC
>NZ_JAKRGC010000134.1 GCF_022347745.1 Streptomyces sp. OfavH-34-F
ACCCGCACGACACCCGGCGCGGCGGGCTGGGGCCGGACCGCGCCGCGCGCCACCCCGCTGCCGGAGCTCGACGCGCGGGCCAAGGAGGCGCTGGTCGCCACCGACGACGCGGTCCGCACCAGCGAGGAGGAGCTGGGTTTCGCCACCGCCCAGTTCGGGGAGGAGGCCGCCGCGCCCTTCGCCGAGGCTGTCGGTTACGCGAAGAACCAGCTCACGGACGCGTTCCGGCTGCGCCAGCAGCTCGACGACGCCTTCCCGGAGGACGACACGGCCCGCCGCCGGATGCTGGACGAGATCCTCAGCCGCTGCGCGAACGCGAACGACCGGCTCGACGCCGTCGCCGAGGACTTCGACCGGCTGCGCGAGCTGGAGCGCGACGCGCCGCAGGCCCTCGCCGCCGCCGAGACGCTGCGCACCGCCGGCGTCCGCCTCGTCGCCCGCGTCACCGAGCACCCGCCCCACCCCCTGCGGGCCGTCCGCCCCGCCGACGGCGCGCCCCTGCTCACCCGCACCACCGTCACCGCGCTGACCGGCAGGCCCCGGCTCACCGGCGTCCGGGTCCGGCACGAGGACGGCCGCACCACCACGCTCGCCTGCGACACCGTCGTGTTCACGGCCGACTGGATTCCCGAGCACGAACTCGCCCGGCGCGGCGGCCTGCCCCTGGACCCCGGTACGCGAGGACCCGCCCACGACCCCGCGTACCGCACTGCGGAACCGGGCGTCTTCGCGGTGGGCAACCTGCTGCACGGCGGGGAGAGCGCGGCCACCGCCGCCCGCGAGGGCCGGGCCGTCACCGGACCGGTGCTGAGCCATCTCGCCGCCGGTACCTGGCCGGCGGGCGGACCCCGGCTCACCGTCGCGGCGCCGCTGGAATGGATCGCCCCCAACCTCACCGGACCCGCCGGCACCCGTCCGGACGCCCTGCTGCTCCGGACGGGCCGGCGGCTGACCGCCCCGCTGATCGTCGCCGGCCAGGACGGGGAGCCGCTGTACCGCCGCCGACTGGCCCGCACCGTGCCACCGGGACGCTCCTTCCCCCTGGCCGCCCACTGGCTGGAACACGTCGACCCACAGGGCGGCCCGGTCCACATCCGGCTCGCCTGACGACGGCGACGGCAGTCACCGGGCGCGCGGACGGGCCGGGGTGTGCCGACGGGGCGGGGCATGCCGGCCGCTCACGGTGTGCCGATGGCTCAGGGAATCAGCAGCCAGTCCGAGCCGATCGCGGCAACGAGCCCGACCGCCAGCAGCCAACTCCCCAGCCTGGTACGCCCGTTCCGGCTCAACTCGATCACGATCCCGCACAGGATCAGCGCCAGCCCGTACACCCCCACCACCAGCACGGAGGCCCGGCTCGCGAGCCGCAGCCCCAGCACCACCGCCATCGCGGCCATCCCGACCGAGGAGAGCACGACGCGCAGCCGTCTCGCCTGGCGCGGAGTCAGCCGGCGCTCCCCGGGCTCCGCGCCCTCCCCGCCCTCGACGACATCCTCCGCGACACCGTCCGCCGCGTCCTCGGCTATCGGGGTGTCCACGGCCCGGTCCTGGTCAGAAGTGCTCATGCGCCGGATCGTAATAGGTCCACCGGGACCGGTTCGCCGCTGTCAAGCAACACCGTCGAAACCCGGCCGTGTTCACCCCGGCCGCACACCGCATACCGCTACCCCTGTGCGGCCCGCAGCGCCGGTGCCTCCGCCGCCGCGTCCACCGGGCCCGCGCCCGGGCGCTCCACCCGCGCCGCCAGCCCCCGCGCCCACACGGCGAGCCCCGCGGTAGCCATCCCGTACGCCTCCCCGGCCCCGTACGCGTCGAGGGCCGCCGCACCCCGCCGCAGCAGCCGCGCACCGCCCTTCGCGTTGCCCCGGGCCGCATGGGTCAGCCCCACGGCCAGCTGGGCCAGCCCGCGCCACAACTCCCGTTCCTGCTCCGGGCCGGACTTCCAGGCGTCCTCGAACACCTCGTGCGCGTGGAACGGCATCCCCGCGTCGAGCAGCCGCTGCGCCTCCCGTACGGTCTGCGCGGGGGTGCGCTCGACGCCTTCCGGCTGCCGCTCCACCCCCGGTGTCCCGTACGGCAGCGGGCGGCCCAGCCCGTCACGGGGGCGCGCGTTGTGCGCCCGGCCCTCGGAATCCCGGTCCCTGCGTGTCTCGTTCACACCCCGATTGTGCCCCGCACCTGCGGCGAACTGACCGAACCACTGTCGGTCGCGACCCGCGCGCGACTAGGCTCGACCACCATGGTCATCACATTGGGGGAGGGTAGGCATGAAGCCGTCCCGGCCGCTTTATGAGCGCGAACCGGAACTCGCCACTGCCGCACAAGCCATCGACGCGCTCTGCGGCGCGCAGGCCACCGGCGGGCTGCTGATCTACAGCGGCGAGGCAGGTATCGGAAAGACCGCTCTCCTGGACGAGATCCGGGCCATGGCGGCGGACCGTTGCACCGTCTGGTCGGCACGCGGCGGCGAGACGGTCACCTCGGTGCCGTTCCACGTCGTACGGCAGTTGCTCCAGCCGACCCTGCACCAACTCCCGCCCGACGACGTACGGGCGCTGTTCGGCCCCTGGTTCGACATCACCGCACCGGCCCTCGGACTCGCGGAGCCGTCCGGCCCGCAGACCGACCCGCAGGGTGTGCGCGACGGACTCGACTACGTCGTCAAACGGCTCGCCTCCCGGCTCAGCCACCGCCCGCTGCTCCTCATCATCGACGACGCCCACTGGGCGGACGGCGAATCGCTCGCCTGGCTCTCCGCGTTCACCGCCCGCCTCGGCGATCTGCGCGTGCTCGTCGTCCAGGCGCACCGGCCCGAGGAACTCGCCGCCCGCGAGGCCGCGCGCAACGCGGCGGGTGGCCACCCCGCACAGATCCGCGTCGCCCTGCGCGCCCTCACCCCGGACGCCACCGCCGAACTGGTCCGCACGTCCCTCGGCGAGCACGCCGACGACCCGTTCTGCCGCGAGGTGTGGGCCGTCACCGGCGGCAACCCGTACGAGGCGGTCGAACTCGTCGCCAAGGTCCAGGACCGCGAGCTGGTCCCGCTGGAGGAGTCCGCCGGACTGCTGCGCGAACTCGGCGCCTCCGCCCGGGGCAGCGGCCTCGTCGCCCGCCTCGAACGGCTCGGCACCAACGCCACCCGCTTCGCCTGGGCCGCCGCCGTCCTCGGCACCGAGATCTCCCAGGACCTCGCCGCCATGCTGGCCGGGATGAGCGCGGCCGAGGCCGCGGACTGCACCGCCCGGCTGCGCGAGGCCCGCATCGTCAGCGGCTTCGACCCGCTCGAGTTCGTGCACCCGGTGATCGCCTCCGCCATCTACCGCTCCATCCCGCCCGCCACCCGCACCGCCATGCACGGCCGGGCCGCCTGGGCGATCACCCGGACCGGACGCGGCCCCGCCGCGGCCTCCCGGCACCTGCTCGAAGTCCACCCGGACGACGACCAGGAACTCGTCGAACAGCTCAGGGCCGCCGCCAGGCAGCACCTCGCGGTCGGCGCGCCCGAGGCCGCCCGGCGCTGCCTGGAGCGGGCCCTGGAGGAGCCGCCGCGCCACGACGCGCGCGCCACCCTGCTGTACGAGCTGGGCTGCGCGACGCTGCTCAGCTCCCCGGCCACCACGGTGCAGCATCTGCGCGCCGCCCTGGACATGCCCGGCCTCGCCGACGACCTGCGGGTCGACGCCACCTTCCGGCTGGCCGCAGCGCTGTCCCACAACAACCAGCTCAAGGAGGCGGCCCTGGCCCTCGCGGCCGAGGCCGAACGCACCGCGCCCGGACCCGGCCTGATGCGACTCCAGGCCGCCCACTTCCTCTGGGAGGGCATGCAGGCGACCGAGGAGGACGGACCGGGCCGCTCGCGCCGGCTCGCCGCCAACGCCGACCACCTCACCGGCCGGGACAACGCCGAACGGGCGCTGCTCACCCTGCGCGCCTTCGACGCCATGCTGCGCGGCGAGAACGCCGAGATCATCGTGGACCTCTGCGAGCGCGCCCTCGTGGACGGCCACCCGGCACGCGGGCTCGGCTGGACCGACACCGAGTGGGGCTTCGAACTGCCCGCCCTGCTCGGCATCACCTACGCGTTCACGGACCGGCTCGACCGCGCCGAGGAACTGTTCGGGGAGGCGGTCCGGGCCTTCGAGATCTCCGGCTGGAGCGGCGCCCACCTCGCCTTCGCCCACACCCTGCTCGGGCTGGTCCACCGCCGTCGCGGCCGTCTCGCCGAGGCGGAGGGCTTCCTGCGCGAGGGGCTGCGCCTCGCCGACCGCGTCGGCAACGGCCTGCCCGTCCACTGGGACGCGGCCTGCCTGCTCATCGACACTCTGCTGGCCCGGGGCCGGGTCTCCGAGGCGCGCAAGATCGCCGACCAGTACGACTTCGGCCTGCCCTATCCGAGCGCCATGGTGCTGCCCGACGCACCGTGCGTCCGGGGCCGCCTGCTGCTGGCCGAAGGCCGTATCAAGGAGGCCGTCACCGAGCTGGAGGCGGCCGGGCGCTCCCTGGAACCGCGCGGCAGGTTCAACGGCATCTGGGGCCCGTGGGCCGGTGACCTGGCCCGCGCCCTGGCCGACGACGACCCCGGCCGGGCCGCCCAGCTCGCCAACACGGCCCGTGTGCACGCGGAGCGTTTCGGCACCGAGACCGCCATAGGCGAGGCACTGCGCTGCGTGGCCCTGTTCGCCCCTCCCGAGGAGGCCGTCCACCTGCTGGGCCAGGCGGTCCGCCACCTGGAGGCGTCGCCCTCCGGCTTCGAGTTCGCCCAGGCACTGCTCGACTACGGCATCGCCACCCGCTCGTCCCGCGAACTGCAGCGGGCCCACAAGCTGGCCACGGCCTGCGGCGCCGAAGGACTGGCGGCACGGGCCCAGCAGGCACGTGCGTCGATCAGGTCCGGCGAGTGAGGTAATGTTTGTCCTGCAGCCACCGCCCGGCCAGAACGGGTGGAACGGCAGCGGGACGTGGCGCAGCTTGGTAGCGCACTTGACTGGGGGTCAAGGGGTCGCAGGTTCAAATCCTGTCGTCCCGACTGTTGAAGTCGTGATTCAGGGCCGGTTTCGGAATCTTCCGAGACCGGCCCTGGGTCGTTTCCGGCCCGTCCCCGGGCCCGGCCCCGGTCGGTCGCCGCGCCAGGGTCCGTCCGCACCATCGAGGTACACACGGTCGACAGCCGGCCCGCGCGGGCGGCCTGAAGGAAGGTGTCCGACATGATGATCGAGACCTCCGGGGTGGAGACGGCCGGTGGCCGGATCGATGTCCGACGGGTCGGACGGGGCACGACCGTCCTGTTCGTGCACGGCCTGATGGTCAACGGCCACGTATGGGATCCGCTGATCGAAGGGCTGCGCGACCGGTGCCACCTGGTGCTGCCCGACCTGCCCCTGGGCGGGCACCGCGTCCCACTGGCCCCGGATGCCGACTGCTCGCTGGAGGCGCACGCGGCGCGCGTCCTGGACCTCGCGCGCCAACTGCCCGGCCCCGTCGTGCTGGTGGGCAACGACACCGGTGGGGCCATCGCCCAGATCGCCGTGGCGCGGGAACCGGGACTCTTCGAGCGCCTGGTGCTCCTCCCCTCGGACGCCTTCGACAACTGCCCGCCGAAGCTCCTCGTGCCGATGCGCGCGCTGCTCGGCATCCCGGGGGCCGTCGGCGTGGTGGGGCGGGCGCTGCGGCTGGGCGTCGCCAAGCGGGCACTGATGAAGCTGGTGGCACGCGGCAAGGTCCCGACGGATCACATCGACGCCATGCTGGGTGCCCTGCCGAGCGACCGCGGCGTGCGGCGGGATCTCGTCAAGCTCCTGGCCGGGTTACGGCCGGCGGTCACCGAAGCGGTGGCGGAGGAACTGCACAGGTTCGAAGGACCCGTCCTCGTCGTCTGGTCGCGGAAGGACCCCCTCTTCCCCTTCGGCCACGGGGAGAGGCTGGCCGGCTGCTTCCCTCGCGGTGCGGTCGCCGTCGCCGAGAGGTCGCGCGCCTTCGTCTCGCTCGACGAGCCGGACTGGCTCACCGAGCGGCTCATCGAGTTCATCGCCGGCGGAGAGCCGGCGCCCGATGCCCTGTAGGGGCCCCGGACACGACACTGCCCGGCGGGCCGGGTGCGGCCTGCCGGGCAGTGTCATGGGTACGGCTGTGGGACGGGCTCCCGGGGTTCCGCACGGCTGCGGAACCCCGGCAGGGTCCTACTTCTGCCAGCCGACGAGGCCGGGGGCGCCGATGATGCCGTAGTTACCGTAGAACTGGGCGGCGCCGTAGTTGGCGAGGCCCTTCTTGACGGCCCAGATGATCGGACCGTTGTGGGTCGGCATGATGCCGTAGGTCTCCATGGCCTTCTTCTCGACCGCGTTACCGGCCTTGATCTGCTCGTCCAGGGTCGGCAGGTTGGTGACGGCCTTGGTCTCCTCGTCCATGCTCTTCGGGACGGAGCGGGACACGTTCAGCGTCGAGTCGGAGCAGTACATCTGGCAGATGTAGAGCATGCCGTTCGGGTCGCTGGAGATGAAGCCCATGCCGAAGATGTCGAAGGCGCGCTTGGTGAACACCTTGTTGAAGTCGGCGGACGGGTGAGCCTCGATGTTCACCTTGACGCCGATGTTCTTCATCATCTGGGCGACCGCGGTGGCACGGGCCTTGGTGGTGGACCGGTCACCGATGGTGGGGAAGCTCAGTTCGAGCTTCTTGCCGTCCTTTTCCCGCACCCCGTCCGAGCCGGCCTTCCAGCCCGCGGCGTCCAGGTCCTTCTTGGCCTGCTCGGCGTTGAACTTCACGAGGTTGCCGAAGTTGTCCTCGTAGCCCTTCTGAAAGGGGAACAGGGTGAAGGAGCCGGGCAGCGGCTCCGTGTAGTCCATGCCCTGGAACGAGATCTTCGCGAGCTGGGAGCGGTCGATCCCCTGCATCACGGCCTTGCGGACCGCGACGTCCTTCAGCGCCGGCGACGTGCTGTTCAGGACGAGCAGGTTGTTGGAGGTGGCCGTGCCGCGGCGCAGCTCGATGCCCTTCACGTCCTTGACCTGGTTGATCTGCTCGGCGTTCTGGACCTGGACGGCGTCGATCTGGCCGTTCTTGAACGCGTTGATGCTGGCGCTCTCCTCCATCTGGACGAAGGTCAGCTCGTCCAGCGGCGCCTTGGCGCCCCACCACTTCGGGTTGGGCTTGTACGTGATGGTGCCGCCCTTGGCGTCGAACTTGGCGATGGTGTACGGGCCGGCGCCCCACTCGGCGTGCGGCTTGCTCACGTACGCCTTGTTGAAGTCCTCGGACTTGGCGATGTGCGGGTTGACGAGCTGGTAGAAGAGGGACTTCCAGTAGACGAACGCACCCTTGAAGGTGACGATCGCCTGCTTGGCGTCCTTGCCCTTCTTGACCGAGGTGATGCTGGAGTACCCGTCCGTGGACGAGACGTTGTACTCCTTGTCCTTCCCGTTCAGCGCGGTCCAGGTGTCACGGAACGCGGTCCAGTCGATGTCCTGGCCGTCGTTCCACTTCGCCTTGGGGTTGATCGTGTAGGTGACCTGGGTGTTGCCACCCACCGTCTCCTGCTTGACGTCGGTGAGGTAGTCCTCGTTGTACGTGATGTTGCCCTTCGGGTCGTTGAAGGACAGCTGCGGCTGGTAGAACCAGCCGATCTTCGACGTGTAGAGCGAACCGTCGCCGTGCAGCGGGTTCAGCTGGTCGGGGATCTCGACGATCGGCAGCGTCAGCTTGCCACCCTGCTTCAGGTTGCTCGCGGGCTGCGGGTTGTACGAGGTCAGGATCTCGCTCTCCGACGTGGCGCCCTTGGACTTCGGCTTCTTGGCGTCGTCGGAGTCGCTGCTGCTGCACCCCGACAGGACGAGGGAGGACGCGGCGGCGAGCGCCACCAGGCTCACGGAGATCTTTCTCATGACGGCCTAGGCCTTTCTGGCTCGGTTACTTGTTGACAGAGATGGTCGTGCCCGCGAAGTGGCATGCGTCGCGGTGGTCCGAATCCCCTCGCTCGGTGAGCAGGGGGGTGACTCCGCGACACTGCTCCTTCTGCGACTCCGAGAGCGTCGTGTGGAGTGGGCACCTGGAGACGAAACGGCAACCGGGCTGTTCGTCGGTAGGACTGGGGAGGTCGCCCTCCAGCAGGATGCGTTCCCGGGTGCGTTCGGCCACCGGATCGGGCAGCGGGATCGCGGAGAGGAGCGCCTGCGTGTAGGGGTGCCTGGGGTTGTCGAAGACGGCGTCGGTGGACCCGATCTCGACGATCCGCCCCAGGTACATCACCGCCACACGGTCGGAGATGTGGCACACCACCGACAGGTCGTGGGCGACGAAGAGGTAGGACAGGCCCAGCTCGGCCTTGAGGTCGTTGAGCAGGTTGATGACGCCGGCCTGGACCGAGACGTCGAGCGCCGAGACCGGCTCGTCGAGCACCAGCAGCTTGGGCTTGGTGGAGAGCGCCCGCGCGATGCCGATGCGCTGCCGCTGCCCGCCGGAGAAGGCCGCGGGGAAGCGGTCGCGGTGCTCGGGGTCGAGCCCGACCAGCTCCATGAGCTCGGCGACCTTGGTGCTCAGCACCTTCTTGTCGCGTTCGCCGACCGCGCGCAGGGGCTCCGCGAGGATGTCGAAGACCGTCATGCGGGGGTCCAGCGCGCCCATGGGGTCCTGGAAGACCATCTGGATGTTGCGGCGTACGGCGCTGAGGTCCTGCTTCCGCTTCAGGTCGGCCGTGTCGTGGCCGCAGACGGAGATGCTGCCCTGCTCCGGGGGCTTGAGCCCCATGATCTCCAGCAGGGTGGTGGTCTTGCCGCACCCCGACTCGCCGACCAGCCCGAGCGTCTCGCCCTCGCGGATGTCCAGGTCGATGCCGTTGACGGCGAAGACCTTGCCCACCTTGCGCTTGAGCAGGCCGCCCTTGGTCAGCGGGAAGGTCTTGGTGACGCCGGACAGCTCCAGGACCGTCGGCCGCTCCTCGCGCGGGGTGTCCGCGGCGCGCTCCTCCCGTGCGCCCGGGACGGGGAAGATCGGCTCGCCGCCGATGGCGCCGTCCTCGATCTCCCCGGCCCGCCGGCAGGCGGCGGAGTGCGCCGTGCCGCTCGCGCCGATGGTCAGCAGCGGCGGCTCGGTCTCCCGGCAGGCGTCCTCGGCCGCGGGGCACCGCGCGGCGAAGGGGCAGGCGTCGGGCAGGTCCACGAGCAGCGGCGGAGTGCCCGGCACCGGGGTCAGGGCCTCCCGGTCCCGGTCGTCCAGGCGGGGGATCGCGCCCATGAGGCCGATGGTGTACGGCATCCGGGGCTGCGCGAAGAGCTCGTCCACCGAGGCGTGCTCGACCGGGCGGCCGGCGTACATCACCATGACGTCGTCGGCGGAGCCGGCCACGACCCCGAGGTCGTGGGTGATCATGATGACGGCGGCGCCGGTCTCGCGCTGGGCCGTCTTCAGTACGTCGAGGATCTGCGCCTGCACGGTGACGTCCAGGGCGGTCGTCGGCTCGTCGGCGATGATCAGGTCGGGGTTGTTCGCGATGGCCATGGCGATCACGGCCCGCTGCCGCATGCCGCCCGAGAACTCGTGCGGGAACCCCTTGGCGCGGCGCTCGGGGTTCGGGATGCCGACCAGGTCCAGCAGTTCGACGGCCCGCTTCCAGGCGGCCGCGGCCGAGATGTCCTGGTGGATCTGGAGGGACTCGACGATCTGGTCCCCGATGCTGAAGATCGGAGTGAGCGACGAGAGCGGGTCCTGGAAGATCATGCCGATCTGCTGACCGCGGACCTTGGACATCCGGCGGTCGTCCAGATCGAGGAGGTTCTTCCCGTCGAGCAGGATCTCGCCGGTGACCGAGGCGTACTCGGGGAGCAGCCCCATGACGGCCATCGACGTGACGGACTTGCCCGAACCGGATTCGCCCACGATGCCGAGGGTCTTGCCGCGGTGCAGGTCGAAGGAGACACCGCGTACGGCGTCGACCCGGCCGGATTCCGAGGGGAAGGCCACCTTCAGGTCACGAACGGACAGCAGGGCCCGCTGGGTTCCGGGTTCGGTCGTGACAGCGCGCTGCTCGATCATGCGCGGCCTCCAGACTGCGATGTGGGGTCCAGGGCGTCGCGCAGACCGTCACCGATCAGAGCCATGGCCACGGTCAGCAGGACGACGAGGATCGCCGGCAGGTAGAACAGCCAGGGAGCGGTGGACAGGGTGCTCTGCCCGTCGGCCAGCATGGAACCGAGGGACACGTCGGGCTGCTTGACGCCGAACCCGATGAAGGAGAGGGCCGTTTCGGACTGCACGGTCGAGGCGACACCGAGGGTGAACGTCACGATCAGCAGGGAGCCGATGTTGGGCACCAGGTGGCGGACGATGGTGCGGAGCGGGCTGACGCCCATGAAGCGCGCCGCCATCACGTACTCGCGTTCGCGCAGGGACGTCGCCAGGGACCAGATCACCCGGGCGGTCAGCATCCAGCCGAACAGCGTGAGCACCACGACCAGAACCTGCCAGTCACCGCGGTAGTGCGTACCGACCAGGGCGATGATGAGGAACGAGGGCAGGATGAGCAGGAAGTGCACGAAGCCGAGCATCACCCGCTCGATCTTGCCGCCGAAGTAGGCGGCGGTGGTGCCGAACAGACCGGCGATGGCGGTCGTCAGGAGCGACACCGTCACGGCGATGATCAGCGACCTGCCGAGGCCGTGCACCAGCTGGGCGTAGACGTCGTTGCCCGCGCCGTTGGTGCCCAGGAGGTGGCCGCCGACGCCGGGGCCGACGGTGAGAGCGGTGAAGTCCGCCTCCTCGTGGTTCCAGTCGGTCAGGAACCGGCCGAACACGGAGAAGAGGACGAGCAGGGCGAACAGGATCAGGCCGCCGAGGGCGGACTTGTTGCGCGCGAAACGGCGCATGTAGAGCCTGGTCGGCGAGAGGCGCTTGCCGCCGGTCGCGCCGGGCTCCAGTACTTCGGCGATCTCCGGAGCCTCCTCGGGGGCGGTTCCGGCACCGGGCATGTTGATGGCCACGTCAGCTCACCCTGATCCTGGGGTCGAGGGCCACGACGACGAGGTCGGCCAGGATCGCGCCGATGGCCGTCATGAGGGCACCGAAGGCCGCCACGGCGACGGCCCCGTGCACGTCGTTCGTGCTGATGGTCTTGGTGAAGTACTCACCCATGCCGTGCCACGCGAAGACCGTCTCGGTGATGACCGCGCCGGTGAACAGGGCGGGCATCGCGAAGGCGACCTGGGTGGCGACGGGAATGATCGAGGTCCGCAATCCGTGCCGGTAGATGGCCTGTTTGCGGGTCAGCCCCTTCGACCGTGCGGTGCGCACGTAATCGGAGTTGATGTGGTCCAGCAGCAACGAGCGCTGCAACAGGTGATATCCGGCGTACGAGATGAACGTCAGCGAGATCGTGGGGAGAATCGCGTGCATGACTCTCGAACCCAGCACGGGCCAGAACCCGGTGACGTCGGGGCTCTGCGCTCCGGCCACGGGCAGCAGCGTGTTGCCGAGGGACTGGTTGAGCCAGATCGCGACGAGGACCACGCCGAGCGAGGCCACGGCGGAGGGCGTGTTGAAGGAGATCACGGAGATGCCCTGCCACACCCGGTCACCGGCCTTGTACTGGCGCGATGCGGTGTAGACGCCCAGCCCGACGCCGATGACGATCGAGAGGATCGTCGAGGCGATGACCAACTGGCCACTGACGAAGATCCGGTAGGAGACCTGCTCGTTGACGCTGCCTCCGGTCGGCGACTGACCCCAGTCGAAATGGGTCACGATCTGGGAAATCCAGTGCCACCACCGATCCATGATCGGTTTGTCCGGATTGAGGTTGTAGAGCGACAGTGATTGGTTGATCTGGGCTGGAGTTCGAGGCGGTCGCAACGCGGTGTAGTTAGACGCAGGCTTCAGGAATGCATTGGCCAGGAAATACGTCAGATTGGTTGCGACAGCGATCATCAAAAACCAGCCGACTGCTTTGCGGGCGACATAACGCAGCACTGTGAGCCGGCCTTTCTTTGAAGCGTGGGCCCGCAGATCCGGTAGGTGAACTGGACGCTTGGCCGCGTTGACCGGGCACCGGGTTGCGAGCGCTCGGACAGGATGTGCGGACTCTCGAGGTCAGAAAATGATTGGTGCGAGGGCACCTCGATGGAGGAGGCTGTGGCGGGCAGGCGGTGCCGCACGGGTGCGTGGGGCCGAGGTGAGCCGTGTGCCAGGCATGGGGCGACAACCTTGCATCGGAATGAGTCGATTCGTGGCGGCTGCCCGATTCGACAGTGCCTGTGCTGACGATTCCAAGCGCCCGTGATCACGTCAAGGCTGGTCAGGTCGCGATCCGGTTAAGCGAGTCCGCATATCGGTCATTCGTGACGTAAATTCGGTGTGTCGTGACGGGGGCGGTGTGATGACGGGTTACCGAATAGTAAAAAGCGTAAAGGGCCCTCTTGTGTCATTTTGGACATAGGTGACTTTCGGTCTCGCGAGGGGGGCAGCCCCCGGCCTCTCGGGGGAGCGGGGAAGGGGGAGGTCCGGCCCCGGCGCCGTAAATCGGATGGTGGGCTGCGCTGGTCGCTTGTATGTTCTTCCTCGCGCCCGCGTCCGGCGATGCGCCCGGCTGCGGCTCCTTCCTTCTGACACCTTGTGACGCCGCCGCCCGTTCCTTGATCTCGGCGGACGCGTGCGCTCCCACCACCCTTCGAACCCGGGGGATCTTCCTGCCTCGTCACGCTCGACGCGTCTCCAAGGTCTGGTCCGAGATGCTGGTGTCCCCGCAAGTCTCGGCAGGCGCACGCCAGTTGGCCGCCACCCGGCCCGTCCCGGGCTCGTTCGCGGCCCCCTTCCGCGGCTACGCGGGCGGCCCGGCCCATGTCCGGGAACCCCGCGAGGAGTTGTTCCTCCTCGCCGTCGGAAACTTCGTCTCCCAGCGCACCTTCTACGAGAGCGGCGAGGACCGCGACCGGCGGTACACCGCTCTCGTCTCCCGGCTCGCCGTGGAGCATCCCGCGTGGACGGCGGGCCTGCTGCGCTGGCTGCGCGACGAGGGGCGGCTGCGGACGGCCCCGCTGGTCGGCGCCGCCGCGTACGTGCGGGCCAGGCTCGCGGCGGGGGTCAGCGACGGGCCCTCCAACCGGTCCGTCGTCGACTCCGTGCTCCAGCGGGCGGACGAGCCCGGCGAGTTGCTGGCGCACTGGATCTCGGCATACGGACGCACGGTGCCGCAGCCCGTGAAGCGGGGCGTCGCCGACGCCGTGCGCAGGCTGTACACCTCCCGGGCGCTGCTCAAGTACGACACCGCGTCCAGGGAGTTCCGCTTCGGCGACGTGCTCAACCTGGTGCACGCCTCGCCCGACCCCGCCAAGCCCTGGCAGGGTGCCCTCTTCCGGTACGCGCTGGACCGCCGCCACCACCCCGGGCGCGCCCGGCCCCCGGCGGACGACCGGCTGCTGACCGCACACCGCGCCCTGCTGGAGACCCCGCCCGAGGCGCGGCGCCGCCTGGTCACCGGGCCCGGCGGCCCGGAACGGCTCGCCGAGGCGGGGATGACCTGGGAGTCCGTCGCGGGCTGGCTGCACGGGCCGATGGACGCCCCCGTCTGGGAGGCGCTGATCCCGGTCATGGGGCCCATGGCCCTCCTGCGCAACCTGCGCAACTTCGACGAGGCGGGGATCGCGGACGCGACCGCCGAACGGGTCGCCGCACGGATCGCCGACCCCGAGGAGGTGGCCCGCGCCCGGCAGTTCCCCTTCCGCTACCTCGCCGCCCACCGGCATGCCGCGCCCCGCTGGGCCGGCGCGCTGGAAGCCGCCCTCGGCCACTCCCTGGCCCGCGTGCCCGCCCTGCCCGGACGGACCCTCGTCCTGGTGGACCGGTCCGACTCGATGTTCTGGGACACCGTCTCGGAGCGCTCCACGCTCAGCCGGGCCGACGCGGCCGCCGTGTTCGGCACCGCGCTCGCCCTGCGCGCGGAGCGGGCCGACCTGGTCGAGTTCGGCTGGCGCAGCGCAGCCGTGCCGTACGCGCCGGGCGAACCGGTCCTCGGCGTGCTGGAGCGGTTCCACCAGCTCGGCGGCACCGACATGACGCGCGCACTGCGCACCCACTACCGGGATCACGACCGGGTGGTCGTCGTCACCGACGAGCAGACCCTGCCCTACGGCCCGAGGAGCGCCGACCCGGTCCCGCGCGGGGTGCCGGTCCACACCTGGAACCTCGCGGGCTACCGGCCGGCCCACGGCGCCCCGGGCCCCGACCGGCACACCTTCGGCGGGCTCACCGACGCGGCGTTCTCGCTGATCGGTCTCGTCGAGGACGGCCGCCGGGCGCGCTGGCCGTGGACCACCGGCGATTGAGACCGGTGGCGTCAGTGGTGGAGCTTGGCCACGAACGCGTGGAGGTTGGTGAGCGTACGGGCGATCTGCTCCTCCGTGGTCAGGCTCTCCTTGAAGCGGGCGCCGGAGGCCGGCGTCTTCTTCCCCCGTACGTACAGCGAGCAGGCCAGGTCGGTGCAGATGTACAGGCCCACCGAGTTGCCCTCGCGGCCCGAGGGGCCCGCCTTGCGGGCGGTCATCAGTGAGACCCCGTTCCCCGGATGCGTCGTGAGGCAGAGCGAGCACATGCTGCGGTGCAGGAAGCCGCGCTGCTGGGAGGGGAAGCGCAGCGAGATCCCGGTCAGCTCGCCCTCGTGCTCGGCGACGATGTAGCTGCGGCCCGGCGCGGACAGGTCGCGCCAGCCGAGGAAGTCGAGGTCGTCCCAGGGCAGCTCCTCGAAGTTCCTGGGCATCGGCAGGCGCTTGGCCTCCCCCTTGGAGCAATTCACGAACGATGAGCGGATGTCCTGCTCGGTCACGGCCTTCATGGTCTCGAAGCTAACGCTGCCTATGAGCCCTAGGCAAATGATTAATTACGTTAGGGCTTCGCCTGGGTCACCTCGGTGGCGAGATCGAGCCGGTGCGCGGGCGGGTGCGGGACGGCGAGGTCCGGCCGCCAGGCCGCGAGGATCTGCGCGGACGGGTCGAAGAGCGGCGACGGCAGCGCCTCCGGCGGGGTCCACTCCCAGGTGCGGATCAGATGCGGCTCGGTCACCCGGGGTGTGGCGGAGTCCACGCGCACCAGGGCGGCCATCGTCACCCGGTTGATGCCGGCGACCACGTCGTGCAGCATCGCGAAGACGGTGACCCGGTCCTCGGGGACATCGAGTCCGGTCTCCTCGCGCAGCTCGCGCACGGCCGCCGCGGCGACGGACTCGGGCAGCGGATCGACCTTGCCGCCGGGCAGCTCCCAGGTGCCGTCGCGATGCCGCCCGAGCAGTACGCGCCCGCGCGCGTCCTGCACGATCACCCCGACCCCCAGCGCGGCCTGGGCCTGCGGCGGACGGGTGTTGCGGGAGGGGACGGGGGTGTTCTCGACGCTCATGAATCTCTCCTGACGGGGCCGACCGGTCCATGGAGCCTAGGGTCCTGGGCATGCCGGGCGGGCGTCACAGGGGTAGAGGTTCCCCGGTCCCGTTCACACCGCCAGCCGCAGCGACGTCTCCGAGACGCCGAGGCGTACGCTCTGCCCCCACGTCAGCTCCAGCGCGTCCGTCTCCATCCCGTCGCCGAACACCACCACCCGGTCCGACTCCACCGTCAGCCGCAGCGCCTCGTCGGGGCCCAGCTCGCCCGCCGTGAACGAGGTGCCGGTCGACGGCGACGGCCATGCCTCGCGGACGAACCAGAGCAGCCGCGGGTCGGCGGGGCCCGGCAGTGCGAGGCCGCTGCCGCGCTCCCGCCACAGCGAGCGCAGCCAGCCGGTCGCCCCGGTGCCGGTGCCCACCAGGACCCCGGAGGACGCCTGCGGTTCGGCGGGGGAGTCCGCCGAGTCGGGGCCGAGCCGGTAGCGGGCCGTCTGGTGGCCGGGCGGGCCCAGGTAGATCTCGTTGAGGGCCAGCAGCCGCTGCGTGTCGTCGGCCACCGCCTCCACCATCGTCAGCTCGTCGGCCCGCCCGCCGGGCGTCACGGCCGCCCGCATCAGCGCCCCCGCGTCGGCCGGCCGGTGGCGCACCAGGACGCCCGGGTTGCGCCCCGGGTCGGTGTCCACCCCGATGACCGGCTGACCGGTGAGGTACTTCGCGGCGTTGGCGACCAGGCCGTCCTGACCGACGACCACCACCACGTCCTCCGGCGCGAACAGGAAGCGGTCCAGGTCGGCCCGCTCCACCCGGCTGTGGCGCCACTGGAGGGGCACGGCCGCCGCCACGTCGGCCAGCGCCCGCCGGGTCCGCTCGTGCCGCCGCGCCACCTCGTTGATGGACCGGCCGCGCCCGGCGAGCACGAACGCGGCCTGGCCGTGCGTGCCGTACCGGACGAGCAGTTCCTCGTACTCGGTGGTGCGGTGGACCAGCACCGCGCGCGGGGCGAGGCTCACGCCCCGGCCTCCGGCCGGCCGAGCCTGCCGAGCAGGCCCGTGAGGACGTCGGGCGACAGGGTGAGGCTGTCGATGCGCGGCAGGTTCTCGGCGAGCCGGGTGGCCGCCAGCGCGTGCAGCGTCGCCGCCTCCACGTCCCCGTGCGCCCGCAGCCACGCGGTCTGGGCCTCGGCGCGCGCCGCGCCCACCTG
>NZ_JAKRGC010000135.1 GCF_022347745.1 Streptomyces sp. OfavH-34-F
GGCGCGCGGCTGGAACCGGCAGCTCGACGTCGAGCGCGGGCGGCTGTTCTACGAGGGCGAGCTGACCCCGGCCCGCTACCGGGCCTGGCTCGACCGGTGGGCGGTGGGCCTCGTCGCCCTCCCGCACGGCCGGCCGGACGGCCCGGCGGAGGCCGAGGCGGCCCTGGTCCGGGGCGGTCTGCCCTGGCTCGACGAGGTCTGGCGGGGCGACGGCTGGACGGTCTACCGGGTGCGGAACGCCACCCCGCTCGCCGCTCCGCCCGCCGCCGTCACCGCCGCCGGCGAGGCGTCCCTGACCCTGCGCCTGCCCCGCCCCGGCACGACCACCGTCCGCGTCGCCCACTCCCCCTGGCTCCGCGTGGACGGCCCCGCCGGGGCGTGCCTGGGCCGGGACGGCGCGTGGACGCGGCTGACGGTGCGGAAGGCGGGGACGTACCGGCTGCACTCGGCGTACGGGCTCGGCCGGTCCGGCGGAGGCGTGTGCTGAACCCGGGCGTCAGAGGCGCGCCGCCAGGTTCGCCTTCGCCGCCGGCCACTCCTCCGCGAGCAGCGAGAAGTACACCGTGTCGCGCCAGGTGCCGTCCGGGCGGCGGCGGTGGCGGCGGAGGGTGCCCTCGCGGCGGGCGCCGAGGCGGGCGATCGCGGCCTGGGAGCGCACGTTGAGGTGGTCGGTCTTGAGCTGGACGCGGCCCATCGCCAGGTCCTCGAAGGCGTGGGTCAGCAGGAGGAGCTTGGTCTCCGTGTTGACGGCGGTCCGCCAGTACGCGCGGCCGTACCAGGTCCAGCCGATCTCCAGCCGCTCGTTCGCCTCGTCGATGTCCATGTAGGTGGTCCAGCCGACCGCCCGCCCGGTCTCCAGGTGGACCACGGCGAAGGGGAGGTGGGTCGGATCGGCGAGCAGGGCGGTCAGGGTGGCTTCCAGGTCCCCACGGGTGCGGGGGGCCGGGGTGCCGAGCCAGCGCCAGACGTCGTCGTCGTTGCCGCCGGCGGCGAAGAGGTCGTCCAGGTGGGCGGCGGCGAGCGGCTCGACGCGGACGTGGCGGCCGGTCAGGATCACGGGGTACGGGGTCTTCGCGGGCATGACCGGCAGCCTAGCCGGATACGTACTAGCACCACAATCCTTTTGCACTAGTGCGATGAGCCGGGACGGTTGCCGGCGTCCTCCGTGGCGGCGTCCCGGTCGGCGCGCATGGCCGCCGCCAGCGAGCGGATCTCCGGCAGTTCGTCGTACAGCGCCTGGCCGGGGCAGCGCGTGCGGTACGTGTCGCGGTGGCCGGAGATGACGTCGAGCACCGCCACCTCGCCCTTGGGGTAGCGGCTCGCGTCGTTCGTGGAGCGCAGGCGCACCTTGCCGCGCGGGTCCTCGCCGGGCAGCAGCTTCCAGGCGGCGAGGGCGGCCAGCGACCGGATGACGGCGGCCGGGACCTTCTCGCCGTCGTGGTAGTCGCCGAGGACCGCGATGCCGACGCTGTCGGCGTTGAAGCCGGTGGTGTGCGCGCCGCGCACCGAGCGCGTGATGCCGCCGGCCCGGCCCTCGTAGATGGTGCCGCAGCGGTCGACCAGGAAGTTGTAGCCGATGTCGTCCCAGCCCCGGCCCTTGATGTGGGCCTCCTCGACGTTGCGGATCAGCTCGGGCGCCTCGCCGCAGTCGTAGTCGCTGTTCTCGCCCGTGTGGTGGATGAAGACCGCCCGCACGGCGCCCGTGTAGACGGCGTGCTCCCGGACGATGGACTCGTCCGCGTGCCAGGCCGCCCGGCGGACGACGACGGGCTGCGGGGCGGCGGCCGCCCACGGGTGGGGGGCGGTACGGGGCGGCTCGGCCAGGATGTGGGGCACCGGGGCGTCCCGCGGCACCAGCAGGGCCAGCGGGAGGACCGCGGCACCCAGCCATATTCGGTGGGGCCACATGGGTCCACCCTGCGGCTTCCCCGCCCGGCCCGCAGATGAGGTGGCCGATCGGGTGAAATTCGGCCGGACACGGAATAGGGCCGGTGCTCCGGGGAAAGCCGCGCGGTCCGGCCCCCGCGCCCCGGCGATATCCTGGGGGCAGCGGGGGCCGTGAGGCCGCTGCGCGGCGGTGGGGCCCGCCGTACCCGAACCGCGGTCGCCGAAACGGGCCGCCAACGGTCCCTACTTGCGCAGAAGCGCGCCCGCGCCCGGCGGGCGCCCCGGCAGGTAGGAGACACATGCCCGGCACAGGCACCGGCACCGGACCCGGTACGCACCCGGAGGCCGGCCCCCGGCCCGGGAACCCGCAGATCGCCGTCGTCGCCGTCGTCTCGCTCGGCGGGGTGATCGGGGCGTCCGCCCGGTACGGGGCGTCCCTGCTGTGGCCCACCGCGAGCGGCGGCTTCCCCTGGACGACGCTCGTCGTCAATGTGACCGGCTGCGCGGTGATCGGCGTGTTCATGGTCGTGATCGGCGAGGCGTGGGCGGCGCACCGGCTGGTCCGGCCGTTCTTCGGGACCGGGGTGCTCGGCGGGTTCACCACGTTCTCCACCTACGCGGTGGACATCGAGCGCCTCGTGGCGAAGGGGGAGGCCGGCACCGGGCTGGCCTATCTGGGACTGACGCTGCTCGCGGCCCTCGCGGCAGTGTGGAGCGCGGTGTGGCTGACGCGCCGCGCACTGGCGTGGAGGCGGGCATGACCACCGCGGGCACGAACCCCACCGGCACCCCGGACCCGGCCACCGAGCCGGGGCTGCGGCTGACCGTGTTCGTCGGCGAGTCCGACCTCTGGCACCACCGGCCCGTCTACACCGAGATCGTGCACCGGGCGCATGCCGCCGGGCTCGCCGGGGCGAGCGTGTTCCGGGGCGTCGAGGGCTTCGGCGCCTCCTCGGTGATCCACACCCAGCGGCTGCTGTCATTGAGCGAGGACCTGCCGGTGGCGGTGGTGATCGTGGACACGGAGCCGGCGGTACGCGCGTTCCTGCCGCGGATCGCCGAGCTGACCGGCGGCCGCACGGTCACGCTGGACGCCTGCGCGCTCGTGCGCACCGGGGGCCGGGGTTCCGGCACGGCGGAGGGACGCCGGTGAACTGGCTCCTGGTGATCGCCGGCGCGGCCGTCGGCGCCCCGCTGCGCTATCTGACCGACCGGGCCGTGCAGGCCCGCCACGACACCGTCCTCCCGTGGGGGACGTTCACCGTGAACATGGCGGGGTGCCTGGTCCTGGGGCTGCTGACCGGCGCGGTGGCGGCCGGGGCCGCCTCCTCCTCGCTGCAGCTGCTGCTCGGGACCGGGCTCTGCGGGGCGCTGAGCACGTACTCCACGTTCAGCTACGAGACGCTGCGGCTGGCGGAGGACGGGGCCCGGCTCTACGCGGCGGCCAACGTCGTGCTGAGCGTGGTCGTGGGGCTCGGCGCGGCCTTCGCGGGCGTCAGGCTCGCCGAGGCGCTCTGGACCTGACCCGGCCGCCCCGCGAGGAGCCGCGCCCGGCGCGCTCGGAGGGCGGGGCGGTGATGGTGACGGGCACGCCGGAGGGGGCCTGCGCGCCGGTGATCCGGCTCAGTTCCTCCCCGCCGGAGCGGACCTCCGCGATGTGCGGGGTGATGCCCGCGTCGGCCATCAGCCGGGTCATCTCGCGGCGCTGGTTGGGCAGCACCAGCGTGACGACGCTGCCCGACTCCCCGGCGCGGGCGGTGCGCCCGCCCCGGTGCAGGTAGTCCTTGTGGTCGCTGGGCGGATCGACGTTGACGACGAGGTCGAGGTGGTCGATGTGGATGCCGCGCGCCGCGACGTTGGTCGCCACCAGGACCGTGACGTGCCCGGTCTTGAAGCGCTCCAGGGTGCGGTTGCGCTGCGGCTGGGACTTGCCGCCGTGCAGCGCCGCCGCGCGCACACCGCTGCTCAGCAGGTGCTCGGTCAGCTCGTCCACGGCGTGCTTGGTGTCCAGGAACATGATCACGCGGCCGTCGCGCGCCGCGATCTCCGTCGTCGTCGCGTACTTGTCGGAGCCGCGCACGTAGAGCACGTGGTGCTCCATCGTCGTCACCGCGCCGGCCGCCGGGTCCACCGAGTGGACCACCGGGTCGTTCAGGTAGCGGCGGACGAGGAGGTCCACGTTGCGGTCGAGGGTGGCCGAGAACAGCATGCGCTGGCCGTCCCGCGGGACCTGGTTGAGCAGCTGGGTGACCTGGGGCATGAACCCCATGTCGGCCATCTGGTCCGCCTCGTCCAGCACCGTCACCGCGACCCGGTCCAGGAAGCAGTCGCCGCGCTCGATGAGGTCCTTCAGCCGCCCCGGCGTGGCCACGACGACGTCCGTGCCACCGCGCAGCGCGGCGGTCTGGCGGCCGATGGACATGCCGCCGACGACGGTGGCCAGCCGCAGCCGCAGCGGCTTGGCGTACGGGGTCAGGGCGGCGGTGACCTGCTGGGCCAGTTCCCGGGTGGGCACCAGGATCAGGGCCAGCGGGTGCCGGGCCTCGGCGCGGCGGCCCGCCGTGCGGGCGAGGACGGCCAGGCCGAAAGCGAGGGTCTTGCCGGAGCCGGTGCGGCCGCGGCCCAGCACGTCGCGCCCGGCCAGCGAGTTCGGCAGCGTCGCGGCCTGGATGGGGAACGGTTCGGTGACGCCCTGCGCGGTCAGCGCGGCCAGCACGGTGTCCGGCAGGTCCAGGTCGGCGAAGGCCGCGACGGGGGGCAGCGGCGGGGTGACGGTCTGCGGCAGCTCGAACTCGCCCTGCCGGGCGACGGGCCTGCGGGTGTGGCCGCCGGAGCGGCCCTGTCCGGCGCGGCCCGCGCCCCGGGAACGGAATCCGCCGCCCGCTCGGGAGCCGGTTCCCGCGGCGCCCTGGCCGCGGGAACGGGAGTATCGGTCGTGGGAGCGGGGTGTGCGGTCGCGGTTCAAGCGGGACCTTTTCGTCGAGGGGTGTGCGGTCGCGCATGCGGTACGCCGTCGAGGGGTGCGGTTGCGCGGTCACGGACCGTGTCCTCGGGGGGACCGGCTCCGGTGGGCCGCGTCCGGCGGCTCTTTTCCGATGGTAACCGGGGCCGCGGGTGCGGCGCCGGGCCGCGTGCGGCCGAAACGGGCAGCCGTGACTGCCGGGAACCGGCAACGGAGGGCGTGCCGGGGCAAGGACACTGACCGGCCGGTCAGTTGATGACTGCCGGGCGCAGGGGCCATAATGCACGTGTAGCCCTTCACGCATCCCCCGTCGTGAAGGGCTACACCCCTGTGCGGCGGCAGAGGCCGCGGGGCAGCACCGTCTTCACGGGCAAGGGACTCCCCTCGTGGCCCCCTGCCCGTGTTTTTTCGAGTTAACAGTGACGTAGAGTGTTTGCGCAAGCCCGCTCCGGACACCGGATGGGACTGTTCGGCTTCTCGCCATCTCCAGTCTCCCGCCGATGAGCCGGCGGTCCGCCGTTCGTTACAGTACGAGCCCGTTGACCGAATCGAGCGCCGCGCGGGTATCCGGACAGGGGTCCGCGGCGGACGTGAACGTGGGGGCCGGATGGACAACGGCGAAGAGCGCGCGCCGGAACTGCGGACGCTGCGCCAGAAGGTCGAGTACATGGTCGAGAAGACCTTCCCCGGCCGCAGGATCTCGGGACGGTTCTTCGCCGACCTGGTCAGGGAGCGGGGCGGCTCCCTCTCCCACAGCTACTTCTCCAACATCCTGGCCGGCAAGGTCACCCAGCCGTCCGAGGAGATCCTCAAGGCCCTCGGCCTGGGCTTCGGCGTGGACTGGCGGTTCTTCAAGGAGGAGTCGGAGGTCGTGGACGACGTGGTGGCCGGGCTGCAGTTCCTGGCCAAGCGGCGGACCGGCGAGATCAGCGGGCTCGCCGGACGCGGCGTGAACGAGGACGGACTGCCCCCGGAACTGCTGCAGTTCGCGATGTCCCTGCTCCGGGACGCCGGGGACCGCACGCCCCCGGCCGGCGGCGGACAGCGGGACTGACCCATGTCCATGCGGAAGTTGCGCCGGGAGTGCGAGGAGCGGCTCGCCCGCCTGCCGATCCCCTCGCCGTTCTCCGTACCCGGGCTGGTGGCCAACATGGAGGCGGCGCGCGGGCGGACCATCGTGCTGCACGAGATGCCCGACCGGCTGGCGCGCGTCAACGCCGCCTGCGGGCTGCGGCTCAAGGCCGGCGACACCAGCTTCGTGCTCTACCGCAGGCGCCCCACCGAGTACCAGACGCAGCACGTCATCCTGCACGAGCTGTGCCACGAGTGGTTCGACCACGGCACCTCGCTGGACGCGGAGCAGCTTCAGCGGCTGCTGCCGGTCTTCGACACCTCGCTCATCGCCCGGATGGTCGGCCCCGGCGCGGAACTGACCCCGGACGCCGTGCAGGCGCGGGCGCAGTACGACACCCACGACGAACGCATGGCCGAATTCGGTGCGTCGCTCATCCCCCGCATGGCACGGGACGTGACGAGCGATGACATGGTGGGGCGGCTCGCGAACTCGCTCTCGCGCCCGGTCGCCCACCGCCGCGGCGGCCTGTTCCGCCGGACGTGACCCCCGCACCGCCGCCCCGTACCGACCGTCCCTCTTCCCCCCACTCCCGAGGACTTCCGCCGTGACCCCGCTCGACCTCGCCGGCTATCTCATAGCGGGCCTGATGACAGCCGTCGCCCTCTGGCGCATGCCGGCCGCCCTGTGGGGCGACGAGGAGGACCGCAGACGCCGGGCGTTGTGGGGCTGTTACGCGGGATTCGCCCTGGCGCTGTGGACGAAGACCCGGTTCGTGCGCGTCGGGCTCAACGACAGCCCGGTCACCGACCTCTCCGTCCTCATCAAGCACTACACGGCGACCATCGCGATTCTGGCCATTCTCAGCTACATCGTGGCGATCTACGGGCAGTACGAGGACGAGGGCGACGTGCCCCGGCACGTGCGGTTCGCCCGGCTGATCCAGCAGGTGGCCGCCAAGGCGTCGGTCGCCACGCTGGTCCTGCTCACGGTGCTGTTCTTCACCGTCGTGGACCGCTCCACCCCCTCGGACCGGTTCGTCGCCGACCACGCCGGGCAGTGGGGCGCCACGCTGTACATGAGCGTCTTCTACCTCTACCTGGGCGCCGCGTCCGCCGTCTGCGCCTACCAGTGGGCGCTGGCCACCGCGGGCGCCCGGACGCGTCATCTGCGCGTCGGGCTCGGGATGATGACGTTCGCGATGTTCATCGGCGTCGGCTACACCGTCAGCCGCACGCTGTTCCTCTGGGCCAGCGTCGTGGACGATCCGAGCGAGTCCTTCGCGCTGCGCTTCGACGAGATCACCGAGGCCGCCCAGGTCGTCCTCTTCGCCTTCTTCGCGGTCGGCGCCTCCGTCCCGGCCCTGAGCAACGCCCGCCGCCGCGCCAAGCTCTGGCGGGCCCAGGCCCGGCTGCACGGCCTCTGGTACGAGCTGATGACGGCCTTCCCGGACCAGCCCTTCGAGCCGCCCCGGCCGCTGCTGCGGGAGCTGACCCGCTTCGACACCCCGGCCGACCTGCGCGTCGACCGCTGGGCGGCGGACATCGCGGACGCGGTCGAGAAGCTGCGCCACTACGTCCCGGACACCCTGCTGCCCGCCGCCGAGGCCGCCGCCGGGACCGGGCCCGGCTCGCCGCTCGCCGACGCGTACTGGATCAAGGCGGCGCTGCTGGCCCGCGACTCCGGCGCCCCGGCGGGCGACGCGGCCGCCGTCGCCACCCAGCACGCCACCGACCAGGACGGCGAGGTCGCCCGGCTGGTCCGGGTGGCCGCCGCGTACCGCACGCTGACCCCGGAGCGGGCCCGCCCGGTCCTGGAAGCCTCCGCGTCGGCGGGCAAGGAGCAGCCGGCATGACCACCACCGACACCCCCGCCGCCCCCGACCACGCCCTCGCGCGCACCGTGACCGACGTCCTCCAGCCGCGCAACCTGCTCCTCGCCGGCATGCTCGGCATCGGCCTGGCGGCGGCCGGCCGCTGGACCGGGCTGCTCTGGGGGCTGCTCGGCGCCCTGTGCGCGGGGATCGTGCCCGCCGGCTACATCGAGTGGGAGCGCGGGCGCGGCACCTGGGGCGACCGCCACGTCGTGGACCGCACCAAGCGGGCGCCCATCTTCTTCGTCATCCTCGGCTCCATCGGCGCCGGTTCGGCGGTGATGCTGCTGGGCGGGGCGCCCGCCGGCATCCTGGCCGCGATGCTGGCGCTGTGGGCGATGACGGTGGTGCTCCTGGCCGTCAACACGGTGTGGAAGATCTCCGTGGACGCCTCGGTGGCCTCGGCCGTGGTCGCGCTGCTCGCCGCCGTCCACTCGCCGTGGTGGCTGTGCGGGTACGCGCTCGCGGCGGCCGTGTCCTGGTCGCGGGTGGCGCTCGGCTACCACACGGTCGGCCAGGTGACGGCCGGTACGGCGCTGGGCGCGGCGACGGCGGGCGCGTTCCTGTTCGTCTGAGGCGGCCCGGCGTTCAGGCGTCGTCGTCCGGGGCGGCGCGGCGTTCAGGCGTCCGGGTAGCCGCCGTCCGGTTCCTCGCGGGTCCGGGAGGCCATCACCGCGATGTCGTCCTCGGCGCCCGGCCCGAAGCGCTCCAGCACCCGGTCCAGCAGGGTCTCCAGGTCGCCGCTCTCCGGCAGGGTCAGCTCCGCGAGCCGGGCCACGCACGCGTCGATGTCCTCGCCGCGCCGCTCCACCAGCCCGTCGGTGTACATGAACAGCACCGCGCCCGGGCAGCACTCCACCACCGTGGAGCGGTAGCCGCCGAAGCCGGTGCCGAGCGGCGGGGCCTCCGGCACCTCGCAGATCCGGGCGCCGGACGCGCCCGGTTCGAGCACGACGGGCGGCAGGTGGCCCGCGCTGGCCACCTCGCACATCCCGCCGTCCCGGTCCACCACGGCGAGCAGGCAGGTGGCGGCCCGGTCGATCCCGGACCGCTCCACCATCCGGTCCAGCTGCTCCAGGATGCGGTGCGGGGGCAGCTCCTCGTCGGCCAGCAGCCGCAGCAGCGAGCGGTAGTGGCTCATCGCGACGGCGGCCTCCACGCCGTGGCCCATCACGTCGCCCATCGCCTTGAGGTGGCGCCCGTCCGGCAGCGGGATGACGTCGAACCAGTCGCCGCCCACCAGCACGCTGCGATCGGCCGGCAGGTAGCGGGTGGCGACCTCGATGTGCGGGTGGGGCGGCCGGGGCTCGGAGAGCAGGGAGCGCTGGAGCTCCAGGGCGATGGTGTGCTCGTGGGTGAAGCGGCGCGCGTGGTCCAGGTGGACGGCGGCCTGCCCGGCCAGCTCGCGGGCGACCACCACGTCGTCGTCCGAGAAGACCGGCGACCCGCCGCCCCGGAACAGGGCCAGCACCCCGATCGGCGTGGAGCGCACGGAGACGGGCACCACGACCGACGAGTGCAGCCCCATGTCCCGGTACGCCTCTGCCAGCTCCGGCGTGGGCGCCGAGCGGTCCACCTGTTCGTCGTCGGCGAGGTTCTCCACGACGGGCTGGTCGGCGGCCAGGCAGCGCGGCACGGCGGAGCCCTCCCGGTGGTCCACGTAGTCGTCGGACACCGCGAACCGGCCGGCCTTCGGCCGCAGGCCGCGTACCACCGACATGGCCGCCCGCCGCAGCCGCACCACGCCGGGCGGGCCCGGGCGCACCGGCGGGGCGACGTCGCGCGGGAAGACCTCGACCACGGCGACGTCGGCGAGGCCGGGCACCACCAGGTCCGTCAGCTCGGAGCAGGTGGTGTCCATGTCGAGGGTGGTGCCGATGCGGGTGTTCGCGCTGTCCAGGAGGGAGAGGTGGCGCTGGGCCTGGGCGAGCCGGCGCTGCTCGTCGTCGGAGGCCATCACCTCCAGGACGATGCCGACGACCCCGGCGACCCGGCCGTCGACCTCCAGGCGGTGGTAGGCCCCGTGCCAGTAGACGCGGGCGGTGCCGGACTCGGCGGGCAGCCGGCCGCTGGAGGTGACCTCGCGGGCCCGGCCGTCCGCGAGCACGGCGCGCATCAGGTCCTCGCGGGCGTCGATGTCGGGCATGACCTCGCTGGGGCGGCGGCCGAGGTGGGCGGAGGGCGGGATGCCGTTGTGGCGTACGAGTGACGGGTTGACGTACAGGTAGCGCAGCTCGGTGTCGAACACGGCCACGCCCGCCGTCGTGCCGTCGAGCACGGCGGCGAGCGCCGTGACGTCGATGGACGGCGGGTGGTCGGCGTACACCGGCAAGACAGACCTCCTGGGGCAGGGCGCGGGCCGCCTGCTGCCCGGCCCTTCATCGTCGGTCGCCCCGCCCGCTCCCGCATCCGCAGCTCCGCCGACCGCGCGCTCAGCGCGGCGGGCCCGCCTGCGCGTAGGAGCCGGGGGTGGTGCCGAAGGCGTGCCGGAACGACTGGATGAAGGCGCTCGGCCCGCTGTAGCCGCAGGCGACGGCGACCGAGGTGACCGAGCCGCCGGAGGCGAGCAGCGTCAGCGCGTGGTGGAGCCGCAGCTGGGTGCGCCACTGCGGGAAGGACATCCCGGTCTCGGCGCGGAACAGCCGGCTCAGGGTGCGGGGCGCCGCGCCGACGGCCGTGCCCAGCTCGGTGAGGGTCCGGCCGTCCGCCGGGTCGTCCTGGAGGATGCGGGCGATGTCCCGCAGCCGGGGGTCGGCCGGGGAGGGCAGGCAGACGCCGAGCGGTTCGACCCGGCGCAGCTGGTCGAGCGCGACCCGCTCCAGGTTGCGCCGCTGCCGGGCGTCGAGGGCCGGTTCGCTCCCGTCGGTGAGGCAGGCGACGATCTCGCGCAGCAGCGGGGTGACGGCCAGGACGGTGGGCCGGTCGAGCCGCAGCGGGTTGTCGGCCGGGGCGAAGCTCAGCGCCCGCAGCTCGGTCGGCCCGTACGCGAGGTGGGCGTGGACGACGCCGGCGGGAATCCAGACCGCCCGGTGCGGGGGCACCGCCCACACGCCGAGCGGGGTGGCCACCTCCAGCACGCCGCGCGAGGGGCAGACGAGCTGGTGCTCCACGTGGTGGTGGCGGGCGATGCGCTCCTGGTGCGCGAGCGGCACCCGCGCGGGGCCGTGCAGCGTGCGGCAGGTAGTCGACATAAGTAGGCAGATTATCGCTAGCCCGCTCCCCCGGGCGGCCGGAATCCTCGAAGGGACCTTCAGCGAGGAGCACCCTTCATGACCGGCCCGGCCGCCTCCCGGCAGACCCCTCCCGACCCCTCCCCTCCGACCGGACGCCCGCAGCCCGGGGCCCTTCCGGACGATGCCCCGTCCGCCTGGCGGCGGATGCGGATGTGGGGCACCGCGCACGCCGTGGACGACCTCTACCAGGGCCTCGTGCCCGCCTGCGTCCCGTACTTCGTGCTCGACCGGGGCTACAGCTACGTCGCCGCCTCCGGGCTCACCCTCGCGGCGGCGCTCGGCAGTTCCGTGCCGCAGCCGTTCATCGGCCTCGCGGTGGACCGCTACCGGCTGCCCCGGCTCGCCCCGGCCGGGCTCGCCGTCGCCGGGATCGGCCTCGGCCTGTCGGGCCTGGTCCAGCCGTACGCCGCCGTCTGGCTGCTGATCCTGCTGTCCGGGCTCGGCGTGGCGATGTTCCATCCGGCGGCGGGCAAGGCGGCCCGCGAGGCCGCCGGGGACAGCGCCTCCGCGATGAGCGTCTTCGCGGCGGGCGGCAGCGTGGGCTTCTTCCTGGCCCCGGTCCTGGCGACACCGGCGCTCGTGGCGATGGGGGTGGGCGCGACGGCGCTGTTCATCCCGCCCGCCGTCCTGATGGCCTTCGTGCTGCTGCGGCACCGCCCGGCCGCGGCCCCGGTCCGCAGGCAGGGGCGGGAGGGGCGGGACCGGTGGCGTCCGTTCCTCTTCCTCACCGGCATCGAGGTGGTGCGCTCGGTGGCGTTCTTCGGGGCGATCACCTTCATCGAGCTGTTCTGGATCCGCCATCTGCACGCGGGCCGGGGCGTCGCCGGCCTCGCGCTCGCCTGCTTCCTGGTCGGCGGGGTGGCGGGGACGCTGCTCGGCGGCCGGATCGCGGACCGCGTCGGCATGGTCCGTACGGTCCAGCTGGGCGGCCTCGCCGCCGTACCGGCCCTGATCGCGCTGCGGCTGACCCCGGGCACCGTGCTGCCGCTGGTCTTCGCGGTCCTGGCGGGGCTCGCGCTCAACGTGCCGTTCGCCGTGCTGGTGAAGCTCGGCCAGGACTACCTGCCGGGGCGCCCCGGTACGGCGGCCGGGGTCACGCTCGGCCTGGCCGTCAGTGTCGGCGGGCTGATCGCCCCGGCGCTGGGCGCGGCGGCCGAGGCGTACGGGCCGCAGGGCGTGTTCACGATCCTGTGCGCGATCCCGGTCGTCGCGGTGCTCCTCGGACTCTTCCTCGTCGAGCCGGAACCGCCGGCGGGTGACTGACCGTCCCCTGTGACGAAGGCGCGCCGGGGGGCCTTGCGGCCGCCCGGCACTCCGGCATCGCCGAGGAGTTGAAGATTGCCGGGTTCCGGCAGTGTTGCCACGGGGGCACGTATGGGACCATCCAGCCAGTTCGATGGAAATGTGCGGGGGACGCCGGGACCGGGAGGGGTGAACACGTGACCTTGTTCCTGGGTCTCGGGATCGCGGGGATCGCGCTGCTCGCCCTGTCCCTGATCTTCGACGGCATTCTGGAGGGCCTCTTCGGGGGTCTGCTGGAGGGCCTGTTCAGCGGGCTCGTCTCCCTTCCGGTGATCGCCGGCTTCCTCTCCATGCTCGGCTTCGGCGGCGCCATCGTGCTCGGCACGACCGGTGCCGGCACGCTCGCCGCCACCCTGGCCGGGGTCGCCGCCGGGCTCGTCGCCGCCGTGCTGACCTGGAAGTTCAGCCGGGCCCTGATGCGGGACCAGACCGACGCGACCCCGCGCGGCGAGGACCTCGTGGGCACGTCGGGCTCGGTGGTCACCGCGATCCCGTCCGACGGCTACGGCGAGGTCCTGCTCCGCCTGGGCGGACAGCTGGTCAAGCTGTCCGCGAAGAGTCCGGTGCCGGTCGCCCGGGGTGCCGAGGTCTGGGTCGAGGCGACCCTCTCCAGCACCTCGGTCTCGGTCCGGCCCGTCGAACGCTGAACCGGTACACCGGCCCCACCACCGCTCGTCTCACAACTGCCCCCGTCCGGAGGCAGAGGGGGAAACCGCATGAGTCCCGTAATGATCGCGATCGTCGGAGTCGTCGTACTCCTGTTCCTGCTCGCCCTGGCCGTCATCACCCGCTACAAGGTGGCGGGCCCCAGCCAGGCGTTCATCATCACCGGGCGCCGGGGCAAGAAGTCCGTGGACCCGGTGACCGGCCGGACGAGCATCGACAACAGCGGCCAGAAGGTCGTCGTCGGCGGCGGCGTCTTCGTCGTGCCGTTCGTCCAGCAGAAGTTCACCCTGGACCTGTCCAGCCGTCACATCCCGGTCGCGGTGCGCGGCGCCGTCACCCTGCGCGGGGTGAAGGCCCACCTCGAAGGCGTCGCGATCGTCAAGGTCGGCGGCAGCGAGGACGCGATCCGGGCCGCCGCCCAGCGCTTCCTGCGCCAGCAGGACGGGATCGTCGGCTTCACCCAGGAAGTGCTCTCCGGCGCGCTGCGCGCCATCGTCGGCCGGATGTCCGTGGAGGACATCATCCGCGACCGCGCCGCGTTCGCCGGCCAGGTCGCCGAGGAGGCCGAGGCGAGCCTGTCCGGCCAGGGCCTGATCCTGGACGCCTTCCAGATCCAGGACATCACCACCGAGGGCTCCTACCTGGAGGACCTGGGCCGCCCCGAGGCCGCCCGCGCCAAGCAGGAGGCCGACATCGCGGAGGCCATCGCCCGCCGCGCCTCCGAGCAGGCCCGGCTCAAGGCCGCCGAGGAGATCGCGATCGCCGAGCGGACCTTCTACCTGAAGCAGGCGGAGATCAAGGCCGAGACCGAGGCGGCCGCCGCCAAGGCCAACGCCGCCGGTCCGCTCGCCGAGGCCGCCCGCCAGCAGGAGGTCCTGACCGAGCAGGAGAAGGTCGCCGAGCGCCAGGCCGCGCTGACCGACCGCGAGCTGGACACCAAGGTCCGCAAGCCCGCCGACGCCGCCCGCTACCAGGCGGAGCAGGAGGCGGAGGCCCGCCGTATCGCCCAGGTCAAGGAGGCCGAGGCGGCCGCCGAGCGCGCCCGGCTGACCGGTGAGGGCGAGAAGCTGCACCGCTCCGCGCTCGCCGAGGCGGTGCGCATCGAGGGCGAGGCGGAGGCCGCGGCCATCGCGGCGCGCGGTTCGGCCGAGGCCGAGGCCATGCAGAAGAAGGCCGACGCCTTCGCGCAGTACGGCGACGCGGCCGTCCTCCAGATGCTCGTCGAGGTGCTGCCCCAGGTCGTCGCCAAGGCGGCCGAGCCGCTGGGCGCGATCGACAAGATGACCGTCATCTCCACGGACGGCGCCAGCCGGCTGTCCCGTACGGTCACGGACAACGTCGCCCAGGGCATGGAGCTGCTCTCCTCCACCACCGGCATGGACCTCGGCGCCCTGCTCCAGAACCTCAGGGGCGCGGTGCCGAAGCCGGCCGCCGAGCCCGCCGCCCCGGCCGCGGCCCCGGCGGTCCCGGCCGACCAGAACGGCAAGATCGAGATCGGCGACTGATCCAGGCCCCGTCCCCAGCCTGTGCCCGGCCGGTCACCCACCGGCCGGGCACACGTGTGTCCGGGCCCGGACACCTCCGGCGGGCGATGGCCGGAACTCGCCCCTCGGGGCGGCGGAATCCTCCGGATAAGGTAACGCGGGTCTAAAAAGCTCACCAAGTGCCTCACGCGTACCGCGCCCCTCGGGAGGAAGCCATGGGAACCCACCGCACCACGCTGCCCGGAGTCGGCGTCCAGTACGACTACACGACGGAGTCGGGCCAGCACATCTCCGTGGTCGTGCACCACGACGGGCGGCGGTTCATCGGCTTCTACGACCAGGACGACCCTGATTCGTGCCGCCTCTCGGTACCCCTGACTCCACAGGAGGCGACCGGACTCGCCCACCTCATCGACGCGGCGCCCATCGACGCCGTACGGACCGAGGGCATCGATCTGGTCACCGAGCACATCCCGCTCGGCAGCCGCTCCCCGTACGGCGGACGGCTGCTCGGCGACACCAAGGCGCGGACCCGGACCGGCGCCTCGATCGTGGCGGTGCTGCGCACGCACAGCGCGCATCCGTCACCGGGGCCGGACTTCCGGCTGGCCATCGGCGACACCCTGGTCGCCGTCGGAACACGCGAGGGCGTCGACACGCTCTCCGAGATCATCGCGGAGGGCTGACCGTGCACGACACGACCGCACTGCTGGTGGAGCTGGGCTCCGTCATTCTGGGGCTCGGCCTCATCGGACGCTTCGCCGGCCGGATAGGGCTCTCGCCCATCCCCCTGTACCTCCTGGCCGGGCTGGCCTTCGGCGAGGGCGGACTGCTCCCGCTGCGCGCCAGTGAGGAGTTCACCGCGGTCGGCGCCGAGATCGGCGTCATCCTGCTGCTTCTGCTGCTCGGGCTCGAATACAGCGCCTCCGAACTGGTCACCAGCCTCAAGACGCAGTACCCGTCCGGGGCCGTCGACTTCGTCCTCAACGCGACCCCGGGCGCGGTGGCCGCGCTGATCCTCGGCTGGGGCCCCGTCGGCGCCGTCGCCCTGGCCGGGGTCACCTGGATCTCCTCGTCCGGGGTGATCGCCAAAGTCCTCGCGGACCTGGGCCGCCTCGGCAACCGCGAGACCCCCGTCATCCTCGGGGTGCTGGTCATCGAGGACCTGTCGATGGCCGTCTACCTGCCGCTGCTCACCGCGATGCTCGCGGGCGTGGGCCTGGCCGGCGGCAGCATCGCCCTGCTGATCGCCCTCGGCACGGTCGGCCTGGTGCTCTACCTCGCGCTCCGGCACGGCCGGCTGATCAGCCGCGCGGTCTCCTCCGACAACCCGGAGATGCTGCTGCTCGTCGTGCTGGGGCTGACGGTCCTGGTCGCCGGAGTGGCCCAGCAGCTCCAGGTGTCCGCCGCCGTCGGCGCGTTCCTCGTCGGCATCGCGCTCTCGGGCGAGGTCGCGGAGGGCGCGCGCAAGCTGCTCACCCCGCTGCGGGACCTGTTCGCCGCCGTCTTCTTCGTGTTCTTCGGGCTCTCCACCATCCCCGCGGACATTCCCCCGGTACTGCTGCCGGCCGCCATCCTGGCCGTGGTCACCGTCTTCACGAAGATCGGGACCGGCTGGTACGCGGCCCGGCGCGCCGGCATCGGACCGCGCGGGCGCTGGCGGGCGGGCGGCACGCTCGTGGCGCGCGGCGAGTTCTCCATCGTCATCGCCGGTCTCGCCGTGGCGACCGAGCCCCGCATCGGCCCCATCGCCACCGCGTACGTCCTGATCCTGGTCATCGTCGGCCCGCTCACCGCCCGCTGGACCCAGCCGGCGGTCGAACTCATCGAGAAGTGGCGGGGCAAGGGCGAGCCCCCGGCCGCGGCGGGCACGACCGGCGCACCGGCCGCCCCGGCCCGGGTGCCGGCCCAGGAGGGCATCCCGGCGGCGTCCCCGGAGTAGCGGGCGTACGGGGCGCCGCGCCGGCT
>NZ_JAKRGC010000136.1 GCF_022347745.1 Streptomyces sp. OfavH-34-F
CGGGGCCTGCTGGCGTCGCTGGCCGCCACCGCGCCGGCCGAACTGCGGGCCAGGTACGACCTCGTGGCCTACGACCCGCGCGGCACCGGCGCCAGCAAGCCCGGCCTCAGCTGCGACCCGGGCTTCTGGAACCCGCCCGCGCCCGACCCGGTGCCCGCAGGCGCCCGCGCGGAGCGCGAACTGCTGCGCCGGGCCACCGGCTACGCGGCCGACTGCGCCCGCAACGGCGGACCCCTGCTCGCGCACATGTCCACCCGCGACCACGCGGCCGACCTGGAGGCGCTGCGCGTCGCCCTCGGCGAGTCCAGGATCAGCTTCGCGGGCTACGGCTACGGCGGCTACCTCGGGGCGGCCTGGGCGACGCTGTACCCGGGCAGCCGAGACCGCCTGGTGCTGGACAGCAGCATGCGCCCGGACTCCGACCTGTACCGCCACTACCTGGACCAGGACCGGGCCATGGACGACGTGGCGCACCGTCTCTTCGCGTGGGCGGCCCGCCACGACGCCGCCTACGGCATCGGCGACACCGAGGAGGAGGTCGCGGCGGTCTACCGGGCGCTGCGCGAGGAGCTGGCCGGCGCGCCGGCCCAGGGCGCGACGGGCCCGTACGAACTCGAGGCGCTGGTCATCAACGCGACCTGGGACGACCGCTACTGGCCGATCATCGCCGACGTGCTGTCGGCGTACGCGGTCCGGGGCGACACCTCCCTCGCCGCGCTGGCCTACGACATGTTCGCCCGGGAGGAAGGGGACAACCGCTACGCCTCCTTCCTCGCCACCAGCTGCGCCGACGGCACCTGGCCCCGCAGCTGGCGGCGCTGGCACCGCGACAAGACGGCCATGCACGCCGAGGCGCCCTTCGCCGCCTGGAACAACGCCTGGCACCTGGCCCCCTGCGCCAGGTGGCCGCAGCGCGGCGGTCAGGCGGTGCGCATCGACGGCGCGGCCGTGGGCGAGGCGCTGCTGCTGCATGCCACCGAGGGCGGCGGCATGCCGTACGAGGGCGGTGCGGCCATGCACCGCGCGCTGCCCGCTTCGCGCCTGGTCGTCCAGGAGGGCGGGGTGAACCACGCCCTGTCCCTGGTCCGGGGCGACGCCTGCGCCGACCGGGCGGTGCTGGACTACCTGCTGGACGGCGAGCTGCCCGCGGACGCGGGCCGGGGGCCCGACCTGGTCTGCCCGCCGGGGCAGGAACCGCAGCCCCCGGTGGCCGGCGCGGCGCTGCGTGCGCCGGCCACCGGGACGTCGGCGATCAGGTGAGCCGGTACTCGAGCACCAGATGACCGGTGGGAAGCAGCGTGGAGAGGCCGGCCGTGAGGCCGGCCTCTTCGGCGAGTTCGTCCAGCTCCTTCCGGTCCCGCAGCCGCCCGCCGGTCAGGACGAGCTCGTGCAGGTCCACATGGGTGCGCGCGTAGGGCGGGCCCTCGCCCCCCGCCAGCCATTCCACGCACACCACCCGGGAGCCCGGCGTGCCCGCGGACGCGCAGTTGCGCAGCACCCGCAGGGCGTCGTCGTTCTCCAGGTCCAGCAGGATGCTGGAGAGGATGTAGACGTCGGCGGCCGGCAGCGGGTCGAAGTAGCTCCCGCCCACGGCCGTGCCGCGGTCCCCGAGGCCGGCCTCCGCCAGCAGCCCTCGGGCCACGTCCGCGGTGCCCGGGAGGTCGAGGGCCGTGCCCTTGAGGCCGGGGTGGCGGGACAGCAGCGTACGCAGCAGCGTGCCGTTGCCGCCGCCCACGTCGACCACCGTGCCGAACGCGCCGAAGTCGTAGGCGTCGGCGAGCGCGGCGGCGGTGTCGGCGGTCTGGCGGCCCATCGCCTCCGCGAAGGCGGCGGCCCGCTCCGAGTCCCCGTCGACGTCGGCGTAGAAGTCCGGCGCGTCGCCGCCGGTGTTCCCGTACACCGGGGAGCCGCTGCGCACGGCGTCGATCAGGTGCGGATAGGCCCGCTCCATCCGGCCCGAGGTGCCGGTGGCGTCCAGGTGCTCGTGCAGGCCCTTGGGGTTGTCGCTGCGCAGCAGCTCGGCGGCGGGTGTGAGGACGAAGTGCCCGGGTGCGCTCTCCCGGAACACCCCCCGGGCGGCCAGGTAGCGCAGCAGCCGCGCGGTCGCGCCCGGAGCGGTGCCCGCCTCGCGGGCCAGGTCGTCGGCGGCCGTGTGGCCGGCGGCTATGAGGTCGGCGAGCTTCAGGGAGGCGGCGGCGCGCACCGCGTAGGGACCGAGGAGATCGAGCGTGGAAGCGAGCCAGCGGGTGGCCTCGTCCGGGGCGCCGGACCGGCCGGCGCTCTCGTCTCCGTGGGGCTGACGGGTGGTCATGTTCCTCCTCTTTATGGGGAGTTGCGTTGTTTTGTAGTCATACTCTAGCGCTGGAGCGCCAATAAGTCTGCAATGCAGAAAGGTTTGTCTCACAAACTTGTTGGGTACTCTTGTCGGCAGGAACCACGACGAGACATCCGACGAGAGGAGTGGGAACATGGCCGGGAACGGTGGTACGAAAGCGACGGCGGACCTGGACCGGGTCCGATTCATCAGCGCCCATTACGAGGTGCTCCAGGGCACGGTGGTCGTCCCGGCCCTGCTGGTGTTCGCCTTCGTGCTCTTCGCGGGCACCCCGGCGGCACCCGGGCTCGACACGCCCGTCTGGTACGGCGGCGTGGTGGCCGCCGGGCTGATCGCCACCCTGCTGGCGGTGCGGGCCAACCGCAGGTTCACCGACACCTACGGCGACGTGCGCCCCACGCGCCGCGTCGGTCAGCGCATGATCCTCTTCACCGTGCTGAGCACCGTGCTCGTGGGCGGGCTCCACGCGCTGGACCTCGACACCTCGGTCAGCCCCGAGGGAATCGCGGTCTCCGCGGTGCTGCTGGGCTGCGCGGTCCGGCTGGGCCCCCTGGCGCTGCCCGTCGGCCTGGTCGGCGGCCTCGGCCTGGTGGCCGGTCTGCTCCCGCTGGCCTCGATGCTCGACACGGACCGGCACCCGCTGTCGGTGCTGGAGTACCTGCTGGCCCTGCTCTGCCTGGCCGGCGCCGTCGTGGCGCTGTGGGGCCGGCTGATCGTCCGGCGCAGCCTGGCCACGGGGGAGTGAGCCGCGGTGGGTACGCCCTTCGAGGAACTCGCCGGTCTGGACCGGGTCATTCACGAACCGGGCCGGCTCGCCATCGTCTCGGCCCTGGCGACCTGCGACAGCGCGGACTTCCAGTTCCTGCACCGGATCACCGGACTCTCCCGGGGCAACCTCAGCGCGCACCTGGCCGTGCTGGAGAAGGCGGAGGTCGTCCAGGTCACCAAGGGGTTCTCCGGGAAGCGTCCGCGCACCTGGGTCGAGCTGACGCCGCACGGACGGGAGGCCGTCTCCCGGTACTGGGACGGCATGGGACGGCTGCGGGGCATGGTGGCCGAATGGCGACGGGAGGGCGAGGCGGGGTGAGGCCGGCGGACCGCCCCCGGATTCAGCAGATCAGTTGATGTCGGTCTCCGATCCGCGCAGATAGCGTCTTGCGGGTCAAGTTCCCTCGCGAAACAAGGAGTTCGTCATGAACCGTGTGGAAACCGTCGCCGCCCGTCTGCTTCCCGAGGTCGACGGCGGCGCGCTGCGTCCGCTCGAGATGGAGCGCCCCGCGTGCCCGACGCTGGCGACGCCGGCCGTCGGCTGGGCGGTCATCGAGGGTGCGGTCTTCGGCTACGGCCTCGCCGACATGGTCTTCGGTGGCGACGCCCGCACCGCGACCAGCGCCGACGCCTCGGTGACCGGCAGCGCCTGCACCGCCGCCGAGCTGATCGACGCGCGCCTGGGCTCCATCAGCGCCTGATCACGGCGAAGAGGTCCGGTCCGAGTCGTAGTCGGACCGGACCTCGGCTCGCGCCCCCGCGGCGTCAGTCCCTGGACAGCTCGATGTGCGTGAAGAGGAGCAGCGGCCGGGACACCGTCCGGACCGGGCGGGAACTCTGCGACCAGCCGGGCGCCACCGCCTCGGCCGCCTCCCGCACCCGTCCGTAGGAAGCGCCTCTCACGTTGTACAGGAACACTTTGCCCGACGGACGCGTCACCCGCAGCACTTCGGCGATCGCGTCCTCCAGCGGATGCCAGTGCTGGAAGCTCATCGTGGAGACGACGACATCGAAGGAATGCTCGGCGAAGGGGAGCCGTTCCGCGCCGGCCCGGGTGAATTCCACCCGGCTCCGCAGCCGCGACGGCGTCCGGTCCGCGGCATACTCCACCATCTCGGCAGCGGGATCGACGCCCTCCGCCCGCGCGTCGGGGCGACGGCGCGCGACCATCCGCACCAGCCGGCCCGGACCGCAGCCCACGTCGAGGACGCTGCCCCCCTGCGGCAGCGCACGGCACGCCCGCGCGGCCGCCTGCCGGTGGAGCCCCCAGAACGGCAGCCCCATGGTGCGCACATAGCCACCGGGGTTCCTGTAGAGCGGCCGCTGCGGCTCCATGGCTGACCTTCTCCTGTCCGTGTCGACGAAAGCATCGAGGAGCAGAATGTACCCGACGACCACCGCACCGTCGCCGGGCACCAGCCGGCCCGCCGGTCCCGAACTCCCCTCGATGCGTTACCCGTTGGAGTCCTTCCGGCTCGACAACGGACTGCGGGTCCTGCTGCTCCCCGACCCCGCGCTCCCGGTGGCCGAGGTCGCCGTGCTGTACGGCGTCGGCTACCGCTCCGAACCGCGCGACCGGTCCGGCTTCGCCCACCTCTTCGAGCACCTGATGTTCCAGGGCGCCGCGGAGACCGCCCTCGCCTCCCACACCCACCAGGTGCAGGGAGCCGGCGGCGCGATGAACGCCTACACCCGGCCCGACCACACGTACTACCACCAGAACGTCCCCGGCGCGGCGCTCGACCTCTCACTGCGCCTGGAGTCCGAGCGCATGCTCCGGCCGCGCTTCACCGAGGAAGGGCTGCGCACCCAGATCGCCGTCGTCTCGGAGGAGATCCGCGGCCACGTGCTCAACCGCCCCTACGGCGACTTCCCCTGGCAGCGGATGTGCGCCGCGCTCTTCGACACGCACCCCAACACCCATGACGGATACGGCTCGTTCCGGGAGCTGCGGTCCGCCCGGGTGGAGCAGGCCGAGGAGTTCTTCGCCCGCCACTACGGCCCGGGCAACGCCGTGCTCTGCCTGGTCGGCGGATTCGACCCGGAACGCGCCGCGGAACTGGTGCACCGCCACTTCGACCGGGTGGACGCACGCCCCGCCGCCCCGCCGACACCGACCGCGGAGCCGCAGCTCACCGAGGTCCGGGAGCACCGGTACGTCGACCGGCTCGCGCCCGCACCGGCCTTCGCCACCGGCTGGCGGGTGCCCACCTGGTCCGACTCCGCCGAGTACTTCGTCCACCTGGTGCTCTGCGAGATCCTGACCGGCGGCACCGGGGCACGGCTGCCGCGCCGGCTCACCGACACCGACGGCCTGGCCTTCGGCATCGGCGCCCAGACCGGCTTCCGGGGCGACACCCTGGGCTGCCGCCCCTCCGCCGCCCTCGTGGTCAGCGGCAACCTGCGCGACGCCGACGACACGGACCGGGCCCGGACCGCGCTCCTGGACGAGCTGGCCCTCCTCGCCGACCGCGGCCCGGACGCACGCGAGCTGCGGCGGGCCGCCGCGCGTGCCGTCTCCGCCCTGCTGCGGGACATGGACCAGACCGTCAACCGGGCGGTCGCCTTCGGCGCGGCCGAGCTGCACCGCGGGGCCGCCGCCTCCGTCAACGAGTGGGCCGACGCCCTGGCCGGCATCGGCCCCGACGACATCGCGCGCACCGCGGCCACGCTCGCCGCGGCAGGTCACTGCACCGTTACCGTGCTCCCGGAATGAGGACCGGCATGACAGGCATCGCCACAGACGCTCCCCGGACCGCGGTCGCCGTGCCGCACCTGCCCCCGGCCGCCGAGGAGACCCTGTCCAACGGCCTCACGGTCATCGCCGTGCACCGCCCCTCCACGCCCCTGGTCGAACTGCGGCTGCACCTCCCCTTCGCCGGCGCGCCGCAGGGACCGGCCCTGCTCCTCTCCCAGACGTTCACCGACGGCACCGACCGGCTCTCCCGCCAGGACGTCGCCGAACAACTCGACCTGCTCGGCGCGCGCGTGGGCATGTCCGTCGACGCCGACCGGCTGCTGCTCGCGGGCGGCGTGCTCGCCCCCGCCGTCGAACCCTTCCTGGCGCTGCTGCTGACGCTGCTCACCCGCGCCGCCTACCCGGAGAGCCGGCTGGCCACCCTGCGCATGCCGCTGGCCCAGCGGCTGGAGATCGGCCGGGCCGACCCGGCCGCCGCCGCCATCGAACACCTCAACCGGGCGATCTACGGCGACCACCCCTACGCCCGTGCCGCGGCCCGCCCGGAGAGCGTCACCACCGCCGACCGCGAGTCCGTGCGCGCCCTCGCCGCGGAGCGGCTGCGCCCCACCGGGGCCACCCTCGTCCTGGTCGGCGACCTCCTTCCCGACCGGGCACTCGACGTGGCGCGGCGGGACCCCGGCGACTGGCCGGGCGGCCCGCCGCTGCCCCCCAACCCACCGGCGCCCGCCACCTGGCCCGGCGCCACCCAGGTCGTCGACCGGCCGCAGGCCGTGCAGTCCGTGATCCGCGCCGCGCTCCCGGCCCGCCCCCTCACCCACCCCATGGCCCCCGAACAGGAGCTGGCCAACCTGGTGCTGGGCGGCTACTTCTCCTCGCGCCTGGTGGGCAGCCTCCGCGAGCGCCACGGCTACGCCTACTCCCCGTCCACCGCCCTGGTCTTCCCCGAGGCGGCCAGCGCCCTCGTCGTCTCCGTGGACGCGGCCACCGAGGTGACCGCCGCGGCCTACGCCGAGATCGGCCGGCTGCTCGCCGGCATGGGCCAGGAGCCGCCCACCCCGCGCGAGGTGGACCACGCCCGCCAGTACGCCATCGGACGACGCCACCGCGCGCTGAGCACCCAGGCGTCGGTCGCCGACCTCACCACGGACCTCGCCTCCCGCGGCCTGCGGCTGGACTGGCTCCAGCGCTACTGCGGCAGGCTCGCGGAGGCCGCAGCGTCCGACGTGGCGGCCGTCGCCGGACCGCTCGCGGACCCGTCGGGCGCGAGCACGGTGGTGCTGGGCGACCTCACCGCCGTGCACGCGTCCTCGCCCTCCGGTGCCCGGTGGGCCGAGCCGTGGTGACCGCGAGCGCCCTGTCCCACGGCGACCCCACCACCCGCTTCCTGCTCGCGGTCCTGGTGATCGTGGTCTCCTGCCACGCCGCCGGCCTGCTGCTCCGCCGCCTGGGGCAGCCGCCCGTGGTCGGCGACATCCTCGCCGGACTGACGCTCGGCCCCACCGCGCTGGGCGCGCTGGCCCCGGAGACCTGGGCGTGGCTGTTCCCGCCGGACGTCCGCGAGGGCCTGGAGATGGCCGCCCAGCTGGGCATCGTCTTCTTCATGTTCCTGGTCGGCTGCGAGTTCGAGGTCGGTTACGTCAAGGGGAGGGGCCGTGCCGTGGGGGTGGTGGCCCTCGCCGGGGCCGCCGCGCCCTTCGTCTGCGGGCTGCTGCTCGCCCCGCTGCTGTACCCGGGCCACGGGAACGGCGCCCCGGCCCACGGATTCGCGCTCTTCCTGGGCCTGTCCCTGTCCATCACGGCCCTGCCGGTGCTCGCCGGCATCCTCCGGCAGCAGAACCTCCTGGGCACGGTGACGGGCAGCTTCGCCCTCGCGGTCGCCGCCGTGGCCGACGCGGCGGCCTGGGTGGTGCTGGCCGTGGTGCTGTCGGTGTCGTCGGGGAAGGGCGTGGCCGCGGGCCTGCTGACCGGCGTGCTCGCGGTGGCGTTCACCGCGGCGGTGCTCACCGGCGGGCGGCGCGGCCTGGCCCGGCTGTACGCGCGGGGCGACGGGCCCTCCGCGGAGCACATGGTCCTGGCGATCACGGCGGCGGCCGCGCTCGCCGCGTCGCTGATGACCCAGCTCATCGGCCTGCACACGATCTTCGGGGCGTTCCTCCTCGGAGCCGTGATGCCGAGGTCGGTCCCGGCGGCGGAGCGTACCGCCGAGCGGCTGGGCGGGCTCACCCGCGGCGTGCTGCTCCCGCTCTTCTTCGCCCATGTGGCCATGTCCGCCGAGTTCACCGGGGTGTTCTCCTCCACCCGGGCGGTGTTCACGCTGCTCGGGGTGCTCGTGGTGACGGTGGGCGCGAAGCTGGCCGCGGCCACGCTGGCGTCCCGGATGGTGGGCTTTCCCCGCAGGCAGGCGGCCGAACTGGGCGTCCTGCTCAACTGCCGCGGGCTGACCGAGCTGGTGATAGCTGACGTCGGACGCCAGGCGGGGCTCATCGACAACTACCTCTTCACCGTCCTCGTCGTGGTGGCCCTGGTCACCACGGCCGTGACCACGCCCCTGCTGCATCTGGTCAGGGCGGGGGACAAGGGCGAGACCGAGACGCGGCCGGCCGAACGGGCCGGCGGGGCCGTGGGGGAGCCGGCCGGCCGGTCCTGACGCGCCGCCCGTACCGCACGCCGGAGCCCGGCCGGCTTCCCCTGGGGGAGGCCGGCCGGGCTCGTCGTCACCTCGTGGCGCCTACAGGCGCTGCCACAGGGCCGGGACGTTGGGCGGGTCCCAGCCGGGGTAGGCCGTGTGGCCCTGGAGGCAGCGGTAGCGGACGCCGTCGTAGGTGACGATGTCGCCGGCCGCGTAGGTGGTGCCGAGCTTCCAGGTGGTCTCGCCACCCGTGTCACCGGGCACCGTCAGGGTGTACGTGGTGGTGTGGGTGACCTCGCCGGTGCCGGTCAGGGTCAGCGTGTAGACACCGCCGGCCGTGCCGTCCGCCACCCGTACGGTCGCGGTCGAGGTCTGGCCGGAGGAGACCGACGCCGGGCTGAAGGCGACGGTCACACCGGTGGGCAGGCCCGAGGCCGACAGGCTGACGGTCTGGGCGGAACCACTCGTGGTGGCCGTGGAGACCGAGACCGTGGCGGACGAGCCGGGGCTCACCGTGCCGGCCGACGGGTTGGCGCTGATCGAGAAGTCGTTGTTCGGGTTGGGGGCCTCGCCGACCGCGGTCTTCCAGATCGTGTAGGCGATGCCGTCCGCGGCGCGGTTCAGCGCGGTGGCGTTGATGTTGCTCGTGGTGTCGCACGAGGAGTGGTAGCAGGAGTCGTACGCACGACCCGCGGTACCGCCCCACTTGGCGGCCTCCGAGGCCGACTTCACCGCGGAGGCGCCGGTGGCGTAGCCGGAGGTCGGGATGCCGACCGTCTGGAAGGAGTAGTCGTCCGAGCGGCCCTGGCCCTCGACGTTCTCCTGCGGGGCGAGGCCCAGCGAGTCCCAGTACGCCTTCATCGGCGCGGCGGCGGTCGAGTTCAGGTTGTTGACGAAGTAGCCGGCGTTGGTCGACCCGATCATGTCGAAGTTGTAGTACGCCTTGATCTTCGCGCGCTCCGTGCCGGACAGCGTCCGGGCGTAGAAGTCGGAGCCGTTCAGGCCCTGCTCCTCGTCCGTCCACCAGGCGAAGCGGACCCGGTTCTTCATGCTCGGGTCGTTCTGCGCCAGGCTGAGGGCCGTTTCGAGGAGGGCGGCGGAGCCGGAGCCGTTGTCGTTGATGCCGGGGCCCGCGGACACGCCGTCCAGGTGGGCGCCGAACATGTAGACGTTGTTGGCGTCGCCCTTCGGCCACTCGGCGATCAGGTTGTTGCCCGCGCCGGCCGAGCAGCCGGAGGTGCAGGTCTGCTCGGTGACCGTGTAGCCGGCCGCCTGGAGCTTGCCCTTCACGTAGGCCAGCGAGGCCCGGTAGCCGTTGGTGGTGGACCGGCGGTTGCCGCCGTTCTGCTGGGCGATGGTGTACAGCTGCGAGAGGTGCGCCTGCACGTTCGCCACGTCGATGTCCGGCGGGGTGGTCGGGGTGCCGCCGCCACCGACCCGCAGCGTGTACTGCGCGGTGTGCGTCTTGTCGCCGCCGCGGCCCGTGACGGTGATCGTGTACGAGCCGGCGGTCGTGCCGGAGGAGGTGGCGACCGTCATGGTCGCGCTGTCACCCGAGTTGACCGTCGCCGGGCTGAACGAGACGCTCACGCCGGACGGTGCCCCGGAGGCGGTCAGCGAGACCTGCTGCGAGCCGCCGCTGACGATGCCGGTGGTCACCGTGGCCCGGGCCGAGGAGCCCGGCTGCACGTCGCCCGAGGCGGGGTTCAGCGCCAGGGAGAAGTCGGTCTCGCGCGAGGTACAGGTCGGGTCGCCCGTCTGCGCCGGCACGCTGATCGCGTTCCACGCGGCCTTGGTCCGGTCGAACAGGGCGCAGCTCGCGTCCATGTTCTTCGCCGCGGTCAGGGTGGCGGTCCGGTAGCGCTTGTACGTCATGCCGCTGGTCTTCAGCAGCATGCCGCCGTAGAAGATCCGGCCGGCGTCCTTGATGCCGATGCCCGTGACGGTGGAGCCGTCGCAGGTGGAGCTGGAGGGCTTGCCGCCGCCGGGGTTGGAGCCCTCGGCCAGCAGGTAGAACCAGTGGTTGAGCGGGCCGGCCGCCGCGTGCTCCTCGGTGTTCGGGATGGAGGAGGAGTAGCAGGCGGGGTCGCCGAGCGCACCGGGGTTGTACATGTTGCGGATGGGACCGCGGCCCTGCAGGTTGATCATCTCGCCGACGGTGTAGTCGGGGGTGTCGTACCCGGTGGGCTGGTTGGCGTACGCCTCGGTGAGGGCGCCCATGATGTCACCGGTGGCCTCGCCCAGACCGCTCTCGTGGTTGGCGCCGCCGGGCGTGTTCGAGTCGAGCCCGTGCCCGTACTCGTGCGCGACGACGTCCATGCCGGCGATCCACTTGTTGGCCGTGTTGCGGCCGATGGTGACGGTGGAGCCGTCCCAGTAGGCGTTCAGTTCGTTCAGGCCCACGCGGGTCGGCCAGCTGCCGCCGTTCCCGTTGTGCCCGTTGCGGCCGAGCCACTCCTTGAGCATGTCCGACTGCTTCTGCGCCGCGTACATGACGTCGACGCAGCCGGTCTCACGGCTGGTGGCGCTGCCGGTGCCCCAGCTGTCGGTGGACTTGGTGAACAGGCCGCCGTTGTAGTCCGAGCACTGGAGGCCGGGGCGCGTGGTGTCGCGCAGGACGTACTGGGTGCCCGAGCGGGAGGTGTCGATGGTGAGCGGGTTCGGCCCGTTCCACTCGCTGTTGCCCGTGCCGGCCCGGACGTCGTCGTAGGAGCCGACGACCTTGCCGGTCTGCGCGTCGACGAAGACGTGCAGCTTGCTGGGCGCGTTCTTCTTCGTGTGGCCCGTCAGCACGGTTTCCCAGGCGAGGACCGGGTGGTCGTTCTCGATCCGGACCACGAGGCGCGGGGCGCCGGCCTTCGTGACCTTCGCCAGCCGGGAGCGGCTGGTCGACGCGGCCTGCTTCGCGGTGACCTTGGCCGTGGTCGGTACGGAGATCCTGGCCGTGGTCGCGGACTGCACCGAGCGGACGGTGCCCTCGCCGTCGGCGAGCACCACGGCGTCGCCGCCCACCACGGGCAGGCCGTTGTAGGTGCGCTCGTAGGCGACCGAGAACAGGTCGTCGGTCCAGGGGATGACCTGGCTCCGGTCGTAGCGGTCGGCCGGTCCCTTCGCCAGCGCGTCCACGCCGCTGCCCGTGGCGCGGTCCGCGGCGGCGACCGCCGCCTCGACGGGCGAGGGTCTGGGCTTGCTCACCGGGGGCGAGGAGGCCGGGGCGGCCGCGGCGAAGGGTATCGGCGACACCACCCCGAGGGCCATGGCCAGGGATGCTCCGGCCACCACCAACTTCTTCAACATCAGGGCTCCTTGTGAGAGGTGATGGAAACCATCACAGAGTTTGTCATGGGTATGACAAATCCAACGTCGTTGAGGGCGGGTGGAGTTGTCAGGCCTCCACCCGCCCCGCCGGCATGGCGTGCTGCCGGACAGGCCGCACCCTCACACTGGACCGGCCCCGCGTTCAAGCGATTCGGGGTTCGCCGCCCCGTCTGTCAAGTTCCGGCAAGTGGCAGACCCGGATCTCCTTCGTCTTTGGTCCAGACCTATTGACGGGCCCCGCCCCCGCTCCTACGATCCCGTCGATCGCCGCACTGCATATCCCCAGTTCGTGCGTCCATGCCCCCCTCACGCACGCTCACGCCCACGGCACGTGGCGAGAATGGAGCACAGCATGTTCCGTCGGAGGATTCGTACTCTCCCCGAGGCGGAAGACGGGCATTCGACCCCCGCCCGCACCCCCCGCAGCTCGACCGTGATGACCCGCACGCTCGCCGGAGTGAGCGCCGCCGCCGTCATCGGCGCCTGCGTCACCCTGGTCGGCACCGGCTCGGCCGGCGCCGCCACCACCAACCTGGTGACCAACTCCGGCTTCGAGAGCGGGCTTTCCGGCTGGAACTGCGCCAACGGTTCGGGCGTGGTCACCGGCAGCCCCGTGCACTCCGGCTCGTCCGCGCTCAAGGCGACGCCGTCCGGCCTGGGCAACGCCCAGTGCACGCAGACGGTCAGCGTGCAGCCCAACTCGAAGTACACGCTGAGCGCCTTCGTCCAGGGCAGTTACGTGTACCTCGGCGCCAGCGGCACCGGAGCCACCAGCGAGCCGTCCACCTGGACCCCCAGCTCCGCCTCGTACAAGGAGCTGAGCGTCGACTTCACCACCGGCGCCAACACCACGTCGATCACGGTCTACCTGCACGGCTGGTACGGGACGCCCGCCTACTACGCGGACGACGTGACGCTCAGCGGCCCCGGCGGCTCGACCCAGCCGCCCACGTCCGAGCCGCCCACCTCGGAACCTCCCACGTCGGAACCGCCCACCTCCGAGCCCCCGACGTCCCCGCCCCCCACCGACCCTCCGGGTGACGCCACCTGTGCCACGAAGCCCAAGCCGACCGGCAAGGTGCTCCAGGGCTACTGGGAGAACTGGGACGGCGCCTCGAACGGCGTCCACCCCGGCATGGGCTGGGTTCCCATCTCCGACAGCCGGATCAAGCAGCACGGCTACAACGTCATCAACGCCGCCTTCCCGGTGATCCTCTCGGACGGAACCGTCCTGTGGGAGGACGGCATGGACGCGACCGTGAAGGTGTCCACGCCGGCGCAGATGTGTGAGGCCAAGGCGAACGGCGCCACGATCCTCATGTCCATCGGCGGCGCGACCGCCGGCATCGACCTCTCGTCGAGCAAGGTCGCCGACCGCTTCGTGGAGACGGTCGTCCCGATCCTCAAGAAGTACAACTTCGACGGGATCGACATCGACATCGAGACCGGCCTGTCCGGCAGCGGGAACATCAACACCCTGTCAGCCTCGCAGTCCAACCTGATCCGCATCATCGACGGCGTGCTCGCCAAGATGCCGGCGGGCTTCGGCCTGACGATGGCGCCCGAGACCGCGTACGTCACCGGCGGCAGCGTCACCTACGGCTCCATCTGGGGCTCGTACCTGCCGATCATCAAGAAGTACGCGGACAACGGCCGCCTGTGGTGGCTGAACATGCAGTACTACAACGGCAGCATGTACGGCTGCTCGGGCGACTCGTACGGGGCGGGCACCGTGGAGGGCTTCGTCGCCCAGACCACCTGCCTCAACAACGGGCTGACCATCCAGGGCACCACCATCAAGGTGCCGTACGACAAGCAGGTGCCCGGCCTGCCGGCCCAGCCCGGCGCGGGCGGCGGCTACATGGCGCCCAGCCAGGTCAGCCAGGCGTGGAACTCGTTCAACGGCTCGCTCAAGGGCCTGATGACGTGGTCCCTCAACTGGGACGGCTCCAAGGGCTGGTCCTTCGGCAACAACGTGAAGTCGCTGCAGGGCCGCTGAGCCTGAACCCGGCGCGTCCGGCCCACCCGGGCCGGACGCGCCTTGCCGCCCTCCGGGCGAAGCCGCCGGCCCGGGTACTACCCTCGCCGGCATGGCCGACCACGATGCCCTCTCCGTCACCCGCGCCGCCTACGACGAGGCGGCCGCGCTCTACGCGCGGATGTTCAGCGACTCGCTGCGCGGCAGCCCGCTGGACCGGGCCGTGCTCGACGCCTTCGCCGAGCTGGTGGGCCCGGGCGGCAGGGCGGCCGACCTCGGCTGCGGCCCCGGCCACGTCACCGGATACCTCGCGGACCTCGGGCTCGACGTGTACGGGGTGGACGCCTCGTCCGCCATGATCGACCTGGCCCGGGACGCCTTTCCGGGGCTGCGGTTCGAGGTGGGGTCGATGGCCGCCCTCGACCTCGCCGACGGGACGCTGGACGGGGTGCTCTCGCGGTGGTCGGTGATTCACACCCCGCCCGGGGAGCTGCCCGCCGTCCTCGCGGAGTTCGGCCGCGTCCTGGCGCCCGGCGGCCACCTCCTGATCGGCTTCTCCGCGACCGACGGGCCGTCCCGCCCCACGCAGTCCTTCGACCACGCCGTCGCGACGGCGTACCGGTGGTCGCCGGACCACCTCTCCGCACTGCTGCGCGCCCACGGGCTCACCGAGAGGGCGCGGCTGGTCCGCGAACCGGAGCCGGACGACCGGCGCCAGTTCCAGGAGGTCCACCTGCTCGCCCGCAAGGGACCGGCGTCCTGAGCGGACACCGCCGTCCCCGGCGGGCACGGTCTCACGCCAGCGAGAGGAACAGCTTCTCCAGCCGGGTCCGCATCTGATCGCGGTCCACGGCCGGCTGCTCCTCGGCCATGCACTGCTGCAGGCCGGTGGCGATGATGGCGAAGCCCGCCCGGTCCAGCGCGCGCGAGACCGCCGCCAGCTGCGTGATCACGTCCTCGCAGTCCCGGCCTTCCTCGATCATCTTGATGATCCCGGCGATCTGGCCCTGCGCCCGCTTCAAACGGTTGAGCGCCGACTTCAGCTCATCGGCCGCCATGTCCAGCTGCACGGTACCTCCCTCGTCATACCCCGAGGGGTATAGCGTACCGCGTTCGGCACCCGACCGGCCCGGACCACGCCTCCCGCCCGCCCCCGTACGGCGTACACCCGCTTGTGGGCCCCGGCCCGCCGGGCGAGGGTGGCGGTGCCGGGTTTGCCCGGAGTCCGCCGGGGGACCAGAGGTCCGGGCCTCTCGCCAGGGAGACCAGCATGCCGCAGGGAGCCCGCACGCCTGCCCGCACCACCCGTGACGACGCCTGGAGGACCCGATGGCCGTACGACACCGCTTGATCGAAGCCACGGTGGCGGACGTGTGGAGGGTGCTCGCCGACCCTTCGCGCTACAGCGACTGGGTGGTGGGAACGTCCGACTCGTACCCCCGCGGGGGCACCTGGCCCGAGGTCGGCGCCAGCCTCACGTACGCCCTCGGCATCGGCCGGTGGTCCGTGCGCGGCCGGACCATCGTGCGCCGGTGCGAGGCCCCGCACGTGCTGGAGCTGGAGGCCGACAGCGGGCGCGTCGGCACCGCCCGGATCGCCCTGGAAGTACGTCAGTGGGGCGACAACGCCCTGGTCACCCTGGACGAACACCCCCTGCGGGGCCCGGCGGGCAAGCTCCACAACACCGCCATCGACGCCCTCATCCAGCTGCGCCACCGCAGCGTCCTGGCCCGGCTGGCCGACACCGTCGAGGCGTCCCGGAGGGACGCCCGCGAGGCGGTCTGACCGAGCCCCTTCCCGCTCCCCGAACCTGGAGGCACCGATGCCGGACGCCGTGGTCATCGGCGCGGGCCCCAACGGGCTCGTCGCCGCGAACATCCTCGCCGGCGCGGGTTGGAGCGTGGAGGTGCTGGAGGCGCAGCCGGAGCCCGGCGGGGCCGTCCGCAGCGACCGCGGGGTGCACCCCGACTACGTCTCCGACCTGTTCAGCGCGTTCTACCCGCTGGCGGCGGCCTCCCCGGTCATCGGCGGGCTCGGCCTCCGGGACGAAGGGCTGCGCTGGTCCCGCGCCCCCCGCGTCCTCGCCCACCCGCTGCCGGACGGGCGGTGCGCGGTCCTGGAGGCCGACGCGGAGCGGACGGCGGCGGGGCTCGACGCGTTCGCCCCCGGCGACGGGGCCGCGTGGCTGGAGCTGTGCGCCACCTGGGACCGGGTGCGCCGCGACATGCTCGAAGCGCTGTTCACCCCGTTCCCGCCGGTGCGCTCCGCCGTCCGCCTCGCCGCCCGGCTCCGCGTCGCCGACGGGCTGCGCCTCGCGCGGACCCTGCTGCTGCCCGTACGCCGCCTGGGCGAGGAGCGGTTCGGCGGCGAGGCGGCCCGGCTGCTCCTGGCGGGCACCGCCCTGCACGCGGACCTCGGCCCGGAGGCGGCGGGCAGCGGCGGCTTCGGCTGGCTGATGTCCATGCTCGGACAGACCTACGGGTTCCCGGTGCCGGTCGGCGGCGCGGGCGCGCTCACGGCCGCCCTGGTCCGGCGGCTGGAACGGCACGGCGGAGTGGTCCGCTGCGGCGAGCCGGTGACCGAGGTCGTCGTCCGCGCGGGGCG
>NZ_JAKRGC010000137.1 GCF_022347745.1 Streptomyces sp. OfavH-34-F
CCCCGCGGTACCCGCCCCGGGCGGCACCGTGCACGGCCAGGGCTCCGGCCAGCTGATCTCCGCGCCCCCGGCCGAGGGCCGCGCGTACGCGATCGGCGCCCCCGACGAGGGCGCGGCCGAGGGGCCCGAGCCGCTGGACGGCCCGGGGGGCGCGGTCGAGGTCGCCAACCGGCCCTCGCCGCAGCCGGTGGACGACGAGCTGCCGCCCGAGCCGCTGGACAACCCGCGCCGGCTGCTGGTCTGGCCCGCGCCCGACGTCTCCACCCAGCAGGCGCTGAGCGACCGCGGCTACCGTCCGGTGATCGTGCACTCGCGCGAGGAGGTGGACGCGCAGATCGCGGCGTTCCCCGCCGCGCTGTTCGTGGACCCGCTGACGGGCCCGATCACCCGAAAGGCGTTGCAGTCCCTGCGGCAGGCCGCCGTGGCCGCCGAGGTGCCCGTACTGGTGACGGCCGGGCTGGGACAGGCGTCGCGGGAGGCGGCGTACGGGGCCGACCCCGCCGTACTCCTCAAGGCGCTCGCGCCGCGCGACAGCGAGCAGCATCCGCCGCGCGTCCTGCTGATCGACGAGCACGAGGCCATCGCGGTCGCGCTGACGGAGACCCTGGAGCGGCGGGGCATGCAGGTGGCGTGCGCCGCGACGGACAGCGAGGCCGTCTCGCTGGCGACCCGGATGCGGCCGAACCTGGTGGTGATGGACCTGATGCAGGTACGCCGCCGCCGGGCGGGCATCGTGGACTGGCTGCGCGCCAACGGGCAGCTGAACCGGACGCCGCTGGTCGTCTACACCTCGGCCGGCATCGACCAGACCGAACTGTCGCGCCTTAGCTCCGGCGAGACCGTGCTCTTCCTCGCGGAGCGCTCGACGAGCGAAGAGGTCCAGTCCCGCATCGTGGACCTGCTGGCGAAGATCGGCACGAACTGACCGGCGTACCGAGGCGTACGACGAGGGCGGTACGGGAAGACACCCGTACCGCCCTCGCGCTGTCCGGTCAGTGGCTCAGAGCTGCGTGATGTCCAGCTCGCCCTCCGCGTACTGCTTGCGGATCACCTTCTTGTCGAACTTGCCGACGCTCGTCTTCGGCACGGACGGAATGACCGACCACCGCTCCGGAAGCTGCCACTTCGCGATGCCCGACTCGGCGAGGAAGGCGCGCAGCGCCTCGTAATCGGCGGTGGCGCCCTCCTTCAGGACGACCGTCGCGAGCGGCCGCTCGCCCCACTTCTCGTCCGGGACGGCCACGACGGCGGCCTCCGCCACGTCCGGGTGTGCCATCAAGGCGTTCTCCAGTTCGACGCTGGAGATCCACTCGCCACCGGACTTGATGACGTCCTTTGCGCGGTCGGTGAGCGTGAGGAAGCCGTCCTCGCTGATCACGCCGACGTCACCGGTCTTCAGCCAGCCGTCCTCGCTGAACTTGTCCGCGGGGCGCAGCATCTCGCCGTCCGCGCCGCCGTAGTACGCGCCCGCGATCCAGGGGCCGCGTACCTCCAGCTCACCGGCCGACCGGCCGTCCCACGGCAGGTGTTCGCCGGCCGGTCCGACCAGCCGGGCCTCGACGCCGGCCGGGAAGCGGCCCTGGGTGACGCGGTAGGGCCACTCCTCCTCGTCGGTCAGCCCGGCGGGCGGGGTGGCCATGGTGCCGAGCGGCGAGGTCTCCGTCATGCCCCAGGCGTGGCAGAGGCGCACGCCGAGCTTGTCGTAGGCCTCCATGAGGGAGGGCGGGCAGGCGGCGCCGCCGATCGTGACGTTGGCCATGGAGGTGAGGTCGCGCGGGTGGGCGGTGACCTCGGCGAGCAGTCCCTGCCAGATGGTGGGGACGGCGGCGGCGTGCGTGGGGCGCTCGCGCTCGATCATGTCGGCGAGCGGGGCGGGCTGGAGGAAACGGTCCGGCATCAGCATGTTGACGCCGGACATGAACGTCGCGTGAGGCAGTCCCCACGCGTTCACGTGAAACTGCGGGACGACGACGAGGGTGGTGTCCTTGTCGGTCAGGCCCATCGACTCGGACATGTTGACCTGCATGGAGTGCAGGTAGATCGAGCGGTGGGAGTAGACGACGCCCTTGGGGTCGCCCGTCGTGCCGGAGGTGTAGCACATCGCGGCGGCCTGGCGTTCGTCCAGCTCGGGCCAGTCGAAGGTGGTGGGGCGGCCGGCGAGCAGTTCCTCGTAGTCGTGCACGCGTACCGCCGCGCCGTCCAGGACGGAACGGTCGCCGGGGCCCGAGACGATCAGGTGTTTCAGCGACGTCAGCTGGGGAAGCAGCGGCGCGATCAGCGGCAGCAGGGAGCCGTTGACGATGACGGCCCGGTCGTCGGCGTGCTTGACGATCCAGACCAGCTGTTCGGCGGGGAGGCGGAGGTTGAGCGTGTGGAGGACGGCGCCCATGGACGGGATGGCCAGGTAGGCCTCGACGTGTTCCGCGTTGTTCCACATGAGCGTCGCAACGCGCTGATCTGCGTCGATGCCGAGTTCGTCGCGCAGGGCGTTGGCGAGCTGCGTGGCGCGTCGGCCGATCTCGGCGAAGCTGCGCCGGTGGGGCTCCGGCTCTCCGGTCCAGGTCGTGACCTGCGACTTCCCGTGGATCGTCATCCCATGCGTCAGGATGCGGGTGACAGTCAGCGGTACGTCCTGCATGGTGCTCAGCACGGCGTCCTCCCGGTGGGCGCTACGCGGCAGTAGGGTTCCGCTGATTCTGCTCACATACCAAGCGGTATGTCACTAGCCGCGAGCGTACGAATCGGTGTCGTCCGCCAATTTCGTACCGACTGTGACTGAGAGAGGACGATTCCGTTCCGTTTCTCCGGGGGCTCGGCGGGGCCGCGCGGCGGACCGTGTCAGCGGACCGGCATCAGCTCCGGGTCCAGGCGGAGCTTCCCGAGCGCCCGGGAGACCGCGCTCTTGACCGTACCGACGGACACCCCGAGCACCTCGGCGGTCTGCGCCTCGCTCAGGTCCTCGTAATACCGCAGGACCACCATGGCCCGCTGCCGGGCCGGAAGCCGCAGCACCGCACGCCACATGGCGTCGTGGAGCGACTGCTGCTCGGCGGGATCGGGGCCGGGCACCGTCTCCGGCTCGGGCAGCTCGTCGCAGGCGAACTCGTCGACCTTGCGCTTGCGCCACTGCGAGGTCCTGGTGTTGAGCAGGGCCCGGCGCACATAGCCGTCGAGCGCCCGGTGGTCCTCGATCCGGTCCCAGGCGACGTACGTCTTGGTGAGCGCCGTCTGCAGGAGGTCCTCGGCGTCGCTGGGATTGGCGGTGAGCGAGCGGGCGGCCCGCAGCAGCACCGGCCCCCGCGCCTCCACGAACGACGTGAACGAGGGGTACGGCAGGTGCGGCGCCGCCGACGTGCGCGCACCGCGCGACGAACGCGCGGCGGAACCCGACGTGCGCACCGGCGCGAAGCTGCGTACTGCGGCCGACGTGCGTACCGGTGCGGCTCCCCTGTGGGTGCCCGTACGGACTGGCGTGGTCATGGCTCCACGCTAGAAGCGGTGCCCGCCCGCCGGATCGCCCCCAGGTCCCGAAACCCCGTCCCCCTCAGGGTGTAGGTCCGGCGCCCGCTCCACCTCCTACGGGTGGAGGAGCCGGCACCCCGGTACTCCGGGTCACCCCTGAGACCAACCCCGGGGTCACGGCCCGCTTGAAACCCTCTCTGCGGGGGAAGACAGGGCGGGCCCGACCGGATTCGAACCGGCGTCCTCACGGTTTTGGAGACCGCGCGCGACGACCTCTGCGCTACGGCCCCGCCCCCGCGGCCATCCTAGAAGCCCGTCCCTGCCCCGCCCTCTGAGATGCTGAAAGCCGATCAGGAGGGGGCACACAGCCATGCGGTGGAAGATCCACGGGGAACGCCCGATCTACGAGAACAGCTGGCTCGACCTGTGGCTGGCCGACATAGAGACCCCGGACGGCAACCGCTTCGAGCACCACGTCATCAAGCTGCGCCACCTGGCCGTGGCCGCGGTGGTCAACGAACGGCGCGAGGTCCTGATGATGTGGCGGCACCGCTTCATCACGGACACCTGGGCCTGGGAACTGCCCATGGGCCTGGTCGAGGACGACGAGACACCGGCCGAGGCCGCGGCCCGCGAGGTCCTGGAGGAAACCGGCTGGCGCCCCGGCCCGGTCGAGCCCCTGATCTTCGCCGAACCGGCCGCCGGCATCACCGACGCGGAACACCACGTCTTCCGCGCCGACGGCGCCACCTACGAGGGCCCGCCGACCGAGCGGAACGAGTCCGACCGGATCGAGTGGATCCCGCTCATCGACATCCGGGGCATGATCGACCGCCGCGAAATCGTCAGCAGCGGCACCCTGGTCGGCCTGCTCTACATCCTCATGGACGAGTCGATCCGCTGACCGGACCACCCCGACAAACCAAAGGGCGGGCCTCCCAACAGGAGACCCGCCCTCCGCACTGCCGCGGTGGGTGTGGGATTTGAACCCACGGTGACTCGCGCCACGACGGTTTTCAAGACCGTTCCCTTAGGCCGCTCGGGCAACCCACCCCGCGCTGGCCCATCTGGGGCGGAGCGGATGCAACGCACCGGCCACCGACCTCACACGAGGACCGTGGTCCACACGGGATCCACTGGCCGCGTCTGCCACTCGCCAGTGCCGCCGCACAGAGCCCAGTCTCCGCCCCGCAGCCAGCGCGGGGAAGTCTGGCGTAGTGCCTCGCCCACCGGCAAAAGGCCCTCGCTGGGCCATGGCCAAGCGTCGCCTGCAGTCCCGCCCCATAATCAGAAAATTAATGTCGCACTGACGCCTCTGGACCGGGCAGCCATGTTGCCGTACCGCCGTCCAGCAACCGCAGCTACGGCGACTCCGTTCGGGGTGTGAAGGTCGGCGAGTGAGCGATTGTCGGCGGTCGAAGCTCATTCTGCTGGCCTTGACCAAACCAGTAACCGATGATGGCACCAGCGATGCCTGTAACCGGCGTGACATAGAGGCTGAAGTCCTTCGCAGCAACCCCGGCGATCATGGCCACCCAAGGGGACGCGATGATCGCAAATACCACCGCAACAAGCGCCCAGCCACGAACGCCTTCCGCACGCCGGACGAGACCGGACTGCTCGAAGGACAGCTCCGCCCGGTGCTTACGATCTGCGAGTTCCACTTCCCAGCGCCGCTCGATCTCACGAAGACGAACCTCAGCATCGATCTCCTCAGGAGTCTCCGGGCGCTTACCGAGGTGAAATGTAGGCTGTCGTTGCTGCGCCGCGATCTGCTGCTTCTCTTCCGTAAGATCAGCTACTTGTTGGGCAAGCCTCTCATTTTCCTCACGCTGCGCACCCCACAAGCGAGTTGACGAGACGTCACTCATGACCATGAGTCGATACTCAGTAAGCCAGTCTTGCTCAGTTTCAGGCATCCTCCCCATCCGCCAGGAATGCGTGATTCCATCGACAGTGAACCCTTCTGAACTCATTTCAGACACGCGCATCCCCCTCCTACGACATACGCCGCCCGTACGATATAAGCCCAAGGGGAGCTTCCGGCAGAAGATCAGCAAGCGCCGCCCTAGTCGAGTCGTCAGCCAGAGCTGGACCCACGCAGACTCCCGTCGTGAGACCGTAGCGGCGTCCCCCTATTCGTCACTGTGACGTAAATTTCCCCGAACCTGGCTGCAGCCACACCCGACTCTGCGATGCTGGAGACCAATTGAGAGGGGCCGCAGCGATGCAGTGGAAGATCCACGGGGAACGTCCGATCTACGAGAACAGATGGGTGAACCTGTGGCTCACCGACGTCGAGACGCCAGACGGGAACCGCTGGGAGCACCACGTCATCAAGCTCCGACACCTGGCCGTGGCCGCCGTCGTTAACGAGCGGCGCGAAGTGCTGATGATGTGGCGGCATCGCTTCATCACGGACGCCTGGGCGTGGGAGCTGCCCATGGGTCTGGTCGAGGAGGGCGAGACGCCGGCCGAGGCGGCGGCCCGTGAGGTGTTGGAGGAGACCGGCTGGAGGCCCGGGCCGATCACGCCGCTGATCTACGCCGAGCCGGCGAACGGCATCACCGACTCCCAGCACCACGTCTTCCGGGCCGATGGGGCGACGTACGAGGGTCCGCCGACCGAGAAGAACGAGTCGGACCGGATCGAGTGGATTCCGCTGGCCGACGTGCGGGGCATGATCGACCGGCGCGAGATCGTCAGCAGTGGCTCCCTCGTCGGGCTGCTCTATGTCCTCATGGATGAGGCGATCCGCTGACCTGGCGCGGCAGCACTTCCCGTAGCCGGGCCTCGAACGCCACCGCGGCCGGTTCGCGGCGGAAGGGTTCCAGCTGTTCGTAGAACTCCCGGAGGTGGCCGGCGACTCGTTGTGAGCTGACGGCCGCCGCCGGGGCCAGGGCGTCCATGGCCGTGTGGCACGCCTCGTCGAGTTTGCCGCGCTGGAGTTGGGTGCGGGCGAGCCAGAAGGCGTGGAAGGCGCGGCCTCGGTGGTTCGTCTGGTGTTCTCGGCGGAGGGCGTCCGCGATGAGGGGTTCGGCGAGGGCGGCTTCGCCCAGGCGGCCGTGCGCGATGCCGGTGTCCACGATCAGCTTCGGTTCGTCGAAGTAGGCGACCCAGGCCGGGTCGGGATCGCCGGTGCCGATCCGTCCGAACTGGGTGTGGGCTTCCGAGATCGCGGTGTGGGTCGCGCCGTGGTTGCCGAGGGTGGCGTGGGCGAAGGCTTCGCGCATCGCGAGCATGGCCAGCACGCGCGGTGTCGTCCCCGCCGCCGTTCGGGCCTGGTCCTGGGCGGCCGTGACGAGTGCGAGGGCGTCGCCGGGCTTGTCCTGGTAGGTGGCCTGGAGGCTCATACAGGCGAGGACGTTGGCCGTGAACTGTCGGTCGTCGATGGCCTTGGCCAGTCCGAGGGATTCAGTGAAGTAGGCGCGTGCCTGGTTGTACTGGCGGGCGTCGAAGTAGGTCCATCCGATGAGCCGGGCCAGTTCGGCCGCGATGCTGTGCAGGCCGTCCCGTAAAGGAGCCGGACGCTGCTCCTTGAGGAGGTCGACGACGTAGCGGAGCTGGCCGACGACCGCCGGCCGCAAGGTCTCGCCGCCGTGCTCGTCGTCCCGGCGCCAGTAGTCCGCGATCGACGAGTGCAGCGCGTCCAGCGTCGACGCGCTGAGATCCCGCTCGGCTGCCAGGGCGAGGATGCTGTCGACGTCCGCCCCGGGCAGTCCAGCGACCAGCGGTTCGATGGCTGAGGCTGGCAACTCGGCAGGTTGGCGGGGAGCGACCGTCAGGCTGGGCGGTGTCTCCCAGGAGCGTCGGGCGAGTCCGAGCATGTGTCCAGGGATGCGCAGTCCGTCGGAGATCCGTTCGATCACGTCCATGTGCAGCAACTGCCGGCGCCCCGCGATCACCTCGCCCACCCGGCTCGGGGTCAGGTCGCAGCGACGCGCGACCATCGACGGATAGATGCCTGCCCGTGCCTTCACCAGCTGAAAGATGCGGCCGAAGTCTCTGGCCTGGCATGCCTCGATCATCACTGGGTCCGTGAGCAGGCTGACCGGGAGTTCCTTCGAGCGAGATGGCTCGGGCATCGGGCACGCTCCGGCATGAGGACTACGGATCGCTGCACTTGGTCAACCGAGGGTGATGCTACCCAAGTTGGGTAATCCGCTTGGCCTTTCTGGCCGGTCCCGTGGATCGCGATGCTCCTGGCCATGGCGAACGGACAGGACGACGTACGGATGACGTTGCGGGTCTCCCGCGACTCCGGCCAGACGTGGGGGCCTCTCACGGAGGTACGCGTGGGCGAGGACCCGGTGGTCCCGGAGAACCCGGGCTGCTACTCGCCCTGCGTCTGCCCCGGTGCTCACAGCAGACCCGGAACGCCGTCGCGTCCTTCCGGATGGCGTGATGCGGTGCGGGCACTGGCGCGGGGTGCCCCTCGACCTGGCACGGGAAGCGCGGGAGAAGTCGGCCGCCCCGTACATCGACAGGACCGTGCAGTGCCAGCTGTCTGCGCACGAGGAAGGTGAGCACTTCGGTCTCCTCACCGACGCCGGCGCATACGGGACCACGCTGTGGCTCCGCTGGCACGAAACAAACAGGGCGCAGCTCGTCGTACTCCCTGACTGCCCGGTGGCCGCCCCGGGATCCGACGGTGAGGGCTGCTGTCTGTTCGCCAACCACGCCAAGCAGCACACCTGGGAAGACAACCAGGAGGAGGTCTCGTGCCCCAGCTGATCGCGAGCCCGTACAAGACCCGGCACCCCCGCTCGCCTCGCAACGAACAGTGCGGGGACTGCGGTGGCAGCGGCGCCAACTCGTCCGGCAAGACCTGCGGCACCTGCAACGGGCTGGGCGAGATCCACTGCCGTGTCGACCGCCACGAGTCCCATGTGCTGTCCCGCTCCGTGATCCGGAAGGAGGGCCACCGATGGCCCACGCTCTGATCGCCTCCCCGTTCCTCGACGGGCACCTTCTCCTCAAGCCGGGAGCACGGGCCGGCGCCCGCATCTCCGCCGACCACTTCGAAGGTCTGCGCCAGGCCGCCACCGACGGTGAGTCGCTTCCCGCCTGGGCGGTACAGACCGCCGCCGACGTGTGGGGCCTGGACCTGAGTGGCCAGACCACGCAGGGCACCGTGCTGGTGCGCGAGCCGTCCCCGTACGGCTACTGCCGGGCGTCCTGGGAGATCAACCTCGGCTGCAACTTCGGCTGCAAGCACTGCTACCTCGGCGAGCGGCCCTTCTCCGGCCTCGGCTGGGAGGGCAAGGTGCGACTCCTTGACATCATGCGCGAGGCCGGCGTCCTCTGGCTCCAGATCACCGGCGGCGAGCCCACCATGGATCCCCACTTCCAGGGCGCCTACCGCTACGCCTGGCGGGCCGGGATGATGCTCACCATCTCCACCAACGGCTCCCTGCTCTGGCGGCCGGACCTCCTGAAGCTCTTCCGGGACTCTCCGCCGTACCGCCTGGTGGTCAGCATGTACGGGGCGAGTGAGCAGTCCTTCGACACGCTCACCCAGCGCCGCGGGGCGTGGAAAGCGTTCCGGCGCGGCATGGACGCCGCCCGTGAGGCGGGCCTGCCGCTGCGGATCAACGTCGTGGTGACCGAGGACAACGCCTCCGAGGCCGACGAGATGGCCGCCCTCGCCGACGAGTGGAATGTCGAGAACCACGCGTACACGAACATGACGCCCACGATCTACGGCGGCGGAGAGCCACTGCTCGCCCAGTCCGCCGCCCACCTGCGGCAGCGCAAGCCGTTCGCCGGCTGCAACGCGGGTCACACCTTCTTCCACGCCGACCCGCACGCCAAGGTCTCGATCTGCAAGGTCGGCCGTGACGACCAGATCGACCTGATGACCGAGGGCATCGACGGTCTCACCCGGCTCGGCGCCATTGCCGACCGCCTCATGCTTCGCACCGGAGGGTGCGAGGGCTGCGCCCTGTCCGGCACCTGCCGGGTCTGCCGCCCCCTGGCCAAGCACTACCAGGAGGCCAAGGCGCCGCTGCACAGTTACTGCCAGCACGGAGACAAGGAGAACGCCTCATGACCCCGCCCGTACCGGTGACCATCCTCCCCGGCCCGCCGACCTCGGCCCGCCGCGCCGCCCCGCCCGTCGCAACCGCGTCGATCACCGCCGTCCAGGACCTCGACGTGATCGTGGAGAGCGCGGAGTGCTTCTGCGACGCCGGGGACGACAACCCCCACTGACCGACACGATCCGGTCAACTCCGCTCAGGCCCCGGCGTACTCGCGTTGGGGCCTGAGCCCTGCCCGTCCCACCGCTAGGGTGCCGCTCATGTTCTTCCGCTGGGACTGGCTGCGGCCCGTGCTGACCGCGCCAATCGTGCCGACTCTCGGTCCCGTCCACCCCGATGCCCTGACCGTCGGCGTGTTCGAGGACACCCTGCGAGCGGCCGACACCGGAGACTTCCTGCCCTACGACAAGGACCGGCGCTGGGGCGGCGAGAAGGACGAGAAAGTCCTCCGCGAAGACGTGGTTCACCAGCGCGAGCACACCCTCATCCCCACTCTCACCCGGCGCGGACGCGGCACTGTGAAAGTCTTCGCCTACGGGCTCCGCGACACCATCGTGGATGAGGCCGCCGAGCTGGCCGCAAAACTCGCGGCCGTGCACGACGTGGTCAGCGCCCGGGTCGTACGCCCCCTCGGCCCCGAGACCACACACCCGCGGGGCACCCGCATCCAGCTGAAGGACTTCACCGTCGGCCCCTGCCCCGACCCGGGTGGTCCGGTCCGGTCCGTCACCGCCTGGCCGGCCGCCGTGCAGGAGACCTTCGCCCCGTTCGCCGAGGCCATGGCGCGCGATGGCCTGGCCTTCCTCCACACCCAGATGCAGGCCGGCCGGTGCGGCCCGGTCATCGCCGCCGCCGTCGAGGACCGCGTCGTGGGCGCGATCGGCCCCATGGAGGTGCTCCCCGATGCCATCGGACGCCCCCAACTCATGCCCCAGTACTTCGCCGTTCTGCCCGAGGCCCGAGGCCAGGGCCTGGGACGCATCCTGTGGCGGGCGGCGATGCACTGGGGCCAGTCCCACGGCGCCGCCTACCAACTCCTCCAGACTGAGGTCGAAGGCCCCTCCGACCACCTCTGCCAGACCGAAGGACTCACCTCCCTCGGCTTCACCTACACCATGTCCGCATAGCTCCTGACAGCCCCACCTTCTCTGGTCGGCTGCCATGCCGTTGGCGACCTCAGTCACAGAAGTCAGCCACGACAGCGGGGGCGGCCGAACAAGCACCCTCCATGTGTGTCTCCAGCAACCACCCACCGGCCCCGGCCACGCTTCCCCAATCCGTCACGGTCTCGGCCACGTTGCAGCCTGAGCGCTGCCGCCGGCCTCGCCTGACGGATAGACAGGAGGCGGGCCGACCGGATCACGGCTGGTTGAACGTCGATCCGCGGTGACCGGTGCGGACTTGGCAGGCGTCCCGCTCCTGCTGGCCGTGCTCGCCGTGGGACAAGCTGGCGGGGTACTTCGCAGGTCTGGCTGCCCGCTTCTCAGGCTTTGCGGTGCGAGTGGGCGGGGGCCGTCGCGGGCGCTGGCGGAGGCATGGAGCCAGCGGCGGCCTGGGGCCGCCGCGCCGCGCGGCCCGCGCCAGCGGGCCCCCTTGACCGCGCAGAGATAGAGCTTGCCCTCGCCGGTGGGGTGTTCGGTGATGTCCGTGAGCCAGAGCTGGTTCGGGCCGGTCGCGGTGACGGCCCGGTTGACCAGGTCGTCGTAGACCGGCGGGCCCGCCTTCTTTGTCCGGCCGCGTTTCTTGCCGACACGCTCCACCGTTGGTTGTCCCGGCCGATCCGCCACGCGGTGCGGTCGGCCATGACCGCTCCGGCGTCACGGGCCTCGTCGGCCAGGAAGCGGTAGCCGAACTCCGGGTCGTCGCGGTGGGCGGAGAACAATGCGTGCGAGCGATGCGCCTCGGCGAGCTCAGCTGAGGTCACCGGGTCGGCGAGCCAGCGGTAGTAGGGCTGTCTGGCGAGCTTCAGCACCCGGCACGCGACCGTGACGGGCATCCCGTAACCGGCCAGCTCTATCACGAGCGGGTAGATCCTTTTCCCGGGAGGTTCGCCTGCGACAGATAGGCCGCCGCCCGCCGCAGGACCTCGTTCTCCTGCTCCAGCAGCTTGATTCTCCGTCGCGACTCCCGCAGTTCCGCGCTCTCCTGGCTGGTCGTCCCGGGCTTCGTTCCGTCGTCGATGTCCGCGCGGCACATCCACTTCCACAACGTCATCGCATGGACGCCGAAGTCGGCGGCCACCTGCTCGACAGTGACGCCCGGGCCGCGGTTCCTCGCGACCCGCACGACGTCCTCGCGGAACTCCTGGGGATAAGGCTTGGGCACAGCAAAATCCTTCCCACCTGCCATGCACGGCAAGCCAGTTCAGATGTCACCCGTTCGTGCGGCAGACCCAGTCGATCCGAAGGCCAAGTAGGCGCGGAGTCCCAGCCTCACAACCAGGGCAGGTAGCGCATGCGTGCTAGCCCTGTGAGCACCCAGACGCACGACATAAGTGATGACCCTCAGACGCCCAATAGCTAGGCTGGTTACATGGCAGCCATCAAGCAACGCATCAACCCAGACGTGCTCGTCTGGGCGATGAAGCAGGCTGGCACCAGCCGAACGCAGCTCGCAGGTGATCTTGGAACAGACCCGACCACGGTCGACTCCTGGATGACTGGGGATGAGACTCCTGGACTGACGCAACTACGGCAAATCGCAAAGACTCTCCGTCGACCCACGTCTCTCTTCTTCTCACCTCACGTTCCCGCGCAACGACCCCTGCGGGCGTCTTTTCGCAAGCCCTTCGGCTCTCACGGCGTAAGAACCCTAACGTCAGAGGAAAGGGCGGAAATCCGGCTCGCTGAGCGACGACAGAAGATCGCCAATTGGGCAGCCGAGAGAGTCGAAGAGCATCACCCTGCCACTTTGCCTACGCGCCAGGGAACACCAGAAGCGACTGCCAAAAGCGTTCAAACTTGGCTGCACTGGAACGTTAGCGATCAAGTCAAGGCCACCAGTAAGCTGGCCGTCACTAAAATGGTGCGCAGATCTCTCGAAGATCAAGGCATCATGGTGCTGCAGCTCTCGCTGAACAGTGACGCTTGTCGAGGGTTCTCCTTGTACAGCGAAACAGTGCCCTTGATCGCATATAACAGCAGCCAGGTAGCCGCCGCTCGCACATTTACGATGCTTCACGAGCTCGGACACCTAATCTCTCACGAGCAGGCTGTATGCGACCAGCCGGAGGATTCCGAGGAGCGCTGGTGCGATAGATTCGCCGCAGCCTTCCTGCTCCCGGAAGAACATCTGCGCGCGTACATCGCAAAGTATCTCAAGATCACTCGCGTCGAGAATGACGACATCGAGTCCGTACGACGGATCTCTAACCGTTACGGCGCGAGCTTCCAATGTGTCGCATTGCGGCTCATCCATCTCGGAATCGCTTCGCAGCCTCTATATCGTGTCGTATCTTCGGGTTCATTTGAAGTCGACGCACCCGGATTCGGCGGAGAGCTTCAGACTACTCATCTGGTTCGAATGCGCGAGTACGGCGTCACCTACCCGCGACTCCTGCTTGCAGCTCGCGAGCGCGGAAAGTTGCACGATATTGACGCCCGCAAGTACCTCAATGTAAATGGAGAACAGCTCCGGAATCTCCAGCAGCGCATAGCAGAAGAGGTGTAATGCCGCCTCTGTACGTCATAGATGCGCATGCACTGCTGACTCTGCCGGGACTCTGCTCATCCGAGGAGCGCGTATATTCTTTCTTCGATCGCCTAACCGATGAGATGGCAGCCGGAAACCTAACCTTCCCGAACCAGGTACTGCAAGACTGCAAGAAGTTCGCCGAAGGTGAGTTTCTCTACACCTGGATCAAGGCCGCATCAGCGCACAGGAAGCACTACCGCGTAGACAACGGCTGGCAAGAGGAAGTGCTTGGGACCTGCGAGGATCTTGCAGACTTCGACGACGACTGCGAACAGACACAAGTAATCGTCGCCTCTCTTGCCCTGATGAATGCCGACACGGGACGGCAATGCATCGTTGTGACAGAGGACCGACTCGGACTTCCCAATCGCCTGTGTCTGAGCGATGCCTGCCCCAGCCTTGGTCTCGAATCAATGACTGCAACGGAAATGCTGCAGGCAATGAACATGGCCGACTTTATTTAGAGGTCGAAGAGCTCCAACGCCACACCTTGCATATAATGCTGGAGCGTCGGCTCAGGCAAACCAGCTCGCTTACTCAGCTCAGCCAGGATGATCGAGCAGAAGATCAGAAGCGCTCGTCCCGGTTCGCCAATTATTCTGTCCACTTTCTTCAAGCTCGTGCGACCGATGGGGTACGGGACTCCCCCTCGGAGTGCGACCCTTCCTGCCTCATCGGACGCCGGCCTCTGCCACGATCCTGACATTCTGTCCCCTGACTCATCCAGAGAATGCAACGCGGCCAGGCCAATCGCGTACTTGGTGGCCGTGCTTGAGGTACCAGGCAGCGATGTCCCAGCCAGGATTCCCGGATTCACGACACACAAGGCGTCAGCCCGGCCGGCTTCTTCGACTTTCCGCAGCTGATCGGCAACCGTCGACAGCATGGATGCGGCGTTATAGGCAAGAACCATCATCGGGGGCGCGTCAGCTCCCGTTGCGGAACGTAGCTCTCTCTGTTTAACAGCCTTGGCAGCGCAGTCCGCAAGTTCATCCTCATCGAGAGTTGTCTTCACTTCGATAGTCATGAGGACATTCTCTACGGGGTAAATCGCTTGATTCGTCTGAGCAAGGATAGACGGCTGACTGGCAGAGCTGAAGATGATGATGTCGGTCTGCTTTGAAACGCCTCCGAAGGAGTCGATAATCATCCCGCTACCGACCCCTACGCTTGCGGGAAGGAGATTCTCCATAAGCCGGACCAGGGAGAGTTCATTCTCTCTTCCCTGTTCGCCGGCATGACCGATGAGCTTATTGAAGGTGTCTACTTCTTCTTGGAGGCGACGAGCAACACCAGACCAATATTGCTCAACGATTTTGCTCAACTTCCGCACCTTCGCTTCGTGTCACGCTATCCACACACCCATGTGGGGCTACAGGCCCACACGTAGGCTTCCCCGCACGGTTCAGACCGGGCACCAGGCCCTACCCGGATCTTACGTTTGCCAACCGATCGGGATCTGTAAGTCTGTCTGATAGACATTCGAGGACAAGGCGTACCGCGCATGGTCCACGCCTGGTCCACACACCATGATCCAAAGTGGCACATAGGCGAAGCACGGTGAGACAGGCCCCCACGACGAAGGGGTGCCCCTGGTCGGAGCACCCCTCCTGGTCAGCGCGTTCTCTGACCTGCAAGCGGTGGGTGTGGGATTTGAACCCACGGTGACTCGCGCCACGACGGTTTTCAAGACCGTTCCCTTAGGCCGCTCGGGCAACCCACCCCGCGCCGGGCGGTCGGTGTGGGACCGGTCCGGCGCGGGGAACAGCCTAGCCGGTCAGCTGTCGCCCTTGCGCTCGCCCAGGGTCACTTCGGCCGTGGCCGTCTTGCCGTCGCGCTCGTAGGTGAGGGTGACCCGGTCGCCCGGCTTGTGGGTCCAGATCTCGCCGATCAGGGTGGGGCCGCTGTCGATGACGGTGTCGTTGAACTTCGTGATGACGTCGCCCGCCCGCAGGCCCGCCTTGGCCGCCGGGCCGTTCTTCGTGACCGCGTCCGTGCCGCCCGCGCCCCGTTCCGCGATGGTGGCGCCGCCGCTCTTCTCGTCCATCGTGACCGTCGCACCGATGACCGGGTAGACCGGCTGGCCGGTCTTGATGAGCTGCTGGGCGACGTTCTTCGCCTGGTTGATCGGGATCGCGAAGCCGAGGCCGATGGAACCGGCCTGGCTCTGTCCGATGCTGCCGGTCGACTGGATCGCCGAGTTGATCCCGATGACGGCGCCGCTCGCGCTGAGCAGCGGGCCGCCGGAGTTGCCGGGGTTGATCGAGGCGTCCGTCTGCAGGGCACTCATGTACGAGTTGCTGCCGCCGTTGCCGTCACCGGAGGCGACCGGGCGGTTCTTGGCGCTGATGATGCCCGTGGTGACCGTGTTGGACAGGCCGAAGGGGGCGCCGATCGCGATCGTCGAGTCGCCGACGGCCACCTGGTCCGAGTTGCCGAGCGGCAGCGGGGTCAGCGACTTCGGCGGGTTCTTCAGCTTGATGACCGCCACGTCGTAGCCCTGCGCCCGGCCGACCACCTCGGCGTCGTACTTCTTGCCGTTGGAGAACGTCGCCGACAGCTCGCCGCTCTCCGCGGCGGAGGCCACCACGTGGTTGTTCGTGAGGATGTGGCCCTCCTTGTCGTACACGAAGCCGGTGCCCGTGCCGCCCTCGCCGTTGCCGCCCTGCGCCTCGATCGTCACCACACTGGGCAGCGCCTTGGCGGCCACTCCGGCGACCGTGCCGGGATCGCGCTTGAGGGCCTGCGGGTCGGACGACGCCGAGACCGTCGTCGAACCGGAGTCGTTGTTGCGGTCCGCGGCCCAGAAGCCGAGGGCGCCGCCGATGCCGCCCGCCACCAGGGCGGCCACCACCACGGCGGCCACCAGCCCGCCCGCGCCCCGCTTGCGCGGCGACTCGGCGGTCTGCGCTCCACCGGGCGG
>NZ_JAKRGC010000138.1 GCF_022347745.1 Streptomyces sp. OfavH-34-F
GGGCGGGGGCCCCGCAGCGCCGTCCGCCGCTCCGGTGGCGGCCGCCGGCTGACGTACGGGGCTGACGTAGGGGGGCGACGGCGAAGGGGCGGGCCGGATCGCGGCCCGCCCCTTCCTCATGCCCGGCGCGTCAGAGGTTGCCGCGCTTCTCCTGCTCGCGCTCGATCGCCTCGAACAGGGCCTTGAAGTTGCCCTTGCCGAAGCCCATGGAGCCGTGGCGCTCGATCATCTCGAAGAAGACGGTCGGGCGGTCCTGGACCGGCTTGGTGAAGATCTGCAGCAGGTAGCCGTCCTCGTCGCGGTCCACGAGGATCTTCAGCTCGCGCAGGGTCTCCACGGGCACCCGGGTCTCGCCGGCCCACTCGCCGAGGGTGTCGTAGTACGAGTCCGGGGTGTCGAGGAACTGCACACCGGCGGCGCGCATCGCCTTGACCGAGGCGACGATGTCGTTCGTGGCGAGCGCCATGTGCTGGACGCCGGCGGTGCCGTAGAACTCCAGGTACTCGTCGATCTGCGACTTCTTCTTGGCGATGGCCGGCTCGTTGATCGGGAACTTGACCTTGAGCGTGCCGTCGGCGACGACCTTGGACATGAGCGCGGAGTACTCGGTGGCGATGTCGTCGCCCACGAACTCCTTCATGTTCGTGAAGCCCATGACCTTGTTGTAGAACGCGACCCACTCGTTCATCCGGCCCAGCTCGACGTTGCCGACGCAGTGGTCGATGGCCTGGAAGTAGCGCTTGGCCGGCGGCTCGACGATCGGCGAGGCCTCGACGTACCCCGGCAGGTAGGGGCCGGAGTAGCCGGAGCGCTCGACGAGGGTGTGGCGGGTCTTGCCGTACGTGGCGATGGCGGCGCGCACGACGGTGCCGTGCTCGTCCTTCGTCTCGTAGGGCTCCTCGATGCCGGTGGCCCCGTGCTCGACGGCGTACGCGTAGGCCGCGCGGGCGTCCGGCACCTCGATGGCGAGGTCGATGACCCCGTCGCCGTGCGCCGTGACGTGGTCCTCCAGGAAGTGGCCCCAGTCGGTCGACGCCTTGACCACGGAGGTGAGGACGAAGCGGGCGGAACCGCTGGTGAGGACGTAGCTCGCGGTCTCGCGGCTGCCGGTCTCCGGGCCCGCGTAGGCGACCAGCTTCATGCCGAAGGCCGTCGAGTAGTAGTGCGCGGCCTGCTTGGCGTTGCCCACGGCGAAGACGACGGCGTCCATCCCCTTGACGGGGAAGGGGTCGGCCTGCCTGGACGTCTCAGGGGTGCTGTGCATCGTCTCTGTCATGCCCCGAGGTTCCCGCCGCTCCGCAAGGTGCGCAACAGTTTCCGTCATCACTGGTCAACCTGTACAGCGCTTCGTCATGATGGGCGGGCGATCTGTACATGATGACCATCACACCGACGGAGGCCGGGCATGGCGATCGACCGATTGGACGGGCGGCTCATCGTGCTGCTGGCCCGCGAACCCAGGATCGGGGTCCTGGAGGCGTCGCGCAGGCTGGGCGTGGCGCGCGGCACGGTGCAGGCGCGGCTCGACCGGCTTCAGTCGAATGGCGTCATCCGCGGTTTCGGCCCGGACGTCGATCCGGCGGCCCTCGGCTACCCGGTCACCGCGTTCGCCACGCTGGAGATCAAACAGGGCCAAGGCGCCGATGTGCGGGCGCACTTGAGCGGGGTGCCGGAGGTGCTGGAGCTGCACACCACCACCGGGCACGGGGACATGCTGTGCCGGCTGGTGGCCCGGTCCAACGCGGATCTCCAGCGGGTGATCGACCGGGTTGTCGGATTTGATGGGATCGTCCGGGCCTCCACGGCCATCGTCATGGAGAACGCCGTCCCCCTGCGCGTCATCCCGCTCGTCGAACAGGCGGCGCAGGACACCGACTGAGCCGAGGAGCGCCGGTGAGCTTCTGGGAGTACCTGGCCAACCGCCACCAGCAGTTGCTCACCGACGCCTTCCAGCACGTCAGCGCGGTCTTCCAGTGCATGGTGATCGCCACCGTCCTGGGGGTCCTGATCGGGGTCGTCAGCTACCGCAGCGGCTGGGGTTCCTCGCTGGCGATCACCTCGACGGCGACCGTGCTGACCATTCCGTCCCTGGCCGCCATCGGTCTGCTCATCCCGCTGGTCGGTCTCGGCGTCGCGCCCACGGTGATCACCCTGACGCTGTACGGGCTGCTGCCCGTCGTCCGCAACGCCATCGTGGGGCTGCGCGGCGTCGACCCGGCGCTGGTGGACGCGGCGAAGGGCATCGGGATGTCCCGTACGGCGCGGCTGCTTCGGGTGGAACTGCCGCTGGCCTGGCCGCCGATCCTCACCGGCATCCGGGTCTCCACCCAGATGCTGATGGGCATCGCCGCCATCGCCGCGTACGCCTCCGGGCCCGGCCTCGGCAACGAGATCTTCCGCGGCATCGCCTCGCTGGGCAGCGCCAACGCGATCAACCAGGTGCTCGCGGGCACGCTCGGCATCGTCGTCCTCGCCCTCCTCTTCGACGCCGCGTACGTCCTGCTGGGGCGGCTCACCATCCCGAGGGGTATCCGTGTCTGAGACCGCAGCACCCTCCGCACCGCGCCCCGCGCCCGGCGCCGGCGCCGCCGCGTCCGGGGCCACCATCGAGCTGGAGAACCTCTCCAAGCGCTATCCGGGCAACCCCAACCCGGCCGTGGACAACGTGTCCATGGAGATCAGGGCCGGCGAGACGGTGATCTTCGTGGGCCCGTCCGGCTGCGGGAAGTCCACCACCCTCAAGATGATCAACCGGCTGATCGAGCCCACCTCCGGCCGGATCAGGATTGACGACGAGGACGTCACCGACATCGACCCGGTGAAGCTGCGCCGCAAGATCGGTTACGCGATCCAGTCGTCCGGGCTCTTCCCGCACATGACGGTCGCCGAGAACATCGCGCTGGTCCCGAAGATGGTGGGCTGGTCCAAGGCGCGGGTGAAGGACCGGGTGGAGGAGATGCTCGATCTGGTCGGGCTCGACCCGCGCGAGTTCCACGGCCGCTATCCGCGCGCCCTGTCCGGCGGCCAGCAGCAGCGCGTCGGCGTGGCGCGGGCGCTGGCCGCCGATCCGCCGGTGCTGCTGATGGACGAGCCGTTCGGCGCGGTCGACCCGATCACCCGCGACCACCTCCAGGACGAGCTGATCCGGCTCCAGCGCGAACTCCACAAGACGATCGTCTTCGTGACCCACGACTTCGACGAGGCGATCAAGCTGGGCGACCGGATCGCCGTCCTGCGCGAGCGCTCGCACATCGCGCAGTTCGACACCCCGGAGGCCATCCTCACCAACCCGACCGACGACTTCGTCTCCGGCTTCGTCGGCGCGGGCGCGGCGCTGAAACGGCTCAACCTGACACGGGTGCGCGAGGTGGAGATCGCCGACTTCCCGACCGTCACCGTGGACGACCCGCTCCAGTCGATCTTCAACAAGCTGCGCTCCGGCCCGCACAACGAGCTGCTGATGCTGGACCGCAGGAACCGCCCCTACAAGTGGCTGCGGCGCGGCGACCTGATGCGGGCGCGCGGCTCCCTGGCACGGGCCGGGCAGCTCGTCCACGACACGGTGACGCGGGACGCCACGCTGCACGACGCGCTGGAGGCGGTGCTCACCGACAGCGGCGGGCGGGTCGCGGTGACCGGCCGGCGCGGCGAGTTCACCGGGGTCGTGGACATGCACACCCTGATGAACTCGGTGCACGAACTCCTGGAGGCGGACCGGCTCACCGCCATCGAGCACCAGCACGACCTGGAGGAACTGCGCGAGCACCGGACCGCCGAGGAGCTGGAGGGCGGTGCGGGCACATGACCCCCGGTTCCTCACCCGCGCCCGGCCCCTCCCCCGCGCCCGGCCGGGAGCGTCCGCCGGGCGAGCACGACGTCAAGGGCCACGCCTTCCGCGACGAGGAGGAGGAGCCCGCCCCGGCGCCGGCGGGGCCGCCGCGCCGGATCACCTGGCGGAAGCTGGTGGTGCTCCCGGCGGTCCTTGCGGTGGTGCTCGTCGCCACGTACCTCTGGATCGAGAACGTCTCCCTCGACTCGATCGCGGAGAACTCGCTGGCCGGCGACACGGTCGAGGTGCGCTGGTGGCAGCATGTGCGGCTGACCGCGATCTCCACGTTCTGGGTGCTGGTGATCGCGATTCCGCTGGGCATCGCGCTGACCCGGCGGGGCCTGAGCAGGGCGGCCCCCGTCGTGACGGCGATCGCCAACATCGGGCAGGCCACCCCGGCGATCGGGCTGCTGGCCCTGCTGGTCATCTGGCTCGGCATCGGCCCGTCCACGGCGATCACCGGCATGGTGATCTACGCGGTGCTGCCGGTGCTCTCCAACACGGTCGCCGGGCTCCGGGCGATCGAGCCGAGCATGGTGGAGGCGGCGCGCGGCATCGGCATGTCGGCCCTGGGCACCCTGGCCCGGGTCGAACTCCCCCTCGCCGTCCCGCTGATCCTGGCCGGGGTGCGCACCGCGCTCGTCCTGAACGTCGGCACGGCGACCCTGGCGACCTTCGGGGGCGGCGGCGGGCTCGGCGACCTGATCACCTCGGGCATCCAGACCCAGCGCATGCCGGTCCTGGTGCTGGGGTCGATCCTGACGGTGGTGCTGGCGCTCCTGGTGGACTGGCTGGCCTCGCTGGCCGAGGTGGCGCTCACCCCGCGCGGCCTGGAGGTGGGGCGATGAGGACGCGGCGGGCGGCGCGGCGGGCGGCGCGGCGGGCGCGTACGGCCCTGGCAGGCGGGGCGGCGCTGGCCCTGGTGCTGGCCGGGTGCGGGCTCAAGAGCGGGTCGCCGATGGTGGACGACGTGGTGCCCGGGTCGGTCGGGCAGGGGCAGCCGCTGGACGGCGCCTCGCTGACCGTGACCTCGAAGAACTTCAGCGAGAACATCATCCTGGGCCAGATGATCGGGCTGATCTTCAAGGCGGCCGGGGCGGAGGTCCTGGACCGGACGAACCTGCCCAGCTCGATCAGCGCCCGCGAGGCGGTCATCCAGGGCGACGCGGACGCCGAGTACGAGTACACGGGCACCGGCTGGATCACGTACCTCGGGCACGCGAAGCCCATCGCCGACCCGCTGGAGCAGTGGAAGGCGGTGCGCGACGCGGACCTGCGCAACGGGGTGACCTGGCTGCGGCCGTCCACCCTCAACAACACGTACGCGCTCGCCATCAGCCGCCGCAACAACGCCCGGTACCACCTGAGGACGCTCTCCGACGTGGCCGCGCTGGCGAAGAAGAACCCGTCGGCGGTGACGGTGTGCGTGGAGAACGAGTTCGCCTCGCGCGACGACGGACTGCCCGGCATGGAGAAGGCGTACGGGATGTCCCTGCCGGCCACCAACATCAAGAAGATGGACGCGGGGATCATCTACACCCAGATCTCCAAGTCCGGCTCCTGCCTGCTCGGCGAGGTCTTCACCACGGACGGCCGGATCAAGGCGATGGACCTGGAGGTGCTGGAGGACGACAAGCACTTCTTCCCCAACTACAACGCCGCGCCCGTCGTGCACACCCCGACGCTGGAGAAGTACCCGGAGATCCGCGGCCTCCTCGACCCCCTCAGCGCACGGCTGACGACGGAGGTCGCGCAGGACCTGAACGCCCGGGTGGACGTGGACGGCCAGGACCCGCACGAGGTGGCCAAGGACTGGCTGATCGAGGAGGGCTTCATCAAGGAGGGCTGAGCCCCGGGAAGGCATGCAAAGATTCTTTGCAAAAACCCGTTGCAAAACCTTCTTTGCAACTCTACGGTGGAGCCATGCCACCCAGCGAACCCCACGACGACCGCAGCGCCACGGCGGCCGAGCCCAGCGTTCTGAACATCGACGCCCGCGCCCTGCGCGGTCTCGCCCACCCCTTGCGGCTCCGCCTGCTCAACGCCCTGCGGGAGCACGGCCCCGCCACCGCGTCGGGCGTCGCCGAGCGGCTCGGCGAGTCCAGCGGAGCCACCAGCTACCACCTGCGCCAGCTGGCCTCGTTCGGCTTCGTCGAGGACGACCCGACGCGCGGCAAGGGCCGGGAACGCTGGTGGCGGGCCGCACATGCCGGGGCCGCCTTCGACTCCGACCTCATGCAGCACGCCGACCCCGAGGTCCGCGGCGCCATGGGCGTCGTCCTGCACGAGATCGCCACCCTGCACGCGCAGGAGCTGAGCACCTGGCTCGGCACGCTGCACGAGTGGTCCCACGAGTGGTACGAGGGCTCCAGCATCAGCGACTTCAAGATCCGGCTGACACCCGAGCTCTCCCTCGAACTCGCCCAGAAGGTCAACGACTTGATCAACAGCTACCGCGGCCGCGTCCCCGAAGGCACCGAGGGTTCCGCCGTGGTCCGCGCCCACCTGCACGTCTTCCCCCGTCGCGCCGACTGAAGGGACCGACCACCATGAACCGCGACACGTACCTCGCCCCCTACCGCGTCCACTCCCCCGCGATGCGCCTGCACGTCCGCGAGCTCCGCCGCGCCCGCCGCACGGCCCTGCGCCGCAAGCTGCGGAGCAGGCTCGGCTGGACCCTGGTCGGCATGGGCCTGCGCGTGCTGCCGGCCGGCGCCGTCGGCCCGGCGCGCGCCGCGCGTACCGCCTAGAGCCGCCGGCTCAGCAGCCCGGGACCTTGCCGCCACGGTCCAGGGCGCGCAGGGAGTCCACCGCCCCCTTGAGCGTGGTCACCGGGATCAGGCGCAGCCCTTCGGGCAGCTCGGCCTTCGCCTCCGAGCACTCCGCCTTCGGCACGAGGAAGACGGTCGCCCCGTCCCGGCGGGCGGCCTGCGTCTTGAGCGAGACCCCGCCGACCGCGCCGACGTCCCCGTCCGCGTCGATCGTGCCGGTGCCCGCGACGATGCGGCCGCCGGTGAGGTCGCCGCCCGAGCCGTCGCCGTCGAGCTTGTCCACGATGCCCAGGGCGAAGAAGAGACCGGCGCTGGGGCCGCCGATGTCCGCCAGGTGCAGGGTGACGTCCACGGAGCCGGGCTTGCGGCCCAGGTAGTTCAGCGCGGCGTCCACGGCGGCGTCCTGGGACTTCGCCATGTCGTCCAGGTTGTGCCGCTCGATCTCCTTCTCGGAGCCGCCCGTCGGGTACACCGAGTCGCGGGGCATCACGGCCCGGTCGGCGCGGAACCAGCTGTCCACGACGTCGCGGATGCCGACGTCCGCCTCGGGGCCCGTCGCCACGATCGTCGTCATCCGCAGCTCCCCCTCGGTGGAGCGGGTGGGGGTGCCCTTGATGCTGATCACGGGGGTGCCGTGGTCGTCGCCCAGCACGTTCGCGGTCGTTCCCGGCTGCGCGAGCGTGAACGGCAGCGGCGCGAAGGCGGCGGTGCCGAGGAGGACGGCGACGGGCAGGGCGGCGAGGGCGAGGGTGCGGGCGCGCGGTGTGAACACGCGCCCAATCTAACGTGCGGCCCTCAGCGCAACGCGTCCGCGACCTCCCGGGCGGCGTCCACCACGCGCGGGCCGACGCGTTCCGGCACGGAGTCCGCCAGCATGACGACGCCGACGCTCCCCTCCACCCCCGTCACGCCCATCAACGCCGCCGCCGCGCCGCTCGCGCCCGCCTCCAGCTCCCCGTGGGTGAGGGTGAAGGCGGTCTCGGCGACCGGCCTCTGGCGGGCGGCCAGGATCGCGCGGCCGGCGGCACCCCGGTCCAGCGGATGGCGGAAGCCCGCCCGGTAGGCGACGTGGTAGTCGGTCCAGGTCGGCTCCACCACCGCGACCGCCAGCGCGTCGGAGCCGTCCACCAGCGTCAGGTGGGCGGTGGCCCCGATGTCCTCGGCCAGCGAGCGCAGCGCCGGCAGCGCCGCCTCCCGGACGAGCGGATGGACCTGGCGGCCCAGCCGCAGCACGCCGAGGCCGACCCGCGCCCGGCCGCCCAAGTCCCGGCGTATCAGGGTGTGTTGTTCGAGTGTGGCGAGCAGACGGTAGACCACGGTGCGGTTGACGCCGAGTTTGTTGGACAACTCGGTGACCGTGAGGCCGTGGTCGGTGTCGGCGAGCAGCTTGAGGACACGCAGTCCTCTGTCGAGCGTCTGGGAGGTTTCCGCGGTCACGACGCCCTCTCCTCCGTGGGTGAGCGGCGGCGGCTGTCCCGTGGGAGGTGCGCCACCGGTCCCGGAGGCGACGCACGGAGAGGCCGCCGGCCTGGCCAAGGCACCGGCTGCGCTCCGCGGCGGCATTGCCACGGGGCGTTCACATTTTTTGGACAGTAGCGAGCGAGTCCGCTCAGCGGAAGACCTCGTCCAGAATCCGGGCGCCCCCGGCAACCCCGTTGCGCGGCACGAGCATAAGCGCCGGTCAGCGGCGCGCGGACACCGGACCGTCCATCTACGCGCGTCCATGTCGGCTGACGTCGTCGCGACGCTCTGTAGACCGGATGTGAACCACGGTTAACTCACCGTGAAAATTTTTCTGGCGCATTCGGGGCTCCCCCGGGCACGGAAGGGGCCCCGGCACCCTCGCGGGGAGGGTGCCGGGGCCCTGGGCGGCTGTCCGGACGGGGAGCGGGCGGGGTGTCACCGCATGCGGGTGGCCCACTCCTGGACCTTCTTGATGCGCTGCTCGATCTGCCCGGCGGTGGCCTCCGCGCTCGGCGGCCCGCCGCAGACGCGGCGCAGCTCGGTGTGGATGACGCCGTGCGGCTTGCCGCTCTGGTGGGTGTAGGCGGACACCATGGTGTTGAGCTGCTTGCGCAGGCCGAGGAGCTGCTTGTGCGTGACGACCGGCCGCTCCTGGGCGGGCTTCTCCAGCAGGTCGGCCTCGGCGGCGGGCTTCTGCCGGCTGTGCGCGATCTGCCGGGTCTGCCGCTTCTGGAGGAGGAGCTGCACCTGGTCGGGTTCGAGGAGGCCGGGGATGCCGAGGTAGTCCTGCTCCTCCTCGCTGCCGGGGTGGGCCTGCATGCCGAACTCGGCGCCGTCGTACAGCACCCGGTCGAAGACGGCGTCGGACTCCAGCGCCTCGAAGGGCAGCTGGTCCTCGGTCTCCTCGTCCTCCAGCCGCTCGGCGTCGGCGAGGAGCTTGTCCTCCTCGGCGAACGGGTTGTCCTCGTCGCTGCCCCTCTTCGGCTTGTCGAGCACGTGGTCCCGCTCGACCTCCATCTCGTTGGCGAACTCCAGGAGCATCGGGATGGTGGGGACGAACACGGACGCGGTCTCGCCGCGCCTGCGGGAGCGGACGAAGCGGCCGACGGCCTGGGCGAAGAAGAGCGGGGTCGAGATGGTGGTGGCGTACACCCCGACCGCGAGGCGCGGCACGTCCACGCCCTCGGAGACCATGCGGACCGCGACCATCCAGCGCGAGTCGTCCTGGCTGAACTTGTCGATCTTCTTGGACGCGGCCTTCTCGTCGGACAGGACGACGGTGGGGGTCTCGCCGGTGACCTTCTTGAGGATCTTCGCGTAGGCGCGCGCCGACTCCTGGTCGGTGGCGATGACGAGCCCGCCGGCGTCCGGGATGCCCTTGCGGACCTCGGTGAGCCGCTTGTCGGCGGCGCTCAGCACGTTGGGAATCCACTCGCCGGTGGGCGCCAGGGCGGTGCGCCACGCCTGCCCGATGGCGTCCTTGGTCATGGGCTCGCCGAGCCGGGCCTCGATCTCGTCGCCGGCCTTGGTGCGCCAGCGCATGTTGCCGCTGTAGCTGAGGAATATCACCGGGCGCACGACGCCGTCGGCCAGGGCGTTGCCGTAGCCGTAGGTGTAGTCGGCGGAGGAGCGCCGGATGCCGTCGTCGCCCTCCTCGTACACGACGAACGGGATGGGGTTGGTGTCCGAGCGGAACGGGGTGCCGGTGAGGGCGAGCCGGCGGGTGGCCGGGTCGAACGCCTCCTGGCATGCCTCGCCCCAGGACTTGGAGTCCCCGGCGTGGTGGATCTCGTCGAGGATGACGAGCGTCTTGCGCTGCTCGCACCGGTTGCGGTGCAGCATCGGGCGGACGCCGACGCCCGCGTAGGTGACCGCTACCCCGTGGTACTCCTTGCTCAGCGGACCGGCGCTGTAGTCGGGGTCGAGCTTGATCCCTATCCGGGCGGCCGCCTCGGCCCACTGCTTCTTCAGGTGCTCGGTGGGTGCGACGACGGTGACCTGCTGCACGACGTGGTGGTGCAGCAGCCAGGAGGCGAGGGTCAGCGCGAAGGTGGTCTTCCCCGCGCCGGGCGTGGCGACGGCGAGGAAGTCGCGCGGCTGCTCCTGGATGTACTTCTCCATGGCGCCCTGCTGCCAGGCTCGCAGCTTGCCGGCCGTGCCCCAGGGGGCGCGGCCGGGGAAGGCGGGTGAGAGGTGGTGGGAGGCGGTAGTAGTCACGGTCTCCGGTTCGGGTCTCTCGGGTACGTGGGCGCTGCCCGCGCCGGCCGGACCGGCCCGACGCGATACGACAACCGGGCCACCCTACCGGTGAGCCCGCCCCGCACCACCGCGATCCGGCCCGCCCGTCGCGGAAGTGCGACGGCTCTCACACGGGGTGGCTCATCAGGTCGCGCAGTCCGTCGGCGATGGCCTTCAGCTCGTCCACCTCACCCGTCGCGACCGCGATGGCCAGGCGTTCCGCCGCGTCGATGTCCGGCCGGAGGTCGACCCCGTTCATGGCGAGGAAGGTCACGCAGGACAGCCAGGCGGTCCGCTTGTTCCCGTCGAAGAACGGGCGGTTGACCGACAGGGACAGGGACTGAAGCAGCGCGGCCGCCTTCCCGAGGACGTCCGGGTATGCCTCCTGGCCGAACATGGCGGCCGAGGGCCGGTGGACCGCCGACTCCAGGAGACCGGCGTCACGGAGCACGATCCGCATGTCCGGACAGGCGTGCTCGGCAATGACGAGAACGTCCTCGGAGCTCAGATAGACACAGCTCACTTGAGCCGCTCCATGAGCTCGCTCCACTTGGCCGCCTGCTCCTGCGCCGTGCGGCGGACGATCGCCTGCTGAGCCGTACGGGCCAGATAGTCGTCCACGGCCCTGAGCACGATGGCGTGCATGCTGGCGCCCTCCTGCTCGGCACGCTGCTTGAGGGCTTCCGTCTGGTCGTCGCGGAGACGCAGGTTCATGGCCATACCAAAACGGTACCGCCGGGTGGGGTCAATCTGGTACCACTCAGCGCTCCTGTACCCGGGCCGCCACCCATGCGCCTGCCAGGGCGACCGCGGCCATCGGGAAGAAGACCACCGCGAAGGCGGCCGGGTGGGAGGTGGTGGTGGCGGCTTCGTGGGCGGCGTCCATCGTGCCGCCGCCCAGGGCGGCGAACGCGGCTCCGCCGGCGGCCAGCAGGAGGACGTTGGAGAGGCCGTCGGAGATCTGGAGGGCGGCGGAGTTGGCGCCCGCCTCCTCGGGGGCGGAGAGCTTCAGCAGGAGGACGCTGGTGGACGCGATGACCAGGCCCATGCCGAAGCAGCCGAACCCCCAGGCCACCGCCACCGTCCACACCGGCACCGCGTCGATCAGCACCGCCGGGGCCGCCGCGACGGAGAGCGCGACCAGGACCATCGCGCCGACCATCAGGCGCCCCCGGTACGGCTCCACACGGGGCCGGGACTGTACGTAGGAGCCCAGCGCCCACGTGCCGCCGCCGGCCGCCAGCGAGAGGCCCGCCAGGGTCGGGGAGAGGCCGCGCTGGGTGACCAGCATCAGCGGCACGAACGACTCGGCGGCGATGAACGAACCGGCGGCCACCCCGCGCAGCAGCACCACCGCCGGCAGCCCGCGCGCGGCGCGCCAGGTGCCGTGCGGCAGCAGCCCCCGGATCGCCGGGACGAGCAGCGCGGCCCCGGCGACCGCCGGCAGCAGGGAGAGCCAGGTCAGCTCCTGGCCGGCGTACTGGAGCAGCCCCGCCCCCAGCGAGATGGCCAGCGCGAGCGCGATGCGGCGCCGGTCGAACCCCTCCGCGGCCACCGCCGGGTCGGCGGGCCCGGACGCCTTCCGCCGGATCTCCGGCAGGGCCAGCGCCAGCGGGAAGACCACCAGGACCGGGATGCCGATGAACACCCACCGCCAGCCCAGGTGTTCGGTGACGCTGCCGGCGGCCAGCGGCCCGACGACCGAGGGGATGACCCAGCTCGCGGCGAACGCGGCCATGATCGAGGGCCGCAGCCGCTCCGGATAGGCCCGCCCGATCACCACGTACAGCGCGACGATCACCAGCCCGCCGCCGAGCCCCTGCACGGCGCGCCCCGCGATGAACAGCCACATCGTGCCCGCGGTCCCGGACAGCAGCAGCCCCGCCCCGAAGGCGCTGATCCCCGCGGCCAGCGGCGCCAGCGGGCCGTGCCGGTCGGCCCACTGCCCGGACAGCACCATGGCGAAGAGGCTGGTGGTGAAGTACGCCGAGAACGCGAACGCGTACAGCGGGATGCCGTGCAGTTCGCGCGCGGCGACCGGCATCGCGGTGCCCACGGCGGTCGCCTCGAAGGCGATCAGGAAGACCACGGAGACGATGCCGATGCTGAGCGCCCGGTACGTCCGCCCGAGGACGCCCTCCGGCGGCGCGGGCTTCGCGACGCCGGGGGCGTCCAGGTCTTCGATGAGGCGCGGGACATCGGCGTCCCGTGGTTCCAGGGCGGTCATGAGCCAAGAGTAAGGGGCGAAACGCGAGGTGAACCCTGTCGGAGGTCCCGGCCGTCCTACGCTTCTGGTCCTACTCCCGCGCGCCGGATGTGAACGGCGCATGGCAGTCGTGTGGCACGCCGGACCGCGCCCTTGAGCGCCCCCTCGGCCGCGCCTACGGTCGGTGGTGCGAGAACACGCAGGACCGTGTGCCCGAGAGGCTCAGGGGCTCGACTGCAACTCGAGTTACACCGGTTCGAATCCGGTCACGGTCTCCGAACACTGAACCGCCCGCCCCGTGTCCGGGGCGGGCGGTTCGGCGTTCCGGGGCCGGGCCCGGCCGGTCAGCCCTGGGCGGTGGCCACCGCCGCCTGGGGGCGGATCGGGAGGCGGTTGACCGGGCGGCCCGTCGCCGCGCGGACCGCCGACGCCACGGCGGCCGGGGAGGTCACGACCGGGACCGCCGAGGCCGGCTTCGCGCCGAACGGCGCCACCACGTCCCGCTCCTCGATCAGCTTCACGATGCGGATCTCCGGCGCGTCCAGCGTGGTCGGCAGCGCGTAGCCGGTCAGGTCCGGGTGGCGGACCAGGCCGCGGGCGGTGCGCAGGTTCTCGGTGAGGGCGGCGCCGACGCCCTGGGTGACGCCCGCCTCGATGCGGGTCGCCAGCTGGGCCGGGTTGAGGACCCGGCCGACGTCCTGGGCGACCGCCATCTCGACCACGCGTACGGAGCCCAGCTCGATGTCGACGTCCACCACCGCGCGGATCGCGCAGAAGGCGATGCCCACGAAGGCGTCGCCCTGCCCGGACTCGTCCAGCGGCTCGGTGGGGTGCGGGCGGCACTGCGCGGTGGCCCACAGCTCCTTGCCGTCCAGCGCCTCCGACACCGTCGTGGAGAGCACCCCGTCGTACGAGGTGATCTTGCCGTCGGCGATCTGGAGCAGCTCCGTGGACATGCCGAACTTGTGGGCCAGGGGCTGGAGGAGCTGGGTGCGGACCATCTTCGCGGCGCGTTCGACCGCGCCGGCCGACACCCAGGTGTGGCGGCCGTGGGTGGCCGGACCGGCCGGCGGCTGGTCGGTGTCCACGGCGGCGACGTGCACCTCCTCGACGCCCAGGGTCTCCTGGACCACCTGGCGGGCCAGCGTGGAGAAGCCCTGGCCTGTCTCGACGGCCGCGCAGATGACCGTGGCGACCGAGTCCTGGACCCGGACCGTGGCCGTGGAGACCTCGTCGGTGCCCTCCGCGCCGAGCATGTGGACCATGCCCAGCGCGTAGCCGACGCCGCGCCGCACCGCGCCCGGCTCCCCCGCGCCCTCGGGTCCGCCCGGCAGCAGCCAGTCGTCCTCCGGGGCGTCCTTGGGCAGCGCGGGCAGCGGGAAGTCGCGTACGGCGGTGAGCAGTTCGGCGACCGGGGCGGGGCAGGTCACGGTCTGGCCGGTGGGCAGGATGTCCCCGGTGGCCAGGACGTTGCGCATCCGCAGCTCGGCCGGGTCGATGCCCAGCTTGGCCGCCAGCTTGTCCATCTGGCCCTCGTAGGCCGCGCACACCTGCATCGCGCCCTCGCCCCGGACGTGCCCGGACGGCGGGTTGTTCGTCCGCACGGCCCAGCCCTCGATGAAGGCGTGCGGGACGACGTACGGGCCGCAGGCGAAGGCCACCGCGGCGGCCAGCGACTCCGACGAGTCGTCCGCGTACGCCCCCGCGTCCAGCAGGATCTGGGCCTCCACCTTGACCAGCCGGCCGCCGGCGTCCGCGTGGTGGCGGTAGCGCAGCAGCGTGGGGTGGCGGTGGGCGTGGCCGAGGAAGGACTCCTCGCGCGTCGCGGCCAGCTTCACCGGGCAGCCGGTGCGCAGGGCCAGCAGCCCCAGCGGCAGCTGGAAGCCGGGGTCCTCGCGGTCGCCGGTCGCGCCGGGCACCCCGGTGACGACGACCTTGACCCGCTCGGGTTCCAGCCCGAAGCAGGCGGCGGCCAGGTCGCGGTCGGTGTGCGGGTCCGTGGAGGCGGTGTACAGCTCCACCCCGCCGTCCGGCCGGGGCACGGCGAGCCCGGCCTCGGCGCCGATCGGGGCCGGGTCCTGGCGGCCGATGCGGTACAGCCCCTCCACGACGACCTCGCCCGTCGCCTCCGGGTCGCCGTAGCGCAGCGGGATGTGGCGGACGAGGTTGCCGTCGGGGTGCAGCGGTTCGGCGGCGAAGGCCTTCTCCGGGTCGGTGACCGCCTCCAGCACCTCGTACTCGACGGCGATGGCGGCGGCGGCCAGCCGGGCCGTGTCGGGGTGGTCGGCGGCGACGGCCGCGATCGGCTCGCCGTGGTGGCGGACCAGGTCGGCGGCGAAGACCGGGCGGTCCACGACCTTGCGCCCGTACAGTGCCTCGCCCGGCACGTCCTGGTGGGTGACGACCGCCCGTACGCCGGGCATCGCGGCGGCCGCGGAGGTGTCGATGGACAGGATGCGGGCGTGCGCGTGCGGGGAGCGCAGGACGGCCGCCCAGAGCAGGCCCTCGGCCCACAGGTCGGCGGCGTAGGGGAAGGTGCCCTCGGTCTTGGCGCGGGTGTCCGCCGCCGGCAGCGAGGCGCCGATGCCCAGCCGGGGCCGCTCGGCCTCCGGTGTGCCGGGACCGGCCGACGACGGGATGGTGATCGTCGTGGGGGTGGCGCCGGCCGCGTCGTTGCTCACGCCATGCCTCCGTCCTGCTGCTGGTGGACCGCCTGATGGGGAATGCGGACCTCGTCCGGCTCCGCCGGCGCGGTCGTCGCCTCGGCCGCGGCCTCGGCGGCGGCCTCCCGGCCCGCGATGACCTCGTTGACCGCCTCCAGGACGCCCCGGTAGCCGGAGCAGCGGCAGAGGTTGCCGCACAGCGCCCGGCGGGTCTCCAGCTCACTGGGGCGGTGGTTGCCCTCCAGGAGGTCGTGCACGGTCATCGCCATGCCGGGGATGCAGAAACCGCACTGGACGGCACCCCGGTCGGCGAGCGCCCGCTGCACGTCGGAGGGCTCCCCGTCGACGGCCAGGCCCTCGACCGTGCGGACCTCGCTGCCGGCGGTGGTGGCGGCGGGGACCAGGCAGGACGCGACGAGCCGCCCGTCCACCTGGACGTTGCACGCCCCGCACTCGCCCTGCGAGCAGCCGTCCTTGGCCCCGGCGAGCCCGAGGCGCTCGCGCAGCACGTAGAGCAGCGACTCGCCGATCCAGGCGTCCGCGACGGGCCGGTCCGCGCCGTTGACGTGCAGCACGTACGAGACGGCGGGGTGCTCGGTGGCGCCGATCGCGACGGGCTCGGGAACGGCCTCGCCCGGGTCCGGCGCCGGGAGGGCCGCCTCGGCGTCGGGGGCTTCGGGGGCGTCGGCGTCGGCCGCCGTCGCGGGAGCCGGGTCCGTCTCGGCCCGGACCTCGTCGGCGGGGGCCGTGTCCCCGGCGGGTTCCGGCCGGTCGG